>NZ_SRID01000100.1 GCF_004684805.1 Streptomyces palmae
GGCTGGGCGGTCTTCATCCGGGCAGCCCCCACGGTGGGCCGGCGCGCCCGTCCCGTACTGTCGTTCCATGCCACGCCGCTCCGCGACGATGCTCGCCTCGCTCCTGACGTTGATCGCGCTGCTCTTCACGGCATTGCTGATCATCCCCGTGCCGTACGCCGAGATGTCGCCCGGCCCCACGTACAACACGCTGGGCAAGGACCACAAGGGCATGCGGGTGCTGGAGATCTCCGGCCGCAAGACCTACCCGACCAGCGGCAACCTCAACATGACGACGGTCAGGGTCACCGGCCCGGAATACAAGATGAACCTCTTCGAGGCGGTCTACGGCTGGATCGCGGACGACCGCATCGTGGTACCGCACGACACCCTCTACCCGGACGACAAGACTCCGGAACAGGTCAGCCAGGAGAGCGCCGAGGAGTTCAGCCAGTCCCAGGAGGCCGCCAAGGTCGCGGCCCTGCGATACCTGAAGATCCCGGTCCGCTCCCATGTGGTGGTCGGCACCGTCTTCAAGGACAGCCCGGCCCAGGGCCGGCTGCACGCCGGCGATGTGATCAAGGAGGTCGACGGCACGGCGGTCAAGGGCCCCGAGGACGTCGGCAAGCTGGTCACCCGGCACAAGCCGGGCCAGAAGGTGGTCTTCACCGTGGTCCCCGCCGACAAGGCCCGGCAGGCCGAGAAGCGGGGCACCGAGCCGCGGGAGACCAAGCAGGTGACCATCACCACAGGCAAGGCGCCCGCCGAGAAGGGGCACGCGGCCAAGGGCGCGGGCGCCAAGGACCGGGCCGTCGTCGGCATCCAGGCGGCGACCGACTACACCTTCCCCTTCTCGATGAACATCCGGCTGGCGGACGTCGGCGGCCCCAGCGCCGGACTGATGTTCTCCCTGGGCCTGGTCGACAAGCTCACTCCGGGCAAGCTGACCGGCGGCAAGTTCATCGCGGGCACCGGCACCATCGAGGAGGACGGCCAGGTGGGCCCGATCGGCGGCATCGCCATGAAGATGATCGCCGCGCGGGGCAAGGGCGCCGAGTACTTCCTGACCCCGAAGGACAACTGCGCGGAGGCCGCCAAGCACGTGCCGGGCGGTCTGACCCTGGTCAAGGTGGACACCCTCAAGGACGCGGCGCACGCCGTGGAGAAGATCGGCAAGGGTGACGCGGCCGGTCTGCCCAGCTGCGCCAAGAGCTGACTCTCAGCCGGCCGGCCCCAGGCCCTGGCCTGCGGCGACCGGCCCGGCCCGGCCTCGGCGGACCGGGCCGGGCCGCCGGGGCGGGCGCCGCGCCGGGCCGGGACCCGGCGCGCACCCGACCCGCGGACTCAGTCGGCGAAGGTCGCGGCCAGCGCCTCGGCCAGCCCCGGCACCAGGTCCGGGCCGGTCAGCACCTCGGTCGGCGAGTCCTTCTCACGCAGCCGCACCGCGGCCTCCCGCGCCCCGTCGCGCAGCACCGCGACCGTCATCCGCACCTCCTGCCGGTCCGGGTGCCGGGCGACCCAGGCCGCCAGCTTGGCCCCGCTCAGGTTCTTGGGGACGGACGCCTCGGCCGACGGCGGGAGCATCTGCCGCTCCACGGTCAGCGCGCAGCCGACCACCGCGTCCGGCCAGGCGATGGTGCCCAGGAACTCGTCCAGGGCGGCGCCCGCGGGCAGCTCGTCCTGCTCGATCGGGGTGTAGGAGGGGCCGGTGGTGTCCCCGGCGCTCTCCTCCAGGCCGAGCTGGGCGGCGAGTGCGGGCTCCTGGGCGCGCAGCTGGGCGGTGTCGACCAGGGCGAACAGCCGGGCCGGCTGGTCCCAGCCGAGACCCGCGGCGTACTCGTCGATCTCCAACGCGGCACGGGTGAGCGGGTTGGCGGCCATCGGAGTCTGGGGCGGCTCGGAGGGCCCGGAAGGGTCGGGAAGGTTGGACATGCTCAATATCGTGCCCTGATCGGACCCGAAAACGGGAACTGGGTAAAGCCTGAGTAAGTTGCATGGGTGGGGTCCTACGATTCCGGGGCCCGCTCATTCGACAGCGAACTTCGAGGTGCGCACCTTGGCTTTCCAGATGCCGGACCGCGGCGGAGGCCCCACGGGGCCACGGATCAGAGTCGGCCGACCGTCGCGGCGGGTCCGTACCCTCCTGATGACCCTGGGTGTGCTGGCCGTACTGGCGATGCTCTTCGTCATGTTCGCCGGGTTCTGGACCGACTGGTTGTGGTACCGCTCGGTCCACTACACCTCGGTCTTCACCACCACCCTGTGGACCAAGATCGGCCTGTTCGCCGTCTTCGGCCTGCTGATGTCGCTCTCCGTGGGCTTCAACATCTGGCTGGCGCACCGGCTGCGCCCGCCGCTGAGCGCGATGTCGCTGGAGCAGCAGAGCCTGGACCGCTACCGGATGGCCATCGCGCCCTACAAGACCTGGGTGCTGATCGGGGTCACCGCGCTGGTCGGCCTGATCGCCGGCGCCTCCGCCTCCGGCCAGTGGCGCACCTGGCTGCTGTGGGTCAACGGGGTCTCGTTCCACGAGAAGGACCCGCAGTTCCACAAGGACATCTCCTTCTACACCTTCGACCTGCCCTGGTACCGCTTCCTGCTGAGCTTCGGCTTCGCGGCCACGGTGCTGTCGCTGATCGCCGCGGTGCTGGTGCACTACCTGTACGGCGGGCTGCGGATCACCAGCCCCGGGGCACGGGCCACCGGGGCGGCCACCGGCCACCTGTCGGTGCTGCTGGGTGTCTTCGTGGCGCTGAAGGCGGTCGCGTACTGGCTCGACCGGTACGGGCTGGCGGTCAAGTCCAGTGACTTCAAGGCCACCGGCAACTGGACCGGCCTGCGGTACGTGGACGCCAACGCCTACCTGCCGGCGAAGACGATCCTGTTCTGCATCGCGGTGATCTGCGCCGGGCTGTTCTTCGCCACCCTGTGGCGGCGCACCTGGCAGCTGCCGGTGATCGGCTTCGGGCTGATGGTGCTCTCCGCGGTGCTGGTCGGCGGGCTCTACCCGGCGATCGTGCAGAAGTTCCAGGTCCAGCCGAACGAGCAGGCCAAGGAAGCGCCGTACATCCAGAAGAACATCGACGCCACCCGCAAGGCGTACGGCATCGACACGGTGGCGCCCAAGGACTACTCCGGCGAGAGCGACGCGGACAACAAGCAGCTGCGCGCCGACGCGGACAGCACCGCGAACCTGCGGCTGCTCGACCCCAACGTGGTCTCGCCCGCCTTCCACCAGCGCCAGCAGGTCCGGGGGTACTACGGCTTCCCCCGCACGCTGGACATCGACCGCTACAAGACCGCGGACGGCAAGGAGGAGGACACCGTCATCGGTCTGCGCGAGCTGGACATCGAGGGCATCCCCGGTCCCGAGCGCAACTGGATCAACGACCACTTCAAGTACACCCACGGCTACGGCGCGGTCGCGGCCAAGGGCACCTCGGTCACCAAGAACGGCCTGCCGGAGTTCACCGAGAAGGACCTTCCCACCAAGGGCGCCTTCCCCGACTACGAGCAGCGGATCTACTACGGCGAGGGCACCACCGACTACTCGATCGTCGGCGGTCCGCAGAAGGAGCTCGACTACTCCGGGGACAACGGCGAGGAGGAGACCTACACCTACAAGGGCAAGAGCGGGGTGAGCCTGTCCAACCCGCTCAACCGGGCCGCGTACGCCCTGGCCTTCGGTGAGCCGCAGATCCTCTACTCCGGCGCCATCGGCGACGGTTCGCGGATCCTCTACCACCGCACCCCCAAGGAGCGGGTCGAGGCGGTCGCGCCCTGGCTGACCATCGACGGCGACGCCTACCCGGCGGTGGTCGACGGGCGCATCCAGTGGATCGTGGACGCCTACACCACGGTCAACAACTACCCCTACTCCTCGCGGACCACCCTGGGCGACACCACCGCCGACTCCCTGACCGACGGGGAGCGCGAGGTGGTGGCGCAGCAGAACAAGGTCAACTACATCCGGAACTCCGTGAAGGCGACCGTCGACGCGTACGACGGCACCGTCAAGCTCTACGAGTGGGACACCGAGGACCCGGTCCTGAAGACCTGGCGCAAGGCGTTCCCCGGCACGGTCAAGCCGCGCAGCGAGATAAGCGACAGCCTGATGGAGCACTTCCGCTACCCGCAGGACCTGTTCAAGGTGCAGCGCGAGCTGCTCACCCGCTACCACGTGACCGACCCGGCGCAGTTCTACAGCGGCAGTGAGGTGTGGCAGGTCCCGGACGACCCGACGAACAAGGGCAATTCGGTCCCGCCGTACTACCTGAGCCTGCGGATGCCGGGCGAGAAGGAGCAGACCTTCTCGCTCACCACCACCTTCACGCCCAACAAGCGCAGCACGCTGGGCGCCTTCATGGCGGTGGACGCCGATGCCACGAGCAAGAAGTACGGCACCATAAGACTGCTGAAGCTGCCACCCAACACACCGGTGTCCGGGCCGCAGCTGGTGCAGAGCCTCTTCAACTCCAAACCCAAGATCGCCGAGAGTATCCGGCTGCTCAAGGGCGGCGACTCGACGGTGGAGTACGGAAACCTGCTCACCGTGCCGCTGGACGGCGGTCTGCTCTACGTGGAGCCGGTCTACGTCCGGGGCGCCGACACGGACTACCCGCTGCTGAAGAAGGTGCTGGTGTCCGACGGCGGTGACCGCATCGCCTTCGAGGACACCCTGGAGCAGGCGCTGGACGTGGCCTTCGGGCAGAAGGCGCCGTCCACCCAGCAGCCACCGGGCACCGGCAAGCTGCCACCGGGCACCAGCACCGACCCCACGGTGCGGCAGGCGCTGAAGGACGCCCAGGACGCCCTCGCGGCGGGCGAGGCGGCACTGGCCAAGAAGGGCGGGCCGGACTGGGGCGCCTACGAGAAGGCGCAGAAGGAGGTCAAGGCGGCCCTGAAGAAGGCGGTCGAGGCCGAGCAGAAGGCCGAGCAGAAGTCCGGTGACAAGGCTGACCAGAAGCCGGACGGCAAGGCCGACCAGGCGTCGGACGGCGAGTCCGGCGGCCAGCCCGGCGAGGAGCCGGACAAGCAGGGGGCGCAGGACGGTTGAGCAGGCGCCACCCCGCGCCGTGGTACGGTAAACGCACAACGGCGCGGGGTGGAGCAGCTCGGTAGCTCGCTGGGCTCATAACCCAGAGGTCGCAGGTTCAAATCCTGTCCCCGCTACTCAGCGACGAGGCCCGGATCCTCAAGGATCCGGGCCTTTGTCGTGCGTCCACTACCGCACGGGGGCTTCACACGTTTGACTTATCTCTCTGTGGGCATGTCGACAAAACGCTGAAGTGACCTCACAGGCTGCGGTATACCAGGTGTACGCGCGTTGCGGGTGGTGCGACCATGGAATTTATGGGGGACAGGGCAAGTCTGTTGGAGACAGGGCGGTTTGTGCAGTCGCACGACGAGGCCGAGGACGAGACGCGGCACCGCCGTGCCGCCGAGGCCGGCGACACCGCGGCCATGAGTGTTCTCGGGTCCCTCCTGCTGCGCCGCGGCGACCTCGACGGAGCCGAGCCCCATCTGCGGGCCGCCACTGCCGCGGGCGACCGCGCGGCAGCCAACAACCTCGGTGTCCTCCTGCACCAGCGGGGCCGACTGGACGAGGCCGCGGAGTGGTGGCGTACCGCCGCGGTGGCCGGATCGGCCGCCGCGGCCCACGCGCTGGGCCGCCACCACCGTGAGCGCGGTGACGAGACGGCCGCCGAGTACTGGCTGCGCCAGTCCGCCGAGTCCGGGCACGCGCTCGGCGCCTACGCCCTCGCCGATCTCCTGGAGCACCGCAGCGACATCGGCGCCGAGCGCTGGTTCCGGTCCGCCGCCGAGCGCGGCCACCGGGAGGCCGCCTACCGGCTCGCCCGCATCCTCGACCAGCGCGCGACCGAGGCCGAGCGCGGGCAGACCGGCACCGGGCGCACCGGAGTGGGCCGCACCGGCACCGGACGTACCGGGGCGGGGCGCACCGGCGCCGGTACGACCGGTGCCGGCGCCGCCGCGCGCGACGGGGAGATCGAGCAGTGGTACCGGCAGGCCGCGGCGCGCGGCCACCGGCGCGCCGCGCTCCACCTGGGCACCCTGCTGGAAGAGCGGGGGGAGACCCAGGAGGCCGGGCGCTGGTACCTGATGTCCGCCAAGGACGGCGAGTCGCGCGCCGCCTGCGCACTGGGCTTCCTGCTGCGGGACGCGGGCGACCCGGACAGCGCCGCCGTCTGGTGGCACCGCGCCGCCCAGGACGGCGACGGGAACGCGGCCAACGCGCTGGGCGCGCTCCACGCCGACCGGGGCGAGACGCAGACCGCCGAGCGCTGGTACCGCGCCGCGCTGGAGGCCGGCGACCACAACGGCGCGTACAACCTCGGGCTGCTCTGCGCCGAGCAGGGGCGCGGGGTCCAGGCCGAGCAGTGGTACCGGCGCGCCGCCTACTCCGGGCACCGCGAGGCGGCCAACGCGCTGGCGGTCCTGCTCCTCCAGCGCGGCGACGCGGCCGGGGCGGAGCCCTGGTTCTCCAAGGCGGCCGAGGCGGGCAGCGTGGACGCTGCCTTCAACCTCGGCATCCTGCACGCCGGGCGCGGCGAGGAGGGGTTCGCCCACCAGTGGTACGAGCGGGCCGCCACCGGAGGGCACACCGAGGCCGCGCTCCAGGTGGCCATCGCCCTCCAGCGGGACGGTGACGACCAGGCCGCCGAGCGGCACCTGCGCTGCGCGGCCAAGGGCGGCAGCGCGGAGGCCGCCTTCCGGCTGGGGCTGCTGCTGGACCGGCCGGACACGGAGAGCGCGGCGGGCCAGGGCGCGGAGGAGGGGGCGACGCCCCCGGAGTGCGCCCGGTGGTACGAGCAGGCGGCCCGCCAGGGCCACCGGCGCGCCCAGGTGCGGATCGGGATGCTGGCCGCCGCCCGCGGCGATGTGGTCGAGGCCGCCCGCTGGTACCGCACGGCCGCCGAGGCGGGCAGCAGCAACGGGGCGTTCAACCTCGGACTGCTGCTGGCCCGGGAGGGCAGCGAGCCGGAGGCGGCCCTGTGGTGGGCGCGTGCCGCGGAGGCCGGGCACGGCCGGGCCGCGCTGCGGCTCGCCCTGCTCGCGGCCCGCCGCGGACAGCTGGCCGAAGGGCAGCAGTGGTGCGCCCGCGCGGTCGAGCTCGGCCCGGCGGAGGTCGCCGAGCGCGCCGCCCGGCTGCGGGACGCGCTCCAGCAGGAACTCTCGGCCTGAGCCCGGCCCCGGGCGGGGTGCGGACCGGCTCCGCCGCCGCGTCCAGAGGGTCGGGGGCATCGGATTTGCGTGGGCCTTCGGGGCGGGTTACAGTTACTGCACACCGACGCGGGGTGGAGCAGCTCGGTAGCTCGCTGGGCTCATAACCCAGAGGTCGCAGGTTCAAATCCTGTCCCCGCTACGAGAACTCAGGGCCCGGATCCTTCAGGATCCGGGCCCTGAGTGTATGTGCGCTGGGCGACTGCCCGGGGGCATCCAGCCCCGGCCCCGGGGCCGGATGGGTCAGGCGGGCTGGCCGGCGGGCTCGGTCGCCGCGCACTCGGGGCACAGGCCCCGGTAGGTGACCTCCACGGCGGAGACCGCGAAGCCGAAGCGCTCCTCGGCGGGCAGGTCGGCCAGCGGGTTGCCGGAGGGGTGGACGTCCCGGATGGTGCCGCAGCGCGAGCAGACCAGGTGCTGGTGGGCCCGGTGGGCGTTGGGGTCGTACCGCTTGGCGCGGCCGTCGGTGCTGACCTCGATCACCTCGCCCAGCGAGACCAGCTCGCCGAGCGTGTTGTAGACGGTGGCCCGGGAGATCTCGGGCAGGCGCTCGATCGCCCGCGCGTGCACCTCGTCGGCGGTGTAGTGCACATGGTCCCCGTTGAGCACCTCGGCCACGACACGGCGCTGCGCCGTCAGCCGCCAGCCGCGTCCTCTGAGTCGTTCCAGCAGGTCACTCATGCGATTCACCCATCAGTCAGATAAGGACCAGAGTACCAGCGGCGGCTCCATGGTCGGATTCAGTACGATTCCATAGGTCATCTTGACTTGGATTATGTCTAATGTAGGATGTGCTTACGGCACGTGCCCGAAGGTCACAAGTCCAGGTGTGGCCGAGGGTGCTTGCCCCGGCAAGCGGAGAGGTCGGATGCCATGGGGCTCCGACCTCTCCGTGTTCTCGTCGTTCCCGTCCTTCTCTGTGTTTCCGCCGTTCCGCCGTTCCGCCGTTCTCGTCCGTCCCGCGGGCCGCTCGGGCGGTGCCCGTCAGACCGGCAGGGCGTCGGTCGACCGCTGGGAGGGGATCCAGATCCGCACGATGTCGCGCACCGACAGCACGCCGGCCGGCCCCTGGTCGTCCAGGACGATCAGATGGCGGAAGCCGCCGCGCACCATCGCCGCCGCGGCCTCCTCCAGCGGGCACTCGGGGGCCGCGCAGACGACCGAGGTGGTGGTGTGCGCCTGGGCGGTCTCCAGGTCGGGGTTCTGGCCCGCGCCCACCGAGTTCAGGATGTCGCGCTCGGTGAGGATGCCGGGCAAGGGGGTGTCGGGGTCGAAGACGACGGCCGCCCCGACCCGGCGGGCGGACATCAGTCGGGCCGCCTGGCGGAGGGTGTGGGTGGGGCCGATGGTGACGATCACGGAGCTCATGGCGTCACGGACGATAGGGGGCATGGAGTGGAGCCACCTCCTTGGTCAACCTCCGGTGCCGAGCCGGGGGTTCCGTACCCTGTGAACGCTTTCACAAGTTCACAAGCGGGTGGATTCTCATGTTCACATGCACCTGGGTGGCCCACAAGAGGCGCACTCGGGGCGAGCGGCGCGCCCCCGCCCCGGTGGCGCCTCCGGCGGTGCGACCGCGCTCAACGCAGGTAGTCGAGGAGCTCCTCGTGCAACAGGCCGTTGGACGCCGCCGCGTTGCCGCTGTGCGGGCCGGGTCGGCCGTCCAGCCCGGTGAACAGGCCGCCCGCCTCCTGTACCACCACCGCGCAGGCCGCCATGTCCCACAGCGACAGCTCCGGTTCGGCGCAGATGTCCACCGAGCCCTCGGCGACCATCATGTACGGCCAGAAGTCCCCGTACGCCCGGGTCCGCCAGCAGGCCCGGGTCAGGTCCAGGAAGTCGTTCAGCTTGCCCCGCTCCTCCCAGCCGCCCAGCGAGGCGTACGCGAACGAGGCGTCGCTCAGGCGGTTCACCTGGGAGACCCGCAGCCGGCTCGCCGAGGACAGGCTGCGGCCGGTGTACGCGCCCAGCCCCTCCGCCGCCCACCAGCGGCGGCCCAGCGCCGGTGCCGACACCACGCCCACCACCGGGCGGTCGCCGCCCTCGCCGCGCTCCATCAGGGCGATCAGGGTGGCCCAGACCGGCACCCCGCGGACGTAGTTCTTGGTGCCGTCGATCGGGTCGATGACCCAGCGGCGCAGGCCGGTGCCCTCGCTGCCGAACTCCTCGCCGAGCATGGCGTCGCGCGGGCGGGCACGCTGCAGCGAGGCGCGGATCAGCTCCTCGGCGGCCTTGTCCGCCTCGCTGACGGGGGTCATGTCGGGTTTGGTCTCCACCTTGAGGTCGAGCGCCTTGAACCGCTCCATGGTGGTGGCGTCGGCGGAGTCGGCCAGCACGTGGGCCAGGCGCAGGTCATCGTGGTAGTCGGGCATGGTCGAACAGTATCGACCGGCGTCGCGCCCGAGCCACAGGACCACCGCGTCCGGCTGTGCGTCCGTCGTCCGGCTGAGCGGTTACCGCCCTCTGGCGGGTGCTCGACCCCTCAGGGGGTCCGCCGGGAGGGTCAGTGCGCGGAGCCGGAGAGCTGGAGGCCGATCACCCCGATGATCACCAGGGAGATCGAGACGATCTTGAGTGTGGACACCAGGTCACCCAGGAAGACCATGCCGTACAGGGCGGTGCCGGCCGCCCCGATGCCGGTCCACACCGCGTACGCCGGGCCCACGTCCAGCTTGCGCAGCGAGAGGGTGAGCAAGCCGAAGCTGCCCAGCGCGAAGGCGCAGAAGGCGATGGTCGGCCAGAGCCGGGTGAAGCCGTGGGAGAGCTTGAGACAGACGGCGAAGCCCGTTTCCAGCAGCCCGGCGACCACGACGAGCAGCCACGCCATCAGATTGCCTCCCGTGCCGCTTGGAACGGCACCGGACCGGATGCCGCCCCGGTCCGGTGTGGTGATCCCTTTGTCGCACTGGCTTTACCGCACTGGGCCGACTCCAAACCCCTTCCGGTCAGTCGCCTTCCCGCCGCTCCCGGGTGGCCAGCAGCCGGCGCAGCGAGAACAGCCGGGCCGGTTCCGCGTGTCCCTGGGCCACCCACTCGTCCAGCGCGCAGTCCTTCTCGTCGTGGCTGCAGGCGCGCGGGCAGTCCACGGTCCCCGGCTCCAGGTCGGGGAAGGCGTGGATGACCCGCGAGGGGTCGATGTGATTGAGGCCGAAGGAGCGTACGCCGGGTGTGTCGATCACCCAGCCGGAACTTCCCTCAGAGCCTCCGGCCTGGGAGGTACTCCCAGGTAGTGGGAGGGCCAGCGCGGAGGTGGTGGTGTGCCGGCCGCGTCCGGTGACCGCGTTGACCCGGCCGGTGGCCCGCTGGCGGTCCGGTACCAGCGCGTTGACCAGCGTGGTCTTGCCCACGCCGGAGTGTCCCACAAAGGCGGTGATCCGATCCGAGAGCCGCTCGCGCACCCGGTCCGCGGCCTCGCCGTCGGCCAGCTCCTCGCGGCTGGTCACCACGTAGCGCAGGCCCAGCGGGGCGTAGGTCTCCAGCATCGGGGCGGCCGGGGCCAGGTCCGACTTGGTGAGCACCAGCAGCGGTTCGAGCCCCGCGTCGTAGGCGGCCACCAGGCAGCGGTCGATCAGCCGGGGCCGCGGCTCCGGGTCGGCCAGCGCGGTGACGATGGCCAGCTGGTCGGCGTTGGCCACCACCACCCGCTCGAACGGGTCGTCGTCATCGGCGGTGCGGCGCAGCACCGAGGTGCGCTCCTCCACCCGCACGATCCGGGCAAGGGTGTCCTTGTCGCCGGACAGGTCGCCCACCACCGCGACCCGGTCGCCGACCACCACCGCCTTGCGGCCCAGCTCACGGGCCTTCATCGCGGTGATGGTGCGGTCCTCGACCAGGCAGGTGATACGGCCCCGGTCGACGGTCAGCACGAAGCCTTCGGCGGCGTCCTCGTGCTTGGGCCGGATGTTGGTGCGGGGCCGGTTGCCCTTGCGGTTGGGGCGGACCCGTACGTCGTCCTCGTCGGTGTGCTTGCCGTAGCGGCGCATGACAGCCGGCCTCAGCCTCTCGCCGCCGCGGTCGGTGTGGCCGCTTGCCCCAGCATCCCGGTCCACAGGCCGGGGAAGTCGGGCAGGGTCTTGCCGGTGGTGGCCACGTTCTCCACCTGGACGCCGTCCACTACCAGGCCCAGCACCGCGGCGGCGGTGGCCAGCCGGTGGTCCTCGTAGGTGTGGAAGACGCCGCCGTGCAGCGGACGCGGGCGGATGCGCAGGCCGTCCTCGGTCTCCGAGACCTCGCCGCCCAGGTCGTTGATCTCCTTGGCGAGCGCGGCCAGCCGGTCCGTCTCGTGCAGCCGCAGGTGCGCGATGCCGCGCAGTACGGACGGGGAGTCGGCCAGCGCCGCGACCGCCGCGATCACCGGGGTCAGCTCGCCGACCTCGTGCAGATCGGTGTCGATGCCGGTGATCCGGCCGGTGCCGGTGAAGGTCAGCCCGGCGTCGGTCAGTGCGCAGGAACCGCCCATCGCGGTGAAGATCTCGCGCAGCGCGTCACCCGGCTGGGTGGTGTGCTCGGGCCAGTCCGGGATGGTCACCCGCCCACCGGTGACCAGCGCGGCGGCCAGGAACGGGGCCGCGTTGGACAGATCGGGCTCGACCACCAGATCGCGGCCGAGCAGTGCGCTGGGCGTCACCCGCCACACATCGGGCTCGCCGCCCGACTCGGGGCTGTCCACCTTCGCGCCGGCCGCGCGCAGCATGTCCACCGTCATCCGGATGTGCGGCAGCGAGGGCAGCGCGGAGCCGACGTGGCGAACCTCGACGCCCTGGTTGAAGCGCGGTCCGGACAGCAGCAGCGCGCTCACGAACTGGGAGGACGAGGAGGCGTCGATGCTCACCGGGCCGCCGTACACCGCGCCGGCGCCGTGCACCGTCATCGGCAGCGCGCCGCGCCCGTCGTCGTCGATCCGCACCCCCAGCACGCGCAGCGCGTCGATCACGCCGTGCAGCGGACGCTCGTGCGACCGGGGGTCGCCGTCGAACCGGATCGGGCCGTCGGCCAGCGCCGCGACCGGGGGCAGGAAGCGCATCACCGTGCCGGCGTTGCCGACGTCCACGGTGGCCGGGCCGCGCAGGCCGGCCGGGATGATCCGCCAGGCCTCGCCGGAGCCGCCCGCCCCGGCGGAACCGGAGGACATCGAGGACACGGTCTCCTCGATGCCGACGCCCAGCGCCCGCAGCGCCTCCGCCATCAGCAGGGTGTCCCGGGAGCGCAGCGGTCGGCGCAGCCAGCCGGGCTCGGAGGCGAGGGCGGCCAGGACCAGTCCGCGGTTGGTGACCGACTTCGATCCGGGCACGGTGACGGTCGCATCGACCGCTCCCGGGGCGAGCGGGGCGGGCCACAGGGCGGGCGGTGCGCCCGGAGATGTCTCAGTGCCGGTCATGGCTTTCACTTTAGTGGTTGGGCGAGGGAGAGAATCCCGATCAAAAGTGGCGAAACTCTGTCGAAACACAGCACTGCCAGCAGGGGCGCGCAGGGTTCCGCGGGCGCTCAGACCTCCAGCAGCCAGCGTCCGCCGCCGATCAGCGAGCACACGGTGACCACGTGGAAGAAGAGCAGCCACCCCACCGCCGGGACCCCGGTGAGCCGGGCCAGCTGGTCGGGGTCGGAGTCCCCGGCGCCGCCGTACCGGCGCTTGCGCTGGAGCTCGAAGGGCGGACGGACGCCACCCAGGAGAAGGAACCAGACCACCCCGTATCCGAACGCCGCCTGCACCTGGGCCCCCGCCAGCCAGGACACCAGCAGGAACCCGGCCCCGGTCACCACCACGGTGAGGATCCCGTAGGCGTTGCGGATCATCACCAACATCACCAGCAGCAGCCCGGTGGCCCCCCACAGCAGGGCCGTGATGTGGTCCGCGGCCAGCAGCCACGCCCCGCCCAGCCCCAGCAGCGAAGGGGCGATATAGCCGGCAGCGGCGGTCAGGATCATGCCGAGACCGGTCGGTTTGCCACGCGAGACGGTCAGTCCCGAGGTGTCCGAGTGCAGGCGTATGCCCTGCAGCCGGCGCCCGCTGAGCAGCGCGACCAGACCGTGCCCGCCCTCGTGCGCGATGGTGATCGCATTGCGGGCGATCAGCCAGGCGGTCCGGTAGACGACCAGCGAGAGCGCCAGCACACCGGTGGCCACGACCAGCCACAGGGACGGTTCCGGCTGGGTACCGGTGACGCGGTCCCACAGCTCGGCGGCGTTGGTTGTGTGCATATGCGGGCGGCTCCTCGGTTCTCTGTAGTACGCGGTCGGACCCTGGCGGACCTGCCGTACCAGGCGGACCTGGCATACCTTGCGTATCAGGCGACCCGGTGTCCCCGGGCGCGGGCGTCGTGGCAGTGTGGCACCCATGTGCGGTCGATACGCAGCGAGCCGGCGCCCGGAGGACCTCGTCGGGCTCTTCGGGGTGCAGAGGTGGGAACCCGAGGAGACCCTTGAGCCGGACTGGAACGTCGCCCCGACGAAGCAGGTCCACGCGGTACTGGACCGCCCCCTGAAAGACGCCGCAGACCCGCGTCCGGTTCGCCAGCTGCGCACCCTGACCTGGGGGCTGGTGCCGTCCTGGGCGAAGTCGCCGGACGTCGGGGTGAAGATGATCAACGCCCGGGCGGAGACCGTGCACGAGAAGGCGTCCTTCCGCCGCCCCTTCGCCGCCCGCCGCTGCATCCTCCCCGCCGACGGCTACTACGAGTGGGTCACCGGCGCCGCCGAACGGCAGCTGGAGGAGCAGGGCAGGCGCAAGCGGCCCCGCAAGCAGCCCTACTTCGTCACCCCGGCCGACGGCTCGGTGATGGCGCTGGCCGGACTGTACGAGTTCTGGCGCGACCGCACCCTCCCCGACGACCACCCGCGCGCCTGGTGGGTGACGTGCACGGTGATAACCACCGAGGCGGAGAAGGAACCGCTCGCCGGCGCCGACCGGGGGCCCGGGCCGCACTCGCTCGCCGAGATCCACCCCCGGATGCCGCTGGTCCTCACCCCGGACCGATGGGACGCCTGGCTGGACCCGTCCCGCACCGACCCGGCCGAGCTGCGCGAACTGCTCACCCCACCACCGCCCGCGCTGCTGCGCGCCTATCCGGTGGCCACCGCGGTCAGCGACGTACGCAACAACGGGCCGGAACTCGTGGCGGAACTGGACGAGCCCGAGGTCGGCACGCTGTTCTAGGACCATGAACGCCAGCGACAGCCCCACGGCCGGGACCGGTGCCCGGACCCAGAGCGTGGACACCCCGGCCGGCCAGGCGCGGATCACCTGGCACCCGGCGGGCACCGCCCGCGCGGTGCTCGCCCTCGGCCACGGCGCCGGCGGCGGCATCGAGGCCCGCGACCTGGCGGCGCTCGCCGCCGCCCTGCCGCCGCACGGCATCACCGTGGCCCTGGTGGAGCAGCCCTGGCGGGTCGCCGGCAAGAAGCTCGCGCCGGCTCCCCGGACCCTGGACACCGGCTGGACGGCGGTCTGGCCCGCGCTGACCGGGCCGGGCCTGCCGGTGGTGGCCGGCGGGCGCAGCGCCGGAGCCAGGGTGGCCTGCCGGACCGCCGCGGGACTGGGCGCCCGGGCCGTCCTCGCGCTGTCCTTCCCGCTGCACCCGCCGGGCAAGCCGGAGAAGTCCCGGGCCGTGGAGCTGACCGGCAGCGGGCTGCCGACCCTGGTGGTGCAGGGCGGCCGGGACCCCTTCGGCCGACCCGAGGAGTTCCCGGCCGGCACCGAACTGGTGCCGGTGCCCCACGCCGACCACGGCTTCGCGGTGGCCAAGAGCGCCCCGATCACCCAGCAGGCGGCGGTCGACCTGATCACCGGGGAGACCGCCCGCTGGCTGACGCGCGTCCTCGGCTGAACGGAACCGGCACCGGGGAAAGGGCCGGACCCGGGAATGAACCCCGCGCGCGGGATGTTGTGCCAGGCGTCGTAGAGAAGACGCACCGGTACGCAGAAGGCACTCGCCCGAGGAGAGGGAGTCCACCACATGGGTTCGCTTGCTTGCCCGGCCCGTCCGCAGTCCGCTGACCTGGCCTGGTCGCAGCTCGGGCTGGGGGGTGCCGCCGAAATTGAAGGGGCGCGCGTGCCAGGTGGTCGTCTATTCTCCGATTCAAGTGGGTCCGCTTCCGGTCCCACCATGGTCGTGGAGGAGGTGGGTCAGGTCGCTGGCACCGATGCAGGGGCCGACAGCACGGGCGAGGGCCTGCGAAAGCAGGCGGCCGAGACGTCCGCGGAGCGCAGTGCGCGCTTCGAGCGGGACGCGCTGACCTTCCTCGACCAGATGTACTCCGCCGCGCTGCGCATGACGCGCAACCCCGCCGATGCCGAGGACCTGGTGCAGGAGACGTACGCCAAGGCGTACGCGTCCTTCCACCAGTTCCGTGACGGCACGAACCTCAAGGCGTGGCTGTACCGCATCCTGACCAACACCTTCATCAACTCGTACCGCAAGAAGCAGCGCGAGCCCCAGCGCAGCGCCGCCGAGGAGATCGAGGACTGGCAGCTGGCGCGCGCCGAGTCGCACATGTCGACCGGGCTGCGCTCCGCCGAGTCCCAGGCCCTGGACCACCTGCCCGACTCCGATGTGAAGGAGGCGCTGCAGGCGATCCCCGAGGAGTTCCGCATCGCGGTCTATCTCGCGGATGTGGAGGGGTTTGCGTACAAGGAGATCGCGGACATCATGGGTACACCCATCGGCACCGTGATGTCCCGGCTGCACCGTGGGCGCCGTCAGTTGCGCGGTCTGCTGGAGGACTACGCCCGTGGGCGCGGGCTGGTTCCGGCGGGCGCGGGCGGTGCCGCGGCCGACGAGTCGCATGATCGGAAAGGCGCGGACTCATGAGCTGCGGAGAGTCGCACGAGATGGACTGCTCCGAGGTCCTCGACCACCTCTACGAGTTCCTCGACAACGAGATGCCCGACGGTGAGTGCGTCAAGTTCGAGGTGCACTTCCACGAGTGCTCGCCCTGCCTGGAGAAGTACGGTCTGGAGCAGGCCGTGAAGAAGCTGGTCAAGCGTTGCTGCGGCCATGACGACGTGCCCAGCGACCTGCGCTCCAAGGTGATGGGCCGGATCGATCTGATCCGCGCCGGACAGGTGGGGCCGGAGCTGGACGTCACCGCCCCGCTGCACGGCGAGAAGACCTGCGGCGCGGCGGAGGACGAGCCGGCCATCGCCCCCGAGGACCGGCCCGCCACCCAGGGCTGACCGGCACCACCAGCCGTCGCCCGGCCACCGGCTCGGCGACGGCGTTCGTTTTTCCCTCGCGGAACGGGTCCTGACCCCACTCAGGTGGAGGCGGCCCTTTTCACACCTTGCCGGGCCTGGCGCGGGCTCCAACGCGCCCGCGGGCAGTCGGCGGCCGGTGTGGTGCCAGCACCTCACACCCGTGCCATGCCTGGCGGCAACGCGCCCGCGGGCAGTCGGCGGCCGGTGTGGTGCCAGCACCTCACACCCGTGCCATGCCTGCGGCAACGCGCCCGCGGGCAGTCGGCGGCCGGTGTGGCGCTCATCCCTCGCGCTCTTGCCGGGCCTGCGAGCCCCAACCCGCTCGCGCGCACAACGGGCGGCGGGCGGTAGCGCACCCATCCCTCTTTGCCGAGCCCTGCCGCCGACCGGCGGACCCGTACGGCCGTCGCGCCGGCGGAGACGGCTCCGCACGGGCGCGCTGACCAGCCCAAGGCTCCTGTCTCACCCGAAGGTGTGCATTCGGCGGGCTCGTCCGGCCTAATCACCTGATGCGCCCGCCAGACCCGTCCCGCGGCAATATCCTCCCCATCCTGACGGTGTGACCCGAGCGGCAGGGGAGAAGACGCGATGCGGGCACTTCCTCCCGGTGGGCGCGCCTACATCCTGTGCGCCGCGCTCACCGCCCTGGCGTTCGCCGCCCCCGCCCTGCGACCGGGCACGGGCACCTCCTGGCCCACCCTGCTGTCCCTGGCCGCCCTCAGCGCGGCCGCGGGCGCCGTGTCCGCCACCCCCGCCCACGGCAGTCCGGTGCTGCTGGCCGGGGCCATGCTGCTGCCCCCGTCCGCCGCCGCGCTGATCGCCATCCCCTGCGGGCTCCTCAGCCGGGTCGAGCAGCGCCCGGCCGCCGCACGCCGGGTCTGGCGGGCCGCCAGGTTCGCCCTGGCGTCAGCAGCCGCCTCCGGCACCTTCGCACTGACCGGCGGTGGGCCCGCGGTGACCGCCGCGAGGCTCCCGTACGCCCTGCTGCCCGCCGGCGCCGCCGCGCTGGTCTTCGCGGTGCTGAGCGCCCTGCTGGGGGTCGGCGTACTGGTCACCGCCGAACGTCGCCCGCTCCGCGCGGCCTGGGCCGGCGTCCTGCCCTGCTCCATCGCCGCCGACCTGGCGCACGGACTGGCCGCACTGACCATGGCCCTGCTGTGGCACAGCCGCTACGGTCCGGTCGCGGCGCTGCTGGTGCTGCCCCCCATGGCCCTGTCCGCCTCCGCCTTCGCCCTCTGCCACCGGGAGCGCACCAGCCACCAGGCGGCCGTCCGCGCCCTGGTCCAGGCCGTCGACATCAAGGACCGCTACACCCGGGGGCACAGCGAACGGGTCGGCCAGGCATCGCTGCTGATCGCCCGCGAACTGGGCATGCCCGGCGAGCGGCAGGAGGCGCTGCGCATCGCCGGCACCCTCCATGACGTCGGCAAGCTCGGCGTACCGACCCGGCTGCTGCGCAAGAACGGGCCGCTGACCCCCGAGGAGCGCCGGCTCATCGAACTCCACCCCGAACAAGGGCACGAGATGGTGCGCGGCATCGGCTTCCTGGAGGAGGCGCGGGCCGCGATCCTGCACCACCACGAGCGGCTGGACGGCAGCGGCTACCCGTACGGGCTGGCCGGGCCGGACATCCCGGAGTTCGCCCGGGTCGTGGCGGTGGCGGACGCCTTTGACGCGATGACCTCGACCCGCAGCTACCGCCGGGCCCGCCCGGTGCACCAGGCGGTGCGGGAACTGCGACGCTGCGCGGGCAGCCAGTTCGACCCGGTGATGGTCCGGGCGCTGGCCGACGCGCTGGACCGGCACGGCTGGCAGCCCGCCGGGACACCGGTGGGCCGCCCCGCCGCGGGCTCGCAGGCCGCGTGCGGAAACGTCCCGCCTGCCCCGCGAGCCGATGTGCCGGGGGCTCCCGCCCGGGCCTCGGGGGCGGCCCCGCCGCCGGCCGTCCGGAGTTCGCCGGTGCCCGGCCGGACGGGCGGTCCGGCGTGACCGGGCGGTTGGGCAGGGGCGGGCACGCGGGCATGACCGGACCGGGGCGGGACGGCCCGCCCGGTGCCGCGGAGGAGGAGCACCCCCCGCATCCGGCACCCGACGGGGAGCTTGGACCGCCCGGCGCCGCGGAGGGCCACCCCCCGCATCCGGCGCCCGATGGCGAGCCCGGCCCGCCCGGTCCGCATCCGGGGAGCCGGGTGCCCGAGGGGGCGCTGCGGGCGGCGGCGGTGGAGCGCGCACTGCGCGGGTCGAGGGGCGCCCTGCCGGGTGCCGAGGCGGGCAGCAGGCCGGAGAAGGGGGCGGGGGACGGG
>NZ_SRID01000783.1 GCF_004684805.1 Streptomyces palmae
GCGCACCCTGGAAATCCACTCCCGACCGCACCCGGCCCCCGCCGAACCCGGTGAACCGTCCTGGACCCGGCACGCGACCGGACACCTCGGCACGGCCCGGTCCGGGGACAGCGGACACCCCGGTGCGCAGGAGCCGGACGGCAGCGTAGACGCCGGTGCGCCGCGGTCCGGGGACACGCACCCGGTCGGCGGACACCCCGGTGCGCCGCGGTGCGAGGACGGCGGCGCCCCGGACCGCACCCTGGCGCAGTGGCCCCCCGCCGGCGCGACGCCCCTCGACCTGACCACCGCATACCCGGCCCTGGCCGCCACCGGATACCACTACGGGCCGCACTTCCAGGGCCTGACCGCCGCCTGGCGCACCGACGACGCCCTCTACGCCGAGGTACGCCTCCCGGCGGAACTCCACCCCGACGCCGGCGCCTTCGCCCTCCACCCGGCACTGCTGGACGCCGCGCTCCACCCGCTGGTGCTCACCCAGACCGACGGATCACCCACGGCACCCCGCATCCCCTTCTCCCTCGCCCGGGTACGCCTCCACGCCACCGGAGCCACCGTGCTCCGGGTGCGCCTGATCACGGCACCCGACGGCACCACCGCACTCACCGCGGCCGACACCACCGGCGCACCCGTGCTCACCCTCGGCTCCCTCACCCTCCGCGAG
>NZ_SRID01000101.1 GCF_004684805.1 Streptomyces palmae
CGGCCCACGTCCTCCACGGCCCTCCCCGCCCCGGTGCCGATCTCGCCGACGGCGTGCCCGGCACCGCCGCCCACGTCCCGTACGGCCGAACCGAGGCCACCCGCCAGCTCCTCCAGGATCCGGGGGTTGCGGTCGAGGGTGGTGAGCACCCGGTTGATGATCAACGCGACGTTGTCCAGCCTCACCTTGAGCTGGGCCTGCGCCTCCACGCCCGAGATGCCCAGGTGCACCCGCCCGAGGGAGACGTCGGCGCCCACGTTCAGCTTCAGCAGGTCCAGCACCTCGGCCTGGAGCGAGACATGGGCCCGCAGGTCCTCCACGTCCAGGTCGATCTGGTCGACCTTCAGCAGCGGGACGTCGAGGAAGACGTCGGGCGCCGAGTCGGCCCCGCTCTTGCGGACCGCCGCCTCCCCCGGGACGACGGTGCCCTCGTAGGCGGCGTCCTCCGCCTCGCCGCCCGCGCCCGCGCCCTCGTACTCGTCCTCGTCCTCGTACTCGTCCTCGTACTCGTCCTCGTCGCCGTACGGCCCGTAATCGGCGTACTCGTCGGGGCCCTCGGCCTCGTCCTCGTCGCGCGGTTCGGGCTCCTCGACGGGGCCCTCGTCGTTGTCGGCGTCGTCGCGCATCCCCGCACCTCCGCGAGTTCGGCGGATGATTCGGCCCGTTTCGGCCCAGTATTCTCGCCACCGCCCGAAGACGCTGGCCGGGGAAGGGGCCGTAGCGCCGACCGAGCGGCACCCGCCTGACCGCGCTGGGGCGGTCCGCGCGGCGCTCGCGATACGGAGACGGCGGCAGGCCGATGGGCCGGACGGGTGAGGACGAGAGGCCCCGGCCACACGTCCGCGCCCTCCGCCGCCGAGCGGAAGGCGTCACCGGCGCGGTTCACCCCTCGGGAGCCGCCGGCGCGGTCTCCCGGCTTGCCGAGAAGGCTCAGGGATGCTCGGGTGCGGCCTGCGCCACCTCGATGCTGCCGTGCAGATCGGTGGCCGCGTCCAGGGCGGCGCCGACCGAGAACACCAGGCATCCGGCGATCGCCGCGGCGGCCACCCGGCGCAGCGCCCGCGAGCGCGGCCGGGCGGGCTCTCCGGTGCCCAGCAGTGCCGCCACCCGGCGGGGCACCGGTCCGGTGGTGGCGGCGACGGCGAACCGGGGGCGGCGGTGGGCGCTGCCCGAGCCCTCGGCGGCGCGGGTGGCGAGCGCCGCCCGGGCGATCGCCCGGGCGGTCAGGGTCCGGTCGCCGACGGCCCGCGCCGCGGCCTCGTCGGCCCAGCGCTCCAGGGCGTACCCCAGCGGGGCGCGCAACCCCCGCAGCACCGGGTGGCAGACGGCCACGAGGTCCGCCAGGGCCAGGAAGAGGTGGTGCCGGCCGGCCAGGTGGGCGCGTTCATGGGCGAAGAGCGCTTCCCGTTCGGCCGGGTCCAGGGCGCGCAGCATCCCGGCGGTGACCACGATCCGGCCCGGGCGGCCGGGCAGCGCGAAGGCGTCCGGATGGCCGTCGTCGATCACCGAGAGGTCGCCTCCGCCGCCGGCCGGGGCGTGCCGCCGGGCGGCCACCCACTCCCGTAGCAGGCGGAGGAGGAGCCGGCAGGCGGCGACCGCGGTGGCCGCCAGCAGCGCCAGGGCGAGGGCCGCCACCGGCGGGGACGCCGCCACGCCGTCGGCCAGCAGCGGGAGCCGCAGCCGGCCCAGCGATGCCACCGGCCGCAGGCGGAGCGCGCCCTCCAGGGCCAGCAGGCCGAGGGCGGCGGTGGTGCAGCCGGCCAGGACGGCGCCGCTGACCGCCAGCAGCCAGGCGGCGGCGCGCGGGGCGAGGAGCGGCGCCAGTCGCCGGGCCACCGGCACGGCGAGGAAGGGGACCAGCAGCGGTGCCCAGATGGCGTAGATCATCGGATGCTCCCCGGCGCGGGGCCGTCGGCGCCGTCGGCGCCGTCGAGCAGCGTGCGCAGCAGGCGTTCGTCGTCCTCGCTCAGCCCGGAGACGAAGCGGGCCAGCACGGTCCGCCGGTCCTCGTCCTTCTCCAGTTCGCGGCGCATCCGGTCGGCGCGCAGTCCCGGTGAGTCCTGGGTGGGGGTGTAGGCGTAGCCGCGGCCCTGCCGGGTGCGGGCCACGGCGCCCTTCTCATGCAGCCGGGTCAGGATCGTGGTGACCGTGGTACGGGCCAGGTCCTGGCCGAGCACCCGCTGGACCTCGGCCGGGGTGAGCGGCGCTCCGGCCGCCCACAGCGCCGCCAGGACGCTCGCCTCCAGCTCGCCCGACGGCCGCCGTCCCGCGGTCGCTTCCGGCATGCGCGACTCCCTCCGCCCTGTCCGTCTACAGTAACGTAGACCGTCTACATGATTGTCGTCAGTCGGATGGGCGCACAGGCCCCTCCCGCGACCCCATTATGAGAGGCCCGCCCCATGGCCGTACCTCTGTCCGCCTCCGCACCACTGGCGGTGAACCTCCTCGACGCGGGGTCGCTGCTGTCCTCGTTCGGGGCACTGGGCATCGCCGTCGTACTGTTCGCCGAGACCGGTCTCCTGGTGGGGTTCTTCCTGCCGGGCGACTCGCTGCTGTTCACCGCGGGGCTGCTCTGCGTGGACGGCGGGGGGCGCACCACGCACCTGGCGCTGCCCCAGGTGCTGGTCGCGGCCGCGGCCGGGGCGCTGCTCGGCGCGCAGACCGGCTTCTGGCTGGGCAGGCGGGGCGGGACCGCGCTGCTGGCCCGCAGCCGCAACCGGCGCCTGCACGAGGGCGCCGAGCGGGCGTTGGAGCTGCTGGACCGGTACGGCCACGCCAGGGCGGTGGTCCTGGCGCGGTTCGTGCCCGTGGTGCGTACCGTGCTCAACCCGCTGGCCGGGGCGCTCGGCGTGCCGGCCCGCACCTTCGCGCTCTGGCAGCTGGCGGGCGGGCTGGTGTGGACGGTCGGGCTGGTGCTCGGCGGCTACGCGCTCGGCTCCTCGGTGCCGAGCGTCGACCGGTACCTGCTGCCCGTGGTGGCCGTGGTGGTCGCGCTGTCGCTGATCCCGCTCGCCCTGGAGCTGCGGCGCTCCCGCGGGCGAGCCGCCGGGGCCGCCACCGGTTCCGCCCTGCGGGAGCGGCCGTGAGCCCCCTCGCCCCCGTCGGCCCGGCGCCGACCCCGCTCGCCCTCGACGGCGCCTCCGTCGACGGCTCGCTGTACACCGAGGTCACCGATCTGGCCCGGCACGCGCCGGGACTGCTGAGCGATCCACTGGCCGCCTGGTCCACCGCGGGACTGGTCCTGCTCGCGGTGCTGATGGCGGCCGGCTGGTGGCGGGCCCGCAGCGACGACGCGGCCCGGATGGCCGCGGCCCTGTCCGCCCCGCTGGCCGCGGCCGCCGCCTTCGGCCTCAATGACGTGATCAAGGCCCTGGTACGGGAGCAGCGCCCCTGCCAGACCCTGCACACCGTCACCCTGGAGGCCTGCCCGGCGCCGGGTGACTGGTCCTTCCCCAGCAACCACACCGCGATCGCCGCGGCCGCGGCGGTGGCCCTGCTGCTGGCCGACCGCCGGCTGGGCGCGGTCGCGGTCCTCACGGCGCTGCTGATGGGGGTCTCCCGGGTGTGGGTGGGCGCGCACTACCCCCATGACGTCGCGGTCGGCCTGCTGGTGGGCGCGGTCACCGGCTGGGCGGTGGGCCGCGCGGCGCGCCGGGCCGCTCCGGCCGTACGGCGTCTGCGTGCGTCCCGGCTCGGCCCGTGGTTCTCCACCTGACCCGCCGCGGGTTCCCTGCCCGGCCGGTCAGGACCTAGACCCGTCCGGCGGCCTGCGATGGCGGGCCGCCGGGACAGCCCGCATGATCGAGAGCGGGTCGGCCCGGGTGCGGTGCGCCGCGGGCCGCGATGCCCTCTTCAAGCGGTCGGCGGAGGTGGCTGTGCCTGCAGCGTCCCTGCTCGGCACCAGGGAATCAGCGCGCAAGAACGTGGACCGCGCCCGTGGCGCCTTCGCCCGCGCCCTGCCCGCGCTGGGCCTCTACGCCGCGGTACGGCTGGCCGGGATGATCGTGGTCGCGGTCTGCGCGCTGCTCACCGAACGGCATCCGCGCACGGTGCTCGGGCACTCCTGGGACGCCGTCTGGTACGCCGGGGTGGCCCAGCACGGGTACGGGACCGTCATCATCTCCACCCGGCATCCCGGCCGGGTCTACAACGACCTGGCCTTCTTCCCCCTCTTCCCGGCACTGCAGCGAGCGGTGTCCACCGTGCTGCCGGTCGGCACGGTCACCGCCGGGCTGCTGGTCGCGCTCGTCTGCGCGGGCCTCGCCGCCTGGGGTGTGTACATGGTCGGGGAGCGGTTGTACGGGCACCGGGTGGGGGTGGCCCTGGTCCTCCTGTGGGGTCTGCTGCCGCACGCGATCGTGCAGACCATGGCGTACAGCGAGTCCCTGCTGACCGCCCTGGCCGCCTGGTCGCTGTACAGCGTGCTCACCCGCCGATGGCTGTGGGCGGGCAGCCTCGCCGCGCTCGCCGGTCTCGCCCGGCCCAATGGCATCGCGGTCGCGGCGGCGGTGGTCGTCGGCGCGGCCATCGCCCTGGCGCGGGAACCGCGGACCCGCCGCAGCCCGCGGCCATGGCTGGCGATCGCCATCGCCCCGATGGGCTGGGTGGGCTACCTCGCCTGGGTGGGGCTGCGCGTCGGCCGCCCCCTGGGCTACTTCGAGGTCCAGCGGCAGTGGGGAACCTCGTTCGACTTCGGCCGCTACACGACCCGCTTCGGGCAGCACCTGGTCCTCGACGGGGGACGGCTCTCCTACTTCACCACCATCGCCGTGCTGTTCGCGGCGCTGCTCGCGCTGATCCTGCTGGTGCTGGACCGGCCACCGCTGCCGATCGTGGTCTACGCCCTCGTACTGGCGGTGATGGCCTTCGGCGGCACCCGCTACTTCTCGGCGCGCCCCCGCCTGCTGATGCCGGCCTTCACGCTGCTGCTCCCGGCGGCGCTGGCCCTGGCCAGGGCACGGGTGCGCACCGGTGCGGTACTGGCGGGCGGGCTGGCGGTGGTCTCGCTGAGCTACGGGATCTACCTGACGATGCTGGCGCCCACCGCGCCCTGAGGGAGCCCGGCGCGGTCAGCCCACCCGCCGCAGCGCCTCCGGCGTGAGGTCGGCGAGGCTCGGGTAGCCGTCCACGGCCATGATCAGGTCGGCCTCCGCCAGCAGTGAGCGCAGCACGTGCACGACCCCGTCGGTGCCGCCCAGGGCGAGTCCGTGGACGTACGGCCGGCCGACGGCCACGGCGGTGGCGCCCAGCGCGATCGCCTTGACGATGTCGGCGCCGCCGCGGATCCCCGAGTCGAAGAGCACCGGCAGTCCGTCCGCGGCCTCGACCACGTCCGGCAGGGCGTCGAGGGCGGGCAGGCCGCCGTTGGCCTGGCGGCCACCGTGGTTGGAGCAGTAGACGCCGTCCACCCCCAGGTCCCTGGCGCGTCGTACGTCATCGGGGTGGCACAGCCCCTTCACGATCAGCGGCAGGGTGCTGAGCGAACGCAGCCAGGGCAGGTCTGCCCAGGTGAGGGGGTGTCCGAAGACCTGGGTCCACTTCACCACCGCGGCCTGCGGGTCCTCTTCGGGAGCGCGGTCCAGGCCCGCCCGGAAGACCGGGTCGCTGGTGTAGTTGGCCAGGCAGTGCCCGTGCAGCTGGGGGAAGCTGCCCCGGGCCAGGTCGCGCGGCCGCCAGCCGGTCACCCAGGTGTCGAGGGTGACCACGACGCCCTTGAAGCCGGCCGCCTCGGCCCGGTGCACCAGGCTCTCGGCCAGGTCCCGGTCCCTGGGGGTGTAGAGCTGGTAGAAGCCAGGGGTGGTCCCGAACTCCCCGGCGACCTCCTCCAGAGGGTCGGCGGACAGGGTGGAGGCGATCATCGGTACGCCGGTGCGCGCGGCGGCGCGCGCCGTCGCGAGATCGCCGTGGCCGTCCTCGGCGCAGATGCCGAGCACGCCGATCGGTGCCATGAGCAGCGGAGACGGCAGGTTCATCCCGAACAGTTCGACGGACAGATCGCGTTGGGCGGCGCCGACCAGCATCCTGGGGATCAGCCCCCACCGGTGGAAGGCCTCGGTGTTGGCCCGCTGGGTGTGCTCGTCGCCGGCGCCCCCGGCCACGTACGACCACACCGCGGGCGGCAGCACCGACCGCGCCTCGGCCTCCAGCTCGCTGTGGACCATCGGGTACCGGGGCGGGATGCCGGCGAGCCCGTTGAGGTAGATCTCGTTCTGGTAGGAGCCGAATGCCTGATCCACGGAACCAACCTTCCTGGACGCGGAGTTGACCTACCCGGACACGACACCATGCCGCACGAGCGGACCGGGCGGTACCACCCGATGCCGCAGGAGTGGGCCGATGCCGGGCCGCGTCGGCGGATCCGTTACCGGGCTCTCCCTCGCGCGTCGCCCCGACCGGGCGACGGCCGACCGGGCTCGCCTCCCCCCGTCGGCCCGTTCGGAACCCTCAAGCCCGTCAAGCCCCTCAAGCCCCTCAAGCCCCTCAAGCCCCTCAGCATCCTGGACCCCTTCAGCCGCTCCAGTCACTTTGGCCACAACGGCCGCATCCGCCCATCCGCCGCATCCGCGCATCGGCCGCCTCAGCCGCTGGCCGCGTACAGCAGCTCGCGGACCTCCGGCGCCTCTTCCAGCGCGGTGCTCCACACCAGCCTCAGCCGCAGCTCGGGGGCGGGGAGACCGAGCCGGACCAGGTAGCCCGAGCGCAGGGCCTCGGCCACCGCGAACCGGGGCAGCAGCGCGATCCCCAGCCCCTGCTCCGCCCAGGCCCGCATCACCGCGACGCCGCCGGCGTCCACGCGGCGCACCTCGGGCCCCAGCAGCCGGTCGGCGGCGAGTCGGAAGGAGCAGGCGGCCACGTTGACCAGGAGGTTCTCGCCCGCCAGGTCGGCCGGGACCAGCGGGCGGCCGACCAGCCGGTGGCCGGGGGCCGCGACCAGGTCCAGGGCGACCGTGTCCACGTCCAGGCTGCCCAGCGGGCCCGGAGGGATCGGGAAGCCGAGACCGCCCAGGTCGGCGCCGTGGTCCAGGAGCAGGGCGGCGGCCAGTTCGCCGGACAGCACCTCCGCCAGGAGCAGATCGCGGCTGGTGGCGACCCGTACCTCCACCGGGAGTCCGGGTCGCCGCCGGTCCAGCCGTCGGAGCACGTCCGGTACACAGGTGGCGGCGATGGTCTCCAGGGCGCCCAGTCGCAGGGTGCGGGTAGACCCGCGCACCTCGCTGACGGCCCGCTCGGCCTGTTCCAGCAGCCTCCGGGCCCAGTGCGCCATCCGCTCCCCCGCCCCGGTGGCGCGCATCCCGCCGGGCGTGCGGTCGAACAGAGCGATGCCCAGGGACTTCTCCAGCTCCCGGATCTGGGCGGAGACGGACGAGGGTGCCAGGCCGATCGCATGGGCGGCCTCGGTGACCGTACCGTGCCTCAGCACGGCCTCGAAGGTACGGAGTTGCCGCAGCTCCACTGCTCTTTCCGCTCCCCTCCGACCGCGTGCGGATCTTCCGAAGGGAGTGTACGGCCGCTCCGGTGGAGCCCGACCGGGGCGCGGACGCACAGTGCCGGTCATGACGCTCGACCATGCCACCCGGCCCGCCGCTCCCGGTGCGGGCACCGCCGTACCGCGCCCGTGGCCGGCCCTCCTGGGGATCTCGCTCGGCTACTTCATGGTGCTGCTCGACACCACCGTGCTGTCCGTCGCCGAACCGGATCTCGCGCGCTCCCTGGACACCTCCGTGACCGGACTTCAGTGGGCCACCACCGGCTACACGGTGGTCTTCGCCGCACTGCTGCTGTCGGCCGGGGCGCTCACCGACCGGCTGGGCGCCCACCGGGTCTTCCGTGCCGGGATCGCCCTGTTCGCGGTGGGCTCCGCGCTGTGCGCCGCGGCCCCCACCGTCGGCGCCCTGATCGCGGTGCGTACCGCCCTGGGAGCGGCGGCGGCGGCCTGCGTGCCCTCCTCGCTGGCGCTGATCGGCCGCCTCTACCCGGACCGCGGCCGGCACGCCCGGGCCGTGGCGACCTGGGCGTCGATCAGCGGCGCGGCGGTGGCCGCCGGTCCGCCGGCCGGCGGTGCGCTGGTCGAGCTCGCCGGCTGGCGGGCGGTCTTCCTCGTCAACATCCCACTGGGCGCCCTGGTCCTGGCGCTGACCGCGACCCGCGGCCTGCACTGCCCGCCGGGCGGCAGGCGGTTGGACTGGCCGGCCCAGCTCGCCGCCTGCGGATGCCTGGCGCTGGCCACCGACACCCTGATCGCGGCCGGCGGGCGGGCCTGGGCGCATACCGCGCTCTCGCTGGCCGGTGCCATCGGCGCGGCCGCCGTCTTCCTCCGGCTGGAGGCCCGCAGCACCTCCCCCGTCCTGGACCGGGTGCTGCTGCGCGCCGGCGGGGTACGGGCCGGGCTGGCCGCCGGCGCGGCGGTGAACTTCACCCTCACCGGCAGCCTGTTCGTCCTGCCGCTGCTCTTCCGGGACCGCGGCATGACACCGCTGGTCACCGGGTTGGCCTTCCTTCCCCTGACATTGCCGTTCGCCGTGAATCCGCCGCTGACCGGCAGGATCGTTGCGAAGGTGGGGCCGCGGCGCCCGGTGCTCGGCGGGTTGGCGCTGCTGGCCGCCGGCACCGCGGGCCTGGCCGTCGCCGCCCGGACCGGGGCGCCCTACGGCTGGCTGGCCCTGGGTCTGCTGCTGACCGGGCTCGGGGTGTCCTTCGCGCTGCCCGCCCTGGTCACCGCCGTGGTGAGCGCCGCCCCGCAGGGCGCGGGCGGCGCCGCGGGCGGGCTGCTCAACGCGGTACGGCAGACGGGTGCGAGCCTCGGCGTGGCCGCCATGGGCGCCCCGCTCACCCTGGGTACGGCGGCCGGGGCGTCCTGGGCCTTTCTGGTCGCGGCCCTGGTCTGTGCCGCCACCGGCCTGTGGTTCGGGTGGCGTACGGACCGCTCACCCGGGGCCTGAGCCCCGGGCGGCCGGGCCGGGCGCTCAGTCGGACCGCTCGTAGTGGTACCCCTTGCCGTGGGCGGGCCCCACGTCGTGGCGGATGCCGGCGGGTTCGTCGAGGGCGAAGTACGAGGGGTCGGCGTTGGCGCAGATGCCGGTGGAACGGGCCTGGTCCACATAGGCGGTGCCGATGTCGATCCGGCTGCCGTCGCGGGCCACGGACTCCAGTCTGGCCACCATCTCGCAGTGGCCCACGACGTCGCTGATCAGCCGTACCGCGTGCTCGCCGGTGTTCACCTGGGAGATGACCACCTTGTCGGGCTGCTGGGAGTAGTAGGTGCCGGTCAGCTTCCAGGTGCCGGCGAAGGACGCGGGCACCCTGGTGCCGCTGGAGGTGGGCCGTTTGATCGGTCCGTCACCGCCCCCGGACGGGCCCGGGTCGCCGCCGCCGGAGGAGTCGCCGGGCTTGGTGCCGTGCGAGGAGTCCGTGTCGCCGCCGCGGCTGCCCGAGGCGGCGCCGCCGGAGTCCGCGCCGGCCGTTCCACCGGTGTCCTTGCCCTGGTCCTGCTCCTTGTCCTTCTCCCGGTCGGCCTGCCCGGGCTTCTTCGCGGCGGGAGAGTGCGGGGCCGTCCGGCTCGGCGAGGCGGACGCCTCAGGGGCGAGCGGGGTGGCGGAACTGCTGCTGCCCGGGGCCGCCTCCGGGCTCCCGATGTGCGGGAGCAGCGTCACAGCGCCGCCGCCGACCGTCACCACGCCGACCACGACGACCCCGATGATCATCGGCCTGCGCCGCCGCTCGGACCGCGGGGCGCGTTCGGGGGACTTGGGGGCGGACTTCTTCCCCGGCTCCTTGGGCGCGCTGGGCTCCGGTGCGGCCTCCTTCCCCGGCTCATCGGGCTCGGTCGGCTTGGGCGCAGGCTCCTCCCCCGGCTCCTTGGGCGCCGTCGGCTCCGATACGGCCCCCTTCCCGGGTTCCCCCTCGGACGCGCCCTTGGGCCGCAGGTCGAGGGTGGCCCGGTCGGGGGCGCCGGCCTCGGCCCCGGGGGTCTTCGGGGCGGACTCGGACGCGCCGGGGCGGGCCTTGGAGGAATCGGCACCGGGCTCGGACGCGCCAGGGGCGGCGCTCTCGGAGGAGTCGGCGGCGGCCTGCGCGTCCGGGGCCTCCGCCCGCAGCGGTGCCACCTCCGCGTCCAGCAGCAGGGCCGCCTGCTGGGCCAGTTCGGCCACGAGTGGACCGGGCAGCCAACCGCCCTCGGTGGCCGGGCGCATCCGCTCGGCCTCCGCCAGCAGCTCCGCCACACCCGGCCGCTGGGCGGGGTCCTTCCCCAGGCAACGGGAGATCAGGGCGCGCAGCGGTTCGTCCGGCACCGCGCTCAGATCCGGTTCGGCCTCCACGATCTGGTACATCACCGCGTGCTGGTTGACCCCGCCCCGCCCCCCGAAGGGCAGTCGACCGCAGGACGCGTACATCAGGACGCAACCGAGCGCGAAGACATCGGTGGCGGTCCCCACCTGCTGACCGAGGATCTGCTCGGGCGACATGAAGCCGGGCGAGCCGATGACCATCCCGGTGCTGGTCAGCAGGGATTCCACCGAGACATCGAGGGCCCGCGCGATGCCGAAGTCGATGACCCGCGGGCCGGCGACGGTGAGCATCACATTGGACGGCTTCAGGTCGCGGTGCACGATCCCGGCCGCGTGGATGTCCTTCAGGGCCCGCAGCAGTCCGTCGGCCAGCGCGTGCACGGAGTCCACGGGCAGCGGCCCGTACTCGCGGACGACCTGTTCCAGGGAGGGGCCGGGCACGTACCCCGTGGCCACCCATGGCGGGGACGCTTCGGCGTCCGCGTCGAGTACCGGCGCCGTGTAGCGCTCGCCGACGCGCCGGGCGGACTCGATCTCCCGGCGGAAGCGGGCCCGGAACTGGGCGTTGGAGGCGTGCTCCTCGTGCACCACCTTGACCGCCACCGTACGCCCGCCCGCCGACCGGGCCAGGAACACCCGGCCCATGCCGCCGGAGCCGAGCCGGCCCAGCAGCATGAAGGGCCCGATCCGCTGCGGGTCGCCCGGCTCCAACGGCCGTATCCCCGCCAGGAGGCCGCCGCGGTCGCCCCCGTCAGTGCTGGTCATGCTGGTCCGTTCCCCCGGCTCACCCCGTATGGACGCTCAACGCGCCACAGAATAAGGGGTACTGGGGCCTCTCCTGTCACTCCAGTGTTCGAATCGGCTGCCCCGCCGGCGCCCCTGGCACCGCCGGCACCCGGTATCCGATCTCCCGGCGAGCGAGCCGCATACGGCTGTTGGCGGCAGGCCGCGGCTTGTAGTCTGAGGCCCAGCGTCGCGAGGACGGGCTTCGCCGGCGCGTTTCTTCGAGGTCGTTTGGGGTTGAGTTGGGGTGGTTGCCATGACCATGGGGAAGGTTGTCCGGTTCGACGAGGTTCGCGGGTACGGGTTCATCGCACCGGACAACGGCACGGAAGACGTCTTCATGCACGTCAATGACCTGCTGGACGACAAGTACCTGTTCCGTCCCGGGCTGCGGGTCACCTTCCGGGTCGAGGAGGGTGAGCGCGGACCGAAGGCGTCCGACGTGCGCATCATGGAGTCGAGCGAGGCCGCGCTCGCGGTGCGGACCGTTCCGACGCTGGCCATCGCGCCCCGGGCGGCCGACGGCGAGCCCGATGACTCGGTGTGCGACCTGCTGTCGGCCGAGGAGTTCCGGCACGAGCTGACCGAGACCCTGCTCAAGGCGGTGCCCTCGCTCACCGCCGCCCAGCTCCTCCAGGTGCGCGGCTGCGTCAACGACCTGGCGCGCGCCCACCGGTGGATCGAGCCCTGATCCACCCCCTCACCGCGGAAACCGCAGTGCCGGGCAGGGGTTCTCACCCCTGCCCGGGGCCGTGTGGGGCGACCGCGGGTAGCGCGTAGCAGTGGATCGCCACCGTCTGACGCGGGCTCCACCGCTGCTCGACGGTGGCCAGCCGCTCCCAGCCCAGCCGCTCGTACAGTGCGGTCGCGGCGGTGTCCGACGCCACCACATCGAGCACCGGGTGCAGCCCGCGGCTCCGGGCCTCCTCCACCGCCCGGCCGATCAGCAGGGCGCCGATGCCCCGCCCCCTGGCCCCGGGGTCGACGAACAGCCGGCTGAGCACCGCCGTCGCGTCCGGGCGCACTCCGTTGCGCCCGCTCCAGAGTCCGGGCGCCAGATCGCCCTCCCCGCCGCGGGACAGTCCGACATGGCCCACCAGGCGGCCTTCGAGTTCGGCGACCCAGGCACCCAGCGAGGACGCGCCCGACAGCCACTCGCCGGGGCGCTCGGGCCAGTTCACCGGATAGCCGTCGCGCCGCTGAACGGCCGCGAGGACCGCCACACATGCCGGCATGTCGCCATCGACCCTGCACCGCACCCGCCGTTCCGGCCGGTTACCGCCGGACACTGAACTCCCGCTGCTCACCAGGGGATCCAAGCACAGCCGGCGGCCTCCGGTCATCCGCGCGACCTGCCGCAGGGCACCGGTACGCCCCGCGCCTCAGCGGAACTCGTGGACCAGCTGGATCCTGCCGACGATATGGGCGTTGAACTCGTCGAGTTCCTCGGCCGGCACCCACAGTTCGAGGATCGTGCTGCCGCCGGCCTGCCGGACGGGATAGCGGCGCAGGAACTCCGCGTCGACCTCGAAGCGGGTGACGAAGCCGGCTCCGTCGTGCCTGACGTTCCAGTCCCGCGCGATCCGCACCGCGTAGTCCTCGTTGAGGACCGGGTAGAAGATGGGCTGTTCGGGCAGTCGAGGCGGCCAGGCGCGCCAGTCCAGTCGCCGGAGCAGTTCCAACTCCACGGGGCCGGTGGGGCGCCACAGGGTCGTCGTCGCTCGCCGGCTGGTCATGGGAAGGGTCCTCCGAACGGAGCCGCCCGCCCGTGCGGCCGGCCAGGAGCCCCGACCGTACCGGGGGCACGGCCGCGGCGGCCAGGCGATTTCCCCGGGCCGACGGTCCCTTTTCAGCGGGCCAGGCCGTGCAGCAGCAGTTCGGCGAGGTGGGCGTAGGCCTCCGCGTCGCTCAGGCCGGTGGCCGCCGCCACCTGGCGCCGCTGGATGCGGACCATCACCGAGGAGATGACCTCGGCGGCGAACGCCACGTGCACCTCGCGGAAGGCGCCGGCGGCCGTGCCCTCCTCGATCAGTTGCTGCACCCTGCGGGCGGCGGCCCGGGTGTTGCGGTCGTAGACCTCGGCGGCCGGTTCGAAGGCCGCCACGTCGTCGAAGAACCGGGGGGACACCGGCGCCAGCTCGGCGGCCACCGCCCCCAGGTAGGCGGCCAGCCGGGCGGCGGGGTCCGTCTCCGCGGCCAGGGCGGCTTCGACGCGGCCGGTGGCGCGGCGGAAGAAGGCCACCACCACGGCCCGGACCAGCTGCTCCTTGCTGCCGGCGAGCCCGTACAGGGTCCGCTTGGAGCAGTGCAGCCGGGCGGCGAGATCGTCCAGGGTCAGCGCCGCGAATCCCTCGCTGATCAGCAGGGCCACCAGGTCGTCGAAGAGCTCGGACCGGCGGGCGGCCCCCCGGCCCGTCGGCTTCGGACTGCTGGCACCTGAGGTCTCGATCACCTGGCCAGTATCCCAGGACCGTGATGGACTATCTTTACCGGTACTGGCGTACCGCCTAAAGTACCGCTTCAGCTTGGACGCACCACTAGGAGTCGTGATGGCAATCGACCGCCTGCTGCCCACCGCCGAGGCCGCCGACCTCCTCGCCCTCACCCGCGACATCGCCGACCGGGAGCTCGCTCCCCGTGCCGCCGGGCACGAGGAGTCGGCCACCTACCCCGAGGGCCTCTTCGCCACGCTCGGCCAGGCCGGTCTGCTGGGACTGGCCTACCCGGAGGAGTTCGGCGGCGGAGGGCAGCCGTACGAGGTCTACCTCCAGGTGCTGGAGGAGCTGGCCGCCCGCTGGGCGGCCGTGGCCGTCGCCACCAGCGTCCACACCCTGGCCTGCCACCCGCTGAGCACCTTCGGCACCCAGGCCCAGAAGGAGCGCTGGCTGCCCGCCATGCTCGCCGGCGAGCTGATCGGCGGCTACAGCCTCTCCGAGCCCCAGGCCGGTTCCGACGCCGCGTCGCTGAACTGCAAGGCCGAACGGACCGAGGCCGGCTACCGGATCACCGGCACCAAGGCGTGGATCACCCACGGAGGGCGAGCGGACTTCTACGCGCTGTTCGCCCGCACCGCCCCGGGCAAGGAGGGCGTCTCCTGCTTCCTGGCCCCCGGCACCGCCGAGGGCCTGTCCTTCGGCAAGCCCGAGCGGAAGATGGGCCTGCACGCCGTCCCCACGACCACCGCGCACTGGGACGGTGCGGTGCTCGACACCGACCGGCTCATCGGCACCGAGGGCCAGGGCCTCCAGATCGCCCTCAGCGCCCTGGACTCCGGTCGCCTGGGCATCGCCGCCTGCGCCACCGGGCTCGCCCAGGCGGCCCTGGACGCGGCCGTCGAGTACGCCAAGCAGCGCACCACCTTCGGCCGGCGGATCATCGACCACCAGGGCCTGGGCTTCCTGCTCGCCGACATGGCCGCCGCGGTCGACTCGGCCCGCGCCACCTATCTGGACGCCGCCCGCCGCCGCGACGCCGGGCACCCGTTCAGCCGCCAGGCCAGCGTGGCCAAGCTGGTCGCCACCGACGCGGCGATGAAGGTCACCACGGACGCCGTGCAGGTGCTCGGCGGATACGGCTACACCCAGGACTTCCCCGTGGAGCGCTACATGCGCGAAGCGAAGATCATGCAGATCTTCGAAGGCACCAACCAGATCCAGCGGCTGGTCATCAGCCGCGGCCTGTGAACCACCCCCCAGCGGAAGCTCTCCGCGCCCCTGTCTGCGAACACTTCAAGGAGCCTCGCATGGACATCGCCGGATCCGCGGCACTGGTCACCGGTGCCGCCTCGGGCCTGGGTGCCGCCACGGCGGCGGCACTCGCCGACCGCGGCGCCCGCGTCTACGGCCTGGACCTGCCCAAGGCCGTCGCCGAGGCGGGGCCGCGGCCGGACGGCATCACGCTGCTCGGCGCCGACGTCACCGAGGAGGCGGCGGTCCGCGAGGCGCTGGCCCGTATCGAGGCCGACGGCGCCCCGTTGCGCCTGGCGGTCAACTGCGCGGGCATCGCGCCCTCGGCCCGCATCCTGGGCCGCAAGGGACCGCATGACCTCGAGCTGTTCCGCACCGTGCTCAACGTCAACCTGCTCGGCACGTTCAATGTGATGCGGCTGGCCGCGGAGTCGATGGCCCGTCACGAGCCGGACGACGAGGGCCGGCGCGGGGTGGTCGTCAACACCGCCTCGGTCGCCGCGTTCGAGGGCCAGGTCGGCCAGATCGCGTACGCCGCCTCCAAGGCGGGTGTCGCCGGCATGACCATCACCGCCGCCCGCGACCTGGCCCGGCACGGCATCCGCGTGGTGACCATCGCCCCGGGCATCGTGGACACCCCGATGATGGCGGGGTTCACCGAGGAGGTGCGCGCCTCGCTCGCCGCGACCGTGACCTACCCGCAGCGGCTCGCCGCGCCCGGGGAGTACGCCCGCCTGGTCACCATGATCGTCGAGCACGACTACCTCAACGGCGAGACCATACGGATGGACGGCGCCCTGCGGATGAGCGCCCGCTGAGGACCGTCCGGCACCGGCATCGGGCCCTCGCCCCCGCGGGGCGGGGGCCGGGAGACGAAGACCGCCGCCCAGGGCCAGGCCCTGGGCGGCGGTCGTGTCGGTGCGGGGCCGACCCCCTATCGGGAGGGGATCAGACCATCGGCGCCGGGAAGGTCGGGTACTCCACCCCGGAGACGTACTGGACGACACGGATGACCTGGCAGGAGTAGCCGAACTCGTTGTCGTACCAGAGGTAGAGGATCGCGTTGTCGCCGTCGACCTTGGTGGCGCCGGCGTCGACGATCGAGGCGTGCCGCGAGCCGATGAAGTCGCTGGAGACGGCGTCGGGGGCGTTGGTGAAGTCGATCTGGCGCTTGAGCGGCGAGGTCAGCGACACATCGCGGAGGTAGTCCAGGACCTCCTCGCGGGTGGTCTCACGGCCGAGCCGCAGGCTGAGGATCGCGATCGAGACGTCCGGCACCGGGACGCGGATCGAACTGCCGGTGATCGGCGCCTGGAGGTCGGGCAGCGCCTTGGCGACGGCGGAGGCGGCACCGGTCTCGGTGATCACCATGTTGAGCGGCGCGGAGCGACCGCGACGGTCCGCCTTGTGGTAGTTGTCCAGCAGGTTCTGGTCGTTGGTGAACGAGTGGACGGTCTCCACGTGACCACGCAGCACGCCGTACTCGTCGGCCATGGCCTTCAGCGGCGGGACGATGGCGTTGGTGGTGCAGGAGGCGCAGGACAGGATCTGCTCGTCGGGCTTGACCGTCTCGTGGTTGACGCCGTGCACGATGTTGGGCACGTCGCCCTTGCCCGGAGCGGTCAGCACGACCTTGTCGATACCCGGGCGCAGGTGCTGCGAGAGGCCCTCGCGGTCCCGCCACTTGCCGGTGTTGTCGATGAGGATGGCGTCCTTGATGCCGTACGCCGTGTAGTCGACCTCCGACGGGTCGTTGGCGTAGATCACCTTGATCTCGTTGCCGTTGGCGACGATGGTGCTGTTCGCCTCGTCAACGGTGATCGTGCCCTGGAACTGGCCGTGGATGGAGTCGCGGCGCAGCAGCGAGGCCCGCTTGACGATGTCCTGGGCACCGCCCTTGCGCACGACGATGGCGCGCAGCCGCAGCCCGTTGCCGGAGCCGGCCTTCTCGATCAGCAGGCGGGCGACGAGGCGGCCGATACGGCCGAAGCCGTAGAGGACGACGTCGCGCCCGGCGCGGCACTCGATCTTGTTGTCACCGGTCGCGCCGGCGACGGCCTCGGCGGTGAACTGCTCCACCGCGAGTCCGCGGTCGTCCTTCTTGTACATCGCGGCGAGCATGCCGATGTCGATCTGGGAGGGCCCGAGATCGAGCGTGGTGAGGGCCCGCAGGAACGGCAGCGTCTCGGTGACCGAGAGCTCCTCACCGTCGATCTGCCGGGCGAAGCGGTGGCTCTTGAGGATGCTGACCACCGACTTGTTCACCAGGGAGCGGCTGTGCAGCAGGACGGTGACGTCCCGCTCGCGGTGCAGCTTCCCGATGATCGGGATCATCGACTCGGCGATCTCCTCGCGAGCCTTCCAGTTTGTGAACGAGTCCTCGTTGACAGTCACAGATTTATCTTTCGAGCTAGGCGGCGCTCATATGCTAACCCCCTGGCCATTTGATCGTTCAGTGATACCGCCCACAGCGGACGCGCGGCACCGCCTTCCGGTCACCGGCGGCGCCGGGGCTCCCTGTCAGCCCGTACCGGTCGGGGTGCCGTGGCGGGTCAGGGGCGGCCGGGGGCGCAGAGCGCGTGGTCGATGAGGGCGCCGGTGGCGCGGTTGAGGGTGGGCAGGTCGGGGAAGTTCGCGGTCGTGCTCAGCGAGACGGTCACCGCCCGGCTGCCGTCGGCGCTGACGGCGGGCCGGGTGTTGACGCCGACGCCGTCGCCCTCGTGGCCGTAGTAGAAGCCGCCGCAGCTGAGCGGGGTCTTGCGCAGGCCGAGTCCGTAGGTGCCCTGGGGCATCTCCGCCACGTCGTCGGGGTCGTCGGTCCGCTCGACCGTCCGCCGCATCTCGCGCCACTGCTCGGCGGGCAGCAGCCTGCCGCCGGCCAGGGCGCGGAAGAAGGTGTTCAGATCCGCGGTGGTGCTGACCACCCCGGAGTCGGCGGTGTGCTGGTAGCTGTGCTCGGTGACGTCCAGCCGGCTGCCGTCGGGTCCGGTGAGGTAGGCCCGGACATGGGGGGTCGGCAGGAAGGGGTTCAGTCCGGGGATCGAGGTCTGCCGCAGCCCCAGCTTCCCGATCACACGGTGTTCGATCAACTCCCGCCACCCGGTGCTGGTGGCCTTCTCGGCGACCATGGCGGCCAGCAGGTAGTTGGTGTTGGAGTACGCCCACCGGGTGCGGCCGCGCTCGGGGGTGAACAGCGGCTCGTGGCGCATGGCCACGGCCACCAGGTCGGCGGCCGGGGTGGCGTCGTGGCGGTTCTCGTCGAAGTGCAGCGACAGCCGCTCCAGGACCTCCGGATCGTCCATGTAGTCGAACAGGCCGCTGGTCTGCCGGAGCAGATCGCGCACCGTGATCCGCCGGCCGTCGTTGCCCTTGCCCCGCACCACCCCGGGCAGCCACCGCTCGACGGTGTCATCCAGCGACAACCGCTTCTCGGCGGCGAGTTGCAGGACGACCACGGCGGTGAACGCCTTGGTGGTGCTGGCGGTGCGGAAGTGCGCGTTCCAGGGCACCGGTGCGGCGGAGCCCGCCGCCCGCGTGCCCAGCCGCGCCCGCAGCGGGCCGCCCGGCACACCGTCGACCCGGGCGAGCACGTTCGCCCCGCCGCCCGCGGCCTCCCGCACCGCGGCCAGGTCGCGCCGCAGATCGGCCTCGGTGTAGGCGCCATCCGCGGTACGGCTCCCGGGCGCGGCGGGGCCCGCGGCAGAGGCAGGGGCCGAGGCGGAGGCGGAGGCGGCGGAGGTGAGCGGGGGCAGTGCGGCGGGTGACACCGTGGCGAGCAGAGCTGCCGCCAGTACCCCGATCCGTACCTTCTTCGCCGATGCCAGCTGCATGATCGTGAACTCCCCGAGTGGTCCTGGTGCGCGGTCGCGCGGTGACATCACCCAGTCAATCGGCCGCGCACCAGGACCACTCGGGGAGTTCACGATCATGC
>NZ_SRID01000784.1 GCF_004684805.1 Streptomyces palmae
CCCCTCTTCGCCTCGCCCGCTCCGCCCTCGCCTGGCAGGTGACGCTCTTCATGGGCCTCCAGTCGATGCTCGCCTACGTGGCCATCGCCTGGATGCCGACCATCTTCACCGACCACGGAATGAGCAAGGGCACCGCCGGACTGGTCTTCGCGTTCAGCACCCTGACCCAGATGGCCGGATCCTTCGTGGTGCCGCTGCTGGCCGGACGGATGCGGAGGCAGCGGCTGCTGGCGGTGGTGGTCAGCCTGCTGCTGGCCTCCGGGACCGTCGGGCTGCTGCTGGCCCCGGTGGCGGGTGCCTGGCTGTGGGCGGCGCTGATCGGCGTCGGTCAGGGCGGCACCGTGGGCCTGGCGCTGACCATGATGGTGTTGCGCACCAGTGACGCCCACACCGCCGCCCGGCTCTCCGGAATGGCGCAGACCTGGGGTTATCTGCTGGCCGCTGCGGGCCCGTTGACACTGGGCGCGGTCCACCAGGCGACCGGCGACTGGAACCTGCCCATCGTGCTGATGCTGGCGGTGTGCGGAGCGCTGGCCCTGCTGGGCCTCGGCGCGGGGCGCGACCGCCGCATCGGCACCCCGACCGAACAGCCGGCCTGACAACCCGCCACTCCCAGGCCCTCATCGGGCCCGTACTCCTCGCGCCCCACCCCTGGCGCCC
>NZ_SRID01000102.1 GCF_004684805.1 Streptomyces palmae
CCTCCCCGTCCCCGTCCTCCCTGCCCGCGCCGGAGCGGCTGCACCTGCCGCCCGCCGCGCGCCCGGACCCCGCCATGTTCCCGCCGCGGCCCCGGCGCCCCCGTGAACCCTCGCTGCCGCGTTCCTACCCGGTCCGGCTGAAGATCCCCTCGATCAAGGTGAACGCACCGTTCACCGAGCTCACCCTGGACAAGTCCGGACGGCTGCAGGCGCCGCCGCCCAACGACAAGAACCTGGTCGGCTGGTTCCGGGACGGCGCCTCCCCCGGCGAGCGGGGCAACGCCATCGTCGCCGGGCATGTGGACACCAAGACGGGACCGGCGGTGTTCTATCCGCTCAGCGCGCTCAAGACCAAGTCCAAGGTGGTCGTGGAGCGGGCGGACGGGGTCCGGGCCACCTTCGTGGTGGACGAGGTCTCCGTCTTCTCCAAGAAGAAGTTCCCCAACAAGCGCGTCTACGGCGAGACCTACGATCCTCAGCTGCGGCTGATCACCTGCGGCGGCAGTTATGACCGCAAGGTGAAGGACTACACCGCCAACGTGGTGGTCTTCGCCCATCTGGACTCCTTCACCTGGAGCTGAGACCTCTCCCCGACGGGGGCGGGCCCGAGAGCGGGCCGCGAACGGGAGCCGGCCGGACGGACAGTCAGTCCTCACGGCTGGGCTCCCGCTCGCGGCCCGCTCGTTCAGGTGGTGCCACCGGCCACGGTGGCGTGGAAGGCGTGCAGATACGGGTTGACGGGCTGGATGGTGTCGACCTCCAGCCCCGCCTCCGCCATCCGGTTCAGCAGGCTCTCCCTGGTGTGCTTGCGCCCGCCGACGTTCAGGAGCAGCAGCAGGTCCATGGCGGTGGTGAACCGCATCGACAGGCTGTCGTCGACGAGGTTCTCGATGACGACGACCCGGGCGCCGGGGCGGGCGGCGGCCACCACGTTGCGCAGCGTTCGCCGGGTGCTCTCGTCGTCCCACTCCAGGATGTTCTTGATGATGTACAGGTCGGCGTCCACCGGGATCTCACGCCGGGCGTCGCCCGCCACCAGGGCGGTCCGCGCGGCGAGCGCGCCGCCCTCCCGGAGCCGGGGGTCGGCGCCGGCGACGACCTTGGGCAGGTCGAGCAGGGTGCCGCGGACCTCGGGGTGCTTCTCCAGCAGACTGGCCAGGACGTGCCCCTGGCCGCCCCCGATGTCGGCGACATGCTCGACGCCCGACAGATCGAGGAGCTCGGCGACGTCGGCCGCCGACTGCCGGCTGGAGGCGGTCATGGCCTTGTCGAAGATCCGGGCGGACTCGCCCGCGTCGTCGTGCAGGTAGTGGAAGAAGTCCTTGCCGTGCAGCCCGTGGAAGACATGGCTGCCGGTGCGGACGGCCTCGTCCAGCAGCGGCCACGCCTGCCAGGTCCAGGGCTCGGTGCACCACAGCGCGATGTACCGCAGGCTGTTCGGCGCGTCGTCGCGCAGCAGCCGGGACATCTCGGTGTGGGCGAACCGGCCGTCCGGGGTCTCGGTGAAGATCCCGTCGCAGGACAGCGCGCGCAGCAGCCGCCGCAGCGACTGCGGTTCGGCGCCCACGTCGGCCGCCAGTCGCTCGGCGGTGGCCGGGGTGTCGTCCAGGGCGTCGGCAACACCCAGGCGGGCCACGGCACGCACCGCGGCGGCCCGCGCCGCGCCGAAGACGATCTCCCGCAGCCGCATGGCGGTCTGGGGCACGGACTGCTCGACCCGCAGGGGTGTGGCGGTCATCTCAGCACCACCCCTCGGGCAGCGAGCGGCCGCAGCGGTTGCCGGTGAGGACGTTGCCGGGACTCCGCTCGGGGTCCGCGAGATCGGCGGGCCGGTTGTCGACGACCTCGTTGTCCCGGATCACGTTGCGGGTGTTGGGGGCGCCCACCACGCTCTTGAACAGCACGACCCCGCCGGACATCGGCGAGGCGCCGGTGTTGCCGCGCACCTGGTTGTCCGTCACCCGGGTGTCCTCGGCTCCGGTGAGCAGGATGCCGGTGCCCTGGATGTAGGGCAGCCGCCCGGAGGCCGGGCAGTAGCGGTTGTTGTGCTCCACCTGGTTGTCGTGTACGTCCAGGGATCCGGCGCGCGGGGTCGACTCGTCGCCGACCACGAAGACGCCGCCGCAGTTGTCGTGGATGGCGTTGTCCTCCACGGACAGCTCGCGGGCCCGGCGGATTACCACGCCGATGCGGTTCCCGGTGAGCCGGTTGTGGGCGATGACCGCCCCCCGGGTGTCGATGGCGCCGCCCTCGCTGTCCGTCATGTTGGCGAGGAAGATGCCCGACTGGCCGTTGTCGCGGGAGGTGTTGCCGGTGAGCCGGCCGCGGGTGGACCGCTCCTGGCTGATGCCCTGCTGGCCGTTGTGCTCCACCCGCACCCCGCTGACGCTCATCCGGTCGGTGCGGTTGGCGTGGATGCCGTCCTTGGCGAAGCCGGAGACGGTCAGCGCGCGGATGGACACCCGGGACACCGGCTCCGCGGGGGTGCCGGTGACGCAGATGCCGTGACCGGCGGCGGCGCAGTCATCGGCCGCGGCGGCCTTGGTGGTGCTCTTGGGTGCCGGGCTGATCACGGTCGCCGGCCCGGTGCCGCTCAGGGTGAGACCGGAGACGCCGATCCGCACGCTCTCCTGGTAGTGGCCGGGGGCGATCATGACCGTGTCGCCGGGCCTGGCGGCGTCCACGGCGGCCTGGATCGATTCACCGGGATGGACCACGCGGACATGGCCGTCGTGCCCTGGGTCGGCGAACGCGGCCGGCATCGCGGCGACTTCCAGGACGGCAAGGGCTGCGAGGGGCGCCAGGGGGCGCAGCTTTCGTATGTACATGCCTGGAAACTATGAGTGACCATCGAGTTTCGCCACTTGTGTAGGGATATGTACGAGATGGTGGCGAGGCCCGCCCGGTCAGCTCGCAAGCGGTCCGGCCAGCTCCGCGAAGGTCTCGGTGAGGCGTTCGACCGCCTGGGCCACTCGGGTGAGTTCGCCCGGCTCGGGGGCGTCCAGCGCCTCCTGGAGCTGCTGCGGGCCGGTCCCCAGCAACGGCAGGAGCGGCAACCGCACCCGCAGCGCGTGCGGGGCGTCGCCGAACAGGTGACCGCCGGCCACCGACATGCCCAGGCGCCGGGTGAGGAGGTCCGCGAGTTCGACCGAGTCGGTGATGCCGCGGGCGCTCAGCGGCTCGCGGAGTTCGGACAGGTCGGCGTAGAGCCGGCGGCCGGCCTGCGGGGGCAATCCGAGCACCCCGACGGTGGTGAGCGCCAGGTGCGTCGCGGCGCCGACCGCGCCGCACGCCCGGGCCGAGGCGGCGGTGCGGGCCCGGACCGCCGCCGGTTCGGTGAGTGCCAGGGCGGCCGCCGCGGCGACCGGCGCGGACAGCTCACCGCGCACCGCGGCGAGCATCGCCAGTGCCCGGCCGCGCAGGGCCGCCCCGGCCGCGGTGGCCGGGAAGCGGGCGATCGCGGCGGGCCAGCCGGGTGGGGTGAGCCCGCCCGCCAGATCGGCCAGCACCACCACCTGGCCGGGGAGCATCTCGGCGGGGCTGAGCAGCACATCGGCGTGCTGCGGCCGGTGCACGGTGTCCCGCCAGGACTCATCGCTGATGATCAGCATCCCCTCCTGCCCCGCCGCCTCGCACACTTCGTGCAGCAGCTCCGGCGGCGGCACCGTACCGGTGGGGTCATCGGCCACCGACAGCACCAGCACCCGCGGCGCGCCGCCCTCGGTCCGTACCCGCCGCACCGTCTCCAGCAGTGCGAAGGAGTCCGGCACTCCGCCGCATTCGACGGGCACCGGCACGTGATAGGCGGGTCGCCCGACCAGTCGGGCCAGCGGGGCGTACCAGGCCGCGCAGGGGCGGCACAGCAGCACATCGCCGCCGATCGCGGCCAGCAGCGCCAGCAGCAGCGGCTGGGCACCGGGGGCCGCCAGCACCTGACCGGGATCGGCCGGCAGCCCGCGCCGGGACCAGTAGCCGCAGGCCGCCTCGTGCAGCTCGGGGGCGCCGCCGGGCGGCTCGGCGGCGGTCCGGCCGGCGGCCTCGGCGAACCGCGCCGCGAGCTCCGGCAGCACCGGCAGCGCGTCGTGCGGATCCACCGGAACCGGGGCCGGGATCGGTTGCCGCCGGTCCATTGCCAGCTCCCTCCGATGGCGTATGCGGGGTATGGCGTATGCGGGGGTATGCGGGTGCTGTCCACCTTCGCAGATCCGCCGCCCCGGACTGGCGGGCGACACGTGACCGCTTGCCGCGTGGCGCACCGGGGCACGCTTCGGCCGTCCGCCCCGGGCCCGCTTCCCGGCCGCCCGTCCCGCGTGGCGCGCCGGTCCCCCTTCGGGCGCCCGTCCCGTACACGCACCGGCTCCCGCCTCGGGCGCCCAACCCGCGCGACGCGCCAGGCCCCGCTTCCGCCGCCCACCCCATGTCGCACCGGGCCCCGTTTCGGCCGTCCGTCCTCGGCTACCCGTGGCGGTGCCGGCAATTCCGCCGATCGACGCGAAGGACGTGAGGACCATGCGGGTGGCCTTTCTGATGGCCCACGAAGGAGTGGAGCAGGTCGAGCTGACCGAACCCTGGCAGGCGGTACACCACGGAGGCGGCGATCCCGTGCTGGTCTCCACCAAGCCGGGCCGGATCCAGGCGTTCAACCACCTCGACAAGGCCGACACCTTCCCGGTGGACGCGGTGGTCAAGGACGTCTCGGTCCAGGACTACGTCGGGCTGGTGCTGCCGGGCGGTGTGGCCAACCCCGACGCGCTGCGCATGGACCCGGACGCGGTCGCCTTCGTCAAGGGCTTCTTCGAGGCGGGCAAACCGGTGGCCGCCATCTGCCACGCCCCCTGGACGCTGGTGGAGGCCGACGTGGTGCGCGGTCGCACCCTGACGTCCTGGCCCAGCCTGCGCACCGACATCCGCAACGCGGGCGGCACCTGGGTGGACGAGCAGGTGCAGGTGTGCGAGGCGGCCCCCTCCACCCTGGTGACCAGCCGGAAGCCCGACGACCTCAAGGCGTTCGCGGAGGCCTTCGTACCGCTGTTCTCCCATGTGGCACAGGAGGCGCAGTCGGCACTGTGACCCCGTAGGCCGCCGCGGCAGGGTGACGTACGGAGGAGAGAGCGTGGGCGGCGCCCCGTGGCCGTTGTGGACCGCGCCGGCGCCGCATGCCGACCGCGGGCGCTCGCTCGGGCGGTCGCCGCGAGACGGTCAGGCCCGGCGGCCCAGCAGGGCCAGCAGCTTGGTCTGCACATCGGCCCCGCGCGGCGGATCGACCGGGGCGGCGAACAGGCCGCTCTCCTCCAGGTCCGCCGCGTAGGGGGTGACCTCACGCACCGAGAAGGCCACCAGATCGTCCGGGAGGTGTTCGTCGGCACCGATACCGCGCGCCAGGTCCCAGGCGTGCACCACGGCGTCCATGATCATCTGGGAGCAGTAGTGCGCGGCCGGGGTGTCGCCGAAGGAGAGGTGCACGGTGCGCTCCAGGGCGCCGGGAGCGCGGAAGGCGTCCTTGGCGGCCGCGGCGGCGCGCTCCCAGACGGCCACCGGGTCATCGCCCAGCACGTCCCCGTCGAAGGCGTCGCCCTGATCCTCGATGGTGGAGCCCTCCGCGACCAGCGGGGGTACCCAGAGCTGCTCGGCGGTCAGGTGGTTCACCAGGTCCCGTACCGACCATTCGGTGCACGGGGTGGCGGCGTCCCACTGGTCGGGACGGATCGCGCGCACCTTCTCGGAGAACAGGTCGAGAGCCTCGGCGTGCCTGGTCAGCAGCGGATTCTGCTTGGTGCGGTCAGCCATGGCCCCCATTCTCCCCGCGCCCTGGCCACCCGGCGAGCGTTGTTCACCCGTGCCCGACGCGCCGGGCGTCGGCCGACACGTGGGGCGGACCGCCGACGGCGGGGACCACCCGGGGCGGCCGGACCGATCGCCGTCGAGGCGGCCGCCGGCTCGGCGGAGGCGTTCGGGACCGAGCGTCCGAAGGGCGCGTGACCTCGGGGAGGCGTTCGGGGCCCGAGCGTTCGGGGCCCGAGCGTCCGGAGGGCGCGTGACTTCCGGGATGCCTTCCGCACTGGCCGTCGAGGGGGCGAATGGCTCTGGGCAGGCGTTCGGGCACGGGCCCCTGACCTCCCGTGCCCGAACCATGGCCACTCGCACGGCCAACCTCCGGGTCCCCCCGAAACGCGCCATGAAACCCCGCGGGCCCGGCTGGTTCGCAGCGGATGGGGTACGTCTGTGTGGCCCGCGTCCGAACGGGTACCCGATCCGGATCCACTGCCGGCACTAGGAGGACGGCATGCAACGAGGCAGCGACCGGATGAGCGCACGCCGGGACGACGAGATGAAGCACGAGCTGAACAGCCTGCTGCGCGCCGGGCACCCCACCCGGGCCGAGGAGTGGCACGACCCGGAGCCGGCGGCGGAGGACGACCCCCGACCGGGGGTGGGTCCGGCGGTCCAGCCCGGCACCAGCGGGGGGTACGAGGCGATGCGGTTCGAGCTGGCACGCCAGCTGGCGCGCACCCCCTTCCCGGCCAAGCGCAGCGCGCTCCTGCACACCCTGCACGAGCGCAACGCCCCTGACCGAGTGATCGAACAGGTGGAGTCGCTGCAGCCGGACCGCACCTACCGCACCGTGGAGGACGTCGCCTCGGAGATCAGCGAGGGCGGCCAGTCCTACTGACCGGCACCGGCGAGCACCGTTCGCCCCCAGGGCCCCGCCCGCGCGGCGGGGCCCGCCGCTGTCCGCTCCGGCCGCAGACCGCATCCCGAGACGGTGCTTCTGCGATACGAGATGGCGGCGTAGCGTGGCCGCACCGTCGCCGGATGCTCGATCAGCGGCCCACCGGCCGCTCGAAGGGGGAGTACCGCATGCCGAAGGACACCGCCGTCTACACCCATGGGCACCATGAGTCGGTGCTCCGCTCGCACAGCCGGCGCACCGCCGCCGATTCGGCCGCCTACCTCCTCGACCGGCTGCGCCCCGGCATGTCGTTGCTGGACGTCGGCTGCGGTCCGGGGACCATCACCGCCGACCTGGCGGAGCTGGTGGCGCCGGGACGGGTCACCGCGGTCGACACGTCGGCGCCGGTGCTGGAGCGGGCCCGCGCGGTGGCCGAGGAGCGCGGGCTGACCGGTGTCCGCTTCACGGTCGCCGACGTCCTCGGGCTGGATTTCCCCGATGGTTCCTTCGACGTGGTCCACGCCCACCAGGTGCTCCAGCACGTCGGCGACCCGGTGGCCGCGCTGCGCGAGATGCGCCGGGTGTGCCGGCCCGGTGGGGTGGTCGCGGCCCGCGACGCCGACTACGCCGCGATGGCCTGGTATCCGGCCGTCCCCGGCCTGGAGGAGTGGCGGGAGCTGTACGGCCGGGTGGCGCGGGCCAACGGGGGCGAGCCGGACGCCGGGCGGCGGCTGCACGCCTGGGCCCGGCAGGCCGGGTTCGGCGGGATCACCGCGACCGCCGGCACCTGGTGCTACAGCACGCCCCAGGAGCGGTCCTGGTGGAGCGGGATGTGGGCGGACCGCGTCCTCGCCTCCGACTTCGCCCGCTCCGCGGTGGAGGGCGGGTACGCCACCGAGTCGGAGCTGCGGCGCCTCTCGGACGCCTGGCGGGAGTGGGGCGCCCGCCCCGAGGGCTGGTTCAGCGTGCTGCACGGCGAGATCCTGTGCGAGGTGGCGGAACTCGGCCCCACCGGCTGACCGGCCCGGGCCCGGCGGCCTGGGAGTCCGCCGCCGGCGACCCCGCCCACCGACCGGCCCGAGGCCCGGCGCCGGGCGACCCCACCGACTGACCGGCCCGAGGCCCACCGCCGCGGAGCGACCCTTCGACTGGGCAGCCCCAACCCACCACCGAACCGCCCCACCCACCGACCGGCCCGAAGCCCGACGCCGCGGGGTGGCCCACCCCCGGGCCGGCCGGTGCCCGTCACCGAACGGCGGCGCCTGGCCAAGGTCGGCAACTCCCGGAATCCGGCCCGGCGCACCAACTAGGCTCGCCCGCATGGACATTCTGGGGACTTCACTGCGGGTGTGTGTCGACGATCTGGACAAGGCCATCGAGGTCTACGAGCGGCTCACCGGCGCCGAGGCCATGCGTTTTCAGCGCGGGAGCGTGGCGGTCGCCGCCGTGGGCTGCTTCTTCCTGATGAGCGGTCCGGAGGCGGAGCTGTCCATCCTGCGGAAGGTCACCGCCACCATCGCGGTGCAGGACGTGGACCAGGCACACGCCGATCTGACCGCCGTGGGCGCCCAGATCATCGCCGGCCCGCTGCCCACCCCCATCGGCCGCAATCTGGTGGCCCGGCACCCCGACGGCTCGGTCTTCGAGTACGTGGACCGGCGGCCGGCGAACGCGGCCTGAGCGGAGCCCGGCACCCCGGGGTCTCGGGCGCCGAGGACCCCGGGGTGCGTCAGTCCGGCGCGGTCCGGCTCCGGTCGGCCTCCTGGAGCATCTCCACGGTGATCGCCCAGCGGTCGTGGTCACGCCAGGCGCCGTCGATGAACAGGAAGTCGGGCGAGAACCCCTCCAGCCGGAACCCGAGCCTGCGCACCAGGGCGGTCGAGGCCAGGTTGCCGGGCTGGACGTTGGCCTCCAGCCGGTGCAGCCCCAGCGGGCCGAAGGCGTACCGCATCACCAGCTCCAGCCCCTCGGTGAGGTGGCCGCGCCCGGCGTGCGGGGCGAAGGCCCCGTAGCCCACCGCGCCGCACTGGAAGGCCCCCCGGCAGATGTTGTTGATGTTGACGAACCCGGCGATCTCGTCCGTCTCCCGGGCGCAGACCAGGAAGCCCTCGCGATCCGGCTGCTCCAGCCGGGTGATGTACTCGCCGAACCCCTCCTCGGTGGTGGCCAGGGAGAGCCAGGGGTGGTGCAGGCCGGTGCTGAGCCGGGCGAGGCGGACGAACTCCGCCCCGTCCGTGCGCCGGATGGGCCGGATCGCGGTGCGCGCGCTCTCGGCGAGATAGCGGGAGTCGGTCATCGGCGGTCCGTCCCCGGGCTCGGAAGGGTGCCGGCGGCACGGGGCACGGGCAGCTCGCCGCGGGCCCCGCGGTCCGGTTCGGCGCCCTCCCGGACAGGGGTGGCGCACGCCTGCCCCCGAGCGCTGCCCCGGTGGGCGGGACCGGCCTCCCAGCGGGCCGGGTCAGTGCCCCAGGGCCCGGGCGGGCGTGCCCAGCGCGTGGGGCCGCCGTCGAAGTCCACCGGGGACAGGGCGTACCGCATTCGGCCCAACGGACCGTCCAGCTCGTCCAGATACCGCTCCTGGTCCTCGGCGCGCCCCTCGGCCGGCGGCCGCGCGGAGGCGTACGGGGTGGGGCCGGCCAAGGTGCCGCCGGTCAGCCAGGCCGCGGTCTGCGCCAGCGCCAGCCGTACGGTCCGGGTGCCGCCCTCGGCGTACTGATCGGTCACCGCCCGGAGCGCCGCGGCCGCCAGCAGGTATCCGGTGCCGTGGTCGAGGGCCTGGGCGGGCAGCACACCGGGGCGGCCGTCCGGGTCGGCCGGATCCGCCTCGATCATCGCGATCCCGCAGGCTGCCTGCACCACGCTGTCGAAACCGCGCCGCCGGTGCCACGGGCCGCCCTCGCCCCACGCGCTCAACTGCCCGATCACCAGGCCCGGTCGGCGCTCACCGAGGGCTTCCGGGGTCAGCCCGAAGCGGTCCAGCGCCCCGGGCCGGTAGCCGGTGACCACCAGGTCGGCGGCGGACAGCAGCTCCTCGAAGACCGCACGGTCGGTGCGGCGGCCCAGATGCAGCACCGTGGAACGCTTGCCGAAGCCGGTGTCGGCGTGCGCGTCGGCGCTCTCCGGCAGTTCGGGAGCGTCGATCCGCAGCACATCCGCGCCCAGCAGCGCGAGCGTTCGGGTCGCCACCGGCCCGGCGGTGACCCGGGTCAGATCGAGCACCCGCAGTCCGGCGGCCGGGGCCGCGGGCGAGGCCGGGGTGCGGGGCCGCGGCGCGGCACTGTCGATCCGCTCCCGGGCCAGCAGCGGACGGGCCGCCACCAGGGCCCCTTGCGGGTGGCGCGCCCACTCCTCGGGGGTGCGCACCGCCACCGCCAGACCGCCGGCCGCGTACACCGCTTCCTCGACGTCCGCTGCGCGGCGCCCGGCCAGCTCGGCCGCGACCCGGTCGACCAGCGCCTCCTCGGAGCGACGGTCACCCGCGCCGGACCCGCCGCCGTGGAGCCCCAGGGCGGCGAGGAGACGGGCGCGGTGGTGCGGGTAGTTGGCGTGGGTGCGGACCCAGCCGTCGGCCGTGCGCCAGAAGCGGGACAGCGGGGCGAAGTTCGTCAGGGCACGCCCGTCGATCCGCAGCCGGCGCTCGCTCAGGAAGGCGGTGGCCACCGCGCCGTCCTCCACCCGCACCCGCGGTACGGAGGTGCGGTCCGCAGCGCGCGCGGCGGAGAGTTCGGCCGCGGCCAGGGCGCAGACCGCCACCGTGGCACGGGCCAGCCGCTGCACCGGCAGCCGGGCGGCCAGCACCGGCCCCACGGTCGACTGCTCCATCGCGGCCGGCAGCGCGGGATCCCCACCGAGCGCCGCCCAGACCGGCGCGGCGTCCTCGGCCCCAGGTGAAGTGATCATGCGGGCAGTCTGCCACCGCGGCCGTCCGGGATCCATGGAACGTGCCGCCCCGCCCGCCGCGGCATGGACGGCACGGCCGCCCCACACACACGCGTCCACCCCGGTGGCGGTGCCACGGGCACCCACGGAACGGAACGTCCCGCGTGGCGGAGTCACGGGCGCCGGCGGAACGAGAACGCCCCGGAGCGGCGCCACCGGCGCCGACCGGTCAGGAACATCCCCGCGGGACCCTCCGTCGGCGCGAGGCGGCGGGCAGGACCGCGCCCCTCTCCTGGGTCCAGGATGTGCGGCCGGAGCGGCCGCGCATCCCCATCGGACGGTCGGCTACTTTGTCGGGGCGAGCCCCAGGACGGCGCAGGCCCCCGCGTAACCCGGGGCGAGGTGGTCCAGCGGGAGGTCGAACAGGGTCCACGCGCCGACCGGCACCGGCTGCGGGCCGGTGCCCAGGTAGTCCAGCGCCGGGTCCCGGGACAGGCCGGTGCCCAGCCCCTTGAGGTAGGCCTCCTTCCGCGTCCAGCAGCGGGCGAAGGCCGCGGGCCGCTCGGCCGCCGGCAGGGCGGCCAGTTCGGCCCGCTCGCGCGCGTGCAGGCTCGGGGAGACCTGGTCCACCACCTCGACCGGCTGCAGCCGCTCCACATCCGCGCCGATCGGTGTCCCGGCGAAGGCGAACAGCACCAGGTCGCCCGCGTGCGACATGTTGAAGTGCAGCGGGGCGCCGGCGACGGCCGGCCTCCCGTGCGGCTTCCCGCACCCCGGGCACGGCTCGCGGATGAACGGCACCGCGGCCGGCTCCAGGTCCAGATAGGCGCCGAGCAGGAACCGCAGCCCGCTGTGCGCCGCGCGGTACCGCACCTGGTCCTCGGCGCGGACGAAGGCGGCGGCGCGCTCCCGCTCCGCCGCGTCGAGCACCTTGTCCGGCGCCTCGCCCTCCGGCGAGGCGCCGTAGACCGGCACGTTGAGCGCCCACATCTGCGGCGGGCCCGGCCAGCCGTCGCCGACAGCGGCGGGCAGCGCGTCCTGTCCCAGCACCCTGACTTCGGTCATCGATCGCTCTCCCCCCAGTGGTACGGCGACGGCCGCCGCCTCGGATCACGGTACCGGCGCGGCCCACCGGCGCGGGCGGCAACCGCGAGGCCCGGCGGCGGCCTTGGACTCGCTACCCGCTCAGCGGGACCATCGGCACGTCCGCCCGCCCCAGGCCGAAGGTCTGGTCGTACAGGGAGAGTTCGGCCTCCAGGGCCCGCACCATGGTCTCCGCCCGCCGGAACCCGTGGCCCTCGCCCTCGAAGGCGAGGTAGGCGTGGCGGATCCCGCGCCCGGCCACCGCGGCCAGGAAGCGCTCGCACTGGACGGGCGGGCAGATCGGATCCGCCAGCCCCTGGAGCAGCAGGAACGGCGCGGTGACCCGATCCGCGCGGTGCACCGGCGCCCGGTCCCGGTACCGCTCGGGCACCTCGGCCAGGGGCCCGATCAGGCTGTCCAGATAGCGGGACTCGAAGTCGTGGGTGCCGTCATCGGCCCAGCCCGCCAGGTCCAGCACCGGGTAGATGATGGTGCCGCAGGCGTACAGGGTGGTGGAGGTCAGCGAGGCGGCGGTGGTCCAACCGCCCGCGCTGCCGCCCCGGATGGCCAACCGGGCGCGGTCGGCCTCGCCCGCCTCGGCCAGTGCCTCGGCGACCGCCGCGCAGTCCTCGACGTCCACCACGCCCCAGTTCTCCCGGAGCCGGTCGCGGTAGGCGCGGCCGTAACCGGTGGAGCCGCCGTAGTTGACCTCCGCCACCCCGATGCCCCGGGAGGTGAAGTAGGCGATCTCCAGGTCCAGCACGAGCGGGGAGCGGGAGGTGGGGCCCCCGTGCACCCACACCACGAACGGCGGGGCGGCGCCCTCGGGGCCGGTGAACCCGGGGTGGTGCGGCGGGTGGATGTGGGCGTGGACGTCCCGGCCGTCCGGCCCCTTGAAGACCCGCGAGTGGGAGCGGGGGTAGTAGGCCGGGTCGATCGGGTCGCTGTGCTCGGCGCCGATCACCCGGGTGCGGCCGGTGCGGGTGTCCAGTTCGACGACCTCGTAGCCGCGGTGCGGGCCGGCCGCGACGCCGACCACCCGGGTGCCGTGGGCCGCGAGGGTCGGCTCCCACTCCGTCCACGGCCCCGGCGCGTCGACGAGTTCGCCGCTCTCCGGGTCGAGGACGCCCAGCCGCTGGGCGCCCAGGCCGTGCACGACCGCCACCAGCCCGCTCTCCAGGGGCAGGAACCAGCGCTGGCCGATCCGCCACAGCGGGCCGCCGAACTCCTCCTGGCGCGGACAGAGCGCGGCTCCCGCGGACTCGGGCCGGCGGGGGTCGAGCCGCCGCAGGTTCCACCAGCCGCCGGCGTCGGAGGAGAGCAGCAGGGTGCCGTCCGCGGCCCACTCGACCTGGCAGACCGACTCCGCCGTGCCGTCCGTGCCGCGGGCCGGGCCCTGGTCGCCGGCCGCCTGCCGAACGTCGGTGAAGCGGCCGTCGGCGGTCACCTCGGCGAGCATCACCGCGGTGCCGTCCCAGGGCATCCGCGGGTGGTCCCAGGCGATCCAGGCCGCCTGCCGGCCGTCGGGCGACAGCCGCGGGCCGGTCACGAACCGGTGGGCGCCGTCGGTCAGTTCCCGGATCGCGCCGCGATCCTCGGCGGCCGAGCCGTCCAGCGGCACCGCGGCGATGACCCGCCGCAGGTCGCTGGCGGCCTCGCCGGTGAACTCCTCCAGCACCGCCCAGACCTCACCGCGCTCCGCGTCCAGCCGCAGGTCCGCCCAGCGCAGCCCGCCGCCGACCGGGGAGAGCGGGGTGAGCGGCCTGGGCTCCGCCCCGCTGTCCGGCTGGTAGGCGTACAGCCGCTGGTCGGCGAAGTGGGCGAAGACGATCAGCGGCCCGCCGTCCGCCCCGGCCGCGCCCGCCGCTCCGACCCAAGGGGTGCCGCCGTACTCCATCACCCGGCTGCGGACGTTCCACGGGGCGGGCAGCGCGGACTCCTCCGCACCGTCCGCCCGCCGCCGCATCAGGGTGCGCCGGCCGCCCTCGGCCGGGCGCGGCGCGGTCCACCACACCTCGTCGCCGACCACGCCGACGTACTCGGGCCGGCCGTCGTGCGATGCCGCCAGCGCGGCGTCGATCGGTGAACTCCAGGTCCCGTACGGGGCCGTGGACGCCATCTGTCATGCCTCCTGCAAGAAGTGGTCGAGAACCCGCACGCCGAAGTGGAGCGCGTCGACCGGGACCCGCTCGTCCACGCCGTGGAAGAGCGCCTGGTAGTCGAAGCCCGCGGGGAGCTTCAGCGGGGAGAAGCCGTAGCCGGCGATGCCCAGCCGGGAGAACTGCTTGGCGTCCGTGCCTCCGGACATGCAGTACGGCACCACGTGCGCGTCCGGGTCGAAGTACCGCACGGCGGCGCGCATCGCCGCGAAGCTCGGGGAGTCCACCGGCGCCTGCAAGGCGACCTCCCGGTGGTGGAAGTCCCAGTCCACGTGCGGTCCGGTGAGGGCGTCCAGGGTGGTCCGGAACTCCTCCTCGCCGCCGGGTACCACCCGCCCGTCGACATAGGCGGTGGCCGAGCCCGGGATGACGTTCACCTTGTACCCGGCTTCCAGCACCGTGGGGTTGGTGCTGTTCCGCACGGTCGGCGCCACCAGCGCGGCGGCCGGTCCCAGCTTGGCCAGCAGTTCGTCCACGTCGAAGTCCGGCGCGTCCAGGTCGGCCCGGATGTCCTGGAGCGCGGCCAGCTCGGTGAGCGCGGCGCGCACCGTGGGGGTCAGCCGGACCGGCCAGTCGTACTCACCGATCCTGGCGACCGCCGCGGCCAGCCGGCTGACCGCGTTGGCCCGGGCGATCTTGGAGCCGTGGCCCGCGGTGCCGTGCGCGGTCAGCCGGAGCCAGGCGGTGCCGCGCTCCCCGGCGGCGATCGGGTAGATCCGGCGGCCGGACCCGGCGTGGAAGGTGAAGGCACCCGACTCGCTGATCCCCTCGGTGCAGCCCTCGAAGAGGTCCGCGTGCCGGTCGGCGAGGAAGCCCGAGCCGACCTCCGCGCTGTCCTCCTCGTCCGCGGTGAAGGCCAGCACGATGTCCCGGCGGGGGCGCACCCCGGCCCGCGCCCAGGCCCGCACCACCGCGAGGACCATGGCGTCCATGTTCTTCATGTCGATCGCGCCGCGGCCCCACACCACCCCGTCGCGGATCTCGCCGGAGAAGGGGTGCACGCTCCAGTCGGCGGGCTCGGCCGGGACCACGTCCAGATGGCCGTGCACCAGCAGCGCGCCGGCGCCGGGGTCGGTGCCCTCCAGCCGGGCCACCACATTGGTGCGGCCCGGCGCGCACTCCAGCAGGGTCGGGGCGATGTCCACCTCGCTGAGCAGGTCGGCGACGTACTCGGCGGCGGGCCGCTCGCGGCAGTCCCCGCCGCCCCGGTTGGTGGTGTCGATGCGGATCAGGTCCGAGGTGAACCGCACCACCTCGTCCAGCGCCTGCTGGTCCACGGCGTCGTAACGGTCAGCCATACTGCTCCTCCACCGCGGCCGACACGACGGTGGTGACCGCCTTGAAGCAGCGGATGCCCTCGTACATGGTCGGGGAGGTGTACGCCACGCGGCGCTCCCCGCTGCGCTCCACCCCGGGCACCACGGTGGCCGCCCCGGCCAGGTGCTCGGCGTCGAACTCCAACTCGATCTCGAACGGGCCGGTGTGCCGCGGCTCGTGCCGGATGGCCAGCGCCGCCGCCTCCTTGGCCGCGGACCGGATGTCGGCCGCGGTGCGCGCGGGGGTGCGGCACACCGCGGCGTACCGCGAGACATAGTCCTTGACCGCCACATGGCGGGCGCCCGGGGCGTATGCCTCGGCGTCCAGGCAGGTCCGGTCGTCGCCGGTGACCAGCACCACCGGCACCCCGTACTCGGCGACGACCAGGGAGTTCAGCAGACCCTCGCTGGCCCGCACCCCGCCGACCCAGACCCCGGTGATGGAGTTGGCCAGATAGGTGTGGGCCAGCACGCCCTCGGCTCCCGCCCCGGTGTGGTAGCCGATGAACGCTATGCCGTCCACATCGCCGTGCTGCACCCCCTCGACCATGCTCAGGCTCTTGTGCCGGCCGGTGAGCATCTCCGCCCGCTCGTCCAGCTCCTCCAGCAGCAGGTTGCGCATGGTCCAGTGGGCCTCGTTGACGAGCACCTGGTCGGCGCCGCCGTCGAAGAAACCGGCGATCGCCGCGCTCACGTCGGAGGTGAACAGCCGGCGGCAGCGCTCCCACTGCGGGGTACCGGGCAGCACGTCGGCCGGCCAGGTCACCCCGGTGGCGCCCTCCATGTCGGCGCTGATCAGGATCTTCATGTCAGGCACGTTACGCGCTGCCGGACGCCCCGACCAGGCCTGTGGATAACCCGTTCGGCCGATCCCGGCGGGGTGCCCGCGGTCGCCCCGCGGGCACCGGTACCGCGCCCTTCCCCGAAGGCCGCGCTCCGGCATATTCCTTCAGGGCGGCCTGTCCCGCGAGGGCCTCAGTCCTCGTAGCCCAGTTGCAGGTCGCGCTCGGTGCGTCCGCCCCCGGCGACCTGGAGCACGGTGGCCACCGGCGGGTAGCCGGCGGCGATCACCGTGTACTCGCCGGCGGACAGGTCGATGAAGCGGAACGCCCCGTCGGCGCCGGTGGTGACGGTGTCCACCACGTTGCCGGCGGCGTCCAGCAGGGTGACCCGGGCGTCCTCCACCAGCCGGCCGCCGGTGGCCCGCACCACGCCGCGCAGCACCGCCCCGCCCGCCAGCTCCACGTCCTGCCGGGTCTCCCGGGCGGCCTGCACGCTCACCGGCAGCGCGGCGGGCCGGAACGCGGGGGCGCTGGAGGCCAGGGTGTACTCCCCCGCCACCAACTCGCCGATCACATAGCCGCCTTCGCGTCCGGTGCGGGTGGAGGCCACCACCTCGCCGCGCACATCGGTGAGGGTCACCATGGCGTCCCGCACCGGGGTGCCGTCGGCGGTGTGCACCGTGCCGGTGAGCCGGCCGGCGCCGCCCAGCACCACGTCCAGCTCCACCGGGCGTTCGCCCACCGTGACGGTGACCGCCTGCGGCTGGTGGCCGCCGGCCGCGGCGATCAGCACATACGATCCGGGCCCGGGCGTGGCCAGCGCGTACCGCCCGTCCTCACCGCTCGCCCCGCGCCCGACCTGCCGGCCCCCGACGTCGATCAGGGTGAGCGCGGCCCGGGGCACCGTGGTGCCGTCGTGGTGGGCGACGGTGCCGCAGACCGGGATCCCGGCGGTGAAGACGGCGCCGGGCACACCGGCCTGCGGGGCGGGTGCGGCGACCCGCGCGACGGGCACCGTCTGGTCGGGTGCGGCGGCGTGTTCGGGAGCGGCGTGATCGGTGGCCGCGGCGTGTTCGGTGGTGGACACCAGGGGTTTCTCCTTGAGGAGGAAGGCGAGCAGGCAGCCCAGGACGAGTACCGGTACGAGGTAGAGGAAGATCCGGGGCATGGCGTCGGCGTACGCGGTGACATACCCGTCGCGCAGGGCGGCGGGCAGCGCGTGGACCATATCCGGGGTGATGGACTGGGGGTCGGGGAGGCGTCCGTCGGCGGGCAGTTCGGCGGCCAGCCGGTCGGCGAGGCGGTGCGCGAGCACGGTGCCGAAGACGGCGGCCCCGACGCTGCCGCCGATCTGCCGGAAGTAGTTGTTGGCACTGGTGGCGGCGCCGAGGTCGGCCGGATCCACGGAGTTCTGCACGGCGAGCACCAGCACCGGCATCACCAGCCCCACGCCCAACCCCAGGACCAGCATGAACAGGCTGTACGCGGGCCGGGAGGTGTCCTTCTCCATGAGGGACAGCAGCCACATGCCGGCCGCGGCGACCGCGCAGCCGGCGATCGGGTAGACGCGGTAGCTGCCGGTGCGGCTGATCAGCGCCCCGGACACCACGGAGGCCAGGACCAGACCGGCCATCATGGGCAGCATCAGCAGCCCGGACTCGGTGGCGCTGGCGCCGTCCACCATCTGAAGGAAGGTCGGCAGGTAGTTGGCCGCGCCGAACAGCCCCACCCCGATCACCGCGCCGACCCCCGCGGTGACGTTGAAGATGGAGTCCCGGAACAGCCGCGGCGGCATGATCGGCTCGGGTACGAACCTCTCGACCAGCCCGAAGAGCACCGTGCTGACGACCGCGCCGGCGCCCAGGCTCAGGATCATCCGGGAGTCCCAGGCGTACTCGGTGCCGCCCCAACTGGTGATCAGCACCAGGCAGGTGGAGGCGGCGGCCAGGAGCACGGCGCCCAGCATGTCGAACCGGGCCTTGACGGCGGGCTTGGGGAGCCGCAGTACGGCGATCACCACGGCCAGGGTGAGCAGCCCGAAGGGCACGTTGACGTAGAAGCACCAGCGCCAGGAGGCGTGGTCGGTGAAGAAGCCGCCGAGTAGGGGGCCGGCCACCGAGGCGAGCCCGTAGGTGGCGCTGATCAGGCCCATGTAGTGGCCGCGCTGACGGGGCGGCACGATGTCCGCCATGATCGCCTGCACCCCGATCATCAGACCGCCGCCGCCCACTCCCTGGACCGCCCGGCCGATGATCATCTGGTCCATGGTGTGGGCCCAGCCGGCATAGGCGGAACCGGCCACGAAGACCACGATCGCGAAGACGAACACGCCCTTGCGGCCCAGCAGGTCGCCGGCCTTGCCGTAGATCGGCAGCACCACCGTCGAGGCGAGCAGGTAGGAGGTCACCGCCCAGGACATCGAGTCCAGGCCGTGCAGTTCACCGACGATCTCGGGGAGCGCGGTGGCCACGATGGTCTGGTCGAGCGCCGCCAGCAGCAGGGTCAGCATCAGGCCGAGGAAGACCATGCGCACCCGGGCCGGGCTGAGCTGGACCGGCGCCGTGTCCTGGGCGGGGGCCGCCTCGGTCGGCGGTGCCGGGGCCGGGGCTGGTGCCGCGTCGGCCACGGGAGCCGTGTCCGGGGCCCACGGCAGGTCGGGGGCCGGGGCCGCGGTCCGGGTCGTTCCGGGTGCCTCGCCCGGACCGGCCGTCCCGGTGGCCGCCCACCGGGGCCGGCCGCGCTCGGTGGCGGTGGCGTGGGGGTCGGCCGCGGAGTACGGGAC
>NZ_SRID01000785.1 GCF_004684805.1 Streptomyces palmae
GTCCCCTTCTACTCCACCCTCACCGGCGGCCCGCTGCCCCACGGCACCGTGTTGGACGCCACGTACTGGTACGAGAACCTGCGCCGCCCGGTGCGCTTCCAGGACGCGGTACGCGCGCTCAGCGACGACGGCCACCGCCTGTTCATCGAGGCGTCCCCGCACCCCGTCCTGCAGATCGGCATCCAGGAGACCCTGGACGAGGCCGGCGCCGGCGGCACCGCCATCGGCACCCTCCGCCGCGACCACGGCGGCTGGGACCGCTTCCTCACCGCACTGTCCGAGGCCGCCGCGCACGGCGCCATCCCGGACGCCGACGCGCTCTTCGACGGCCACCACCCCCGCACCGTCGAACTGCCCACCTACGCCTTCCGACACCGCCGCTACTGGCTCACCCCCAAGGCCCCCGCCACCGACGCCGCGGACCTCGGGCTGGACACCCTCGACCACCCGCTACTCGGCGCCGCCACCGCGACCCCCGACGGGGGCCTGCTGCTGACCGGACGGGTCTCCTTGGACCGCCACCCCTGGCTGGCCGACCACGCCGTCACCGGAACCGTCGTCCTGCCCGGCACCGCCCTCACCGAACTGGCGCTGCGCGCCGGGCAGGCCGCCGGCGCAGCGGACCTCGAAGAACTCACCCTGGAAGCCCCCC
>NZ_SRID01000786.1 GCF_004684805.1 Streptomyces palmae
GGGCCGGGGCGGTGGGTCAGCCGCGGCGCACGGTGATGGTGGTCCAGGCGCCCACGTGCACCCGGTCGCCGTCCTGGAGCGGGACCGGCACATAGGGCTGGATGGGCTCCTCGGCGCCGTTGATGGTGGTGCCGTTGGTGGAGTTCTGGTCGACCACGGCCCAGCTGCCGTCCGGTTGCTGCACCAGCACCGCGTGCTGGTGCGAGACCCCCGGGTCCTCCGGCGGGCGGGCCAGGTCGATGTCCGGGGACTCGCCCGTGCTCTGCCGGCGGCGGCCGATGGTGATCTGGTGGCCGGTGAGCGTCAGCTGCTGCTCCGGCGAGTACGCGGGCAGGTTGAGCCCGGCGGCCTCCGGGCCGCTGCGGTGCATCATCGCCGTGAAGTAGTCGCGGTCCGGCCCGATGAGCGCGACCCAGCCGGCCGGGGCCGGAGCCGGGTTCCCGCCGGACGGGAACTGCGCGGGCTGCACGGCCTGCGGGTGCGGTACCGCGGTGCTCGGGAAGTCGTCGTTGCCGAACGGCTGTCCGCTGGGCCCCTGCGGCGGGTACGGCCCCTGAACCGGCCCGGGACCGGGCGGTGCGGGCGGCATCGGGCTCTGACCGGGCAGCGGACCCGGCCCGGGCGGCATCTGACCCGGGGCCGAGGGCGGGGC
>NZ_SRID01000103.1 GCF_004684805.1 Streptomyces palmae
TCCCCCGCCCCCACCAGCGGCCGTCCCGCCGTCCGCCCGCGCGGACGGGCCTGGTCTCGCCGCATCGTTGCGATCGCCGTCGCGGCGACCTTGGTCGGCGGCGGCATCACCGCCCTCGTCGCACATCTGGGAAAGGGCGACAAGAACCACAACACCGGTAAGCGAGGCGGAGGTTCGAGTCCGTCCCCCGACGACGCCACCTCTGCCACCGGCTTCGACGCCGCCGTCGACAAGGTGGTCAACCCCTCTTCGAGGAAGGGCGGCACGCTCCGCCTCGCGACCACTGCCGATGCCGACTCCTGGGACCCGGGCCGCTCCTACTTCGGCTGGGTCTGGAACATCCAGCGTCTCTACAGCCGCACGCTGCTCACCTATGATGCCAAGCCCGGCGCAAAGGGCCTTGAGCTCGTCCCGGACCTGGCCGAGGCGCTGCCCGAGGTGTCGTCCGACGGAAAGACGTACACCGTCAGGATCAAGTCCGGGCTGACCTTCGAGGACGGCACGCCCATCACCTCCCGTGACATCAAGTACGCGATCGCGCGGACCTTCGCGGTGGACGTCGTCAGCGGCGGTCCCCCCTATTTCACGGAGGTGCTGAGAAAGGGACAGGAGTACCAGGGCCCGTACAAGGACAGCGGCGGGAGCGGTCTGTCCTCGGTCGAGACGCCGGACGACCGGACACTCGTGTTCCACCTCGAAGCCCCTGACTCACGGTTTCCGCACCTGCTGGCCATGGGTGCGACCGCCCCGGTGCCCGAGTCCCAGGACACCCGCGCCCGCTACGGATTGAAGCCGGTCGCGTCGGGGCCGTACCGATTCGACTCGTACAGCCCGGGCAAGTCGCTCGTCCTGGTGCGCAACCCCCATTGGGACCCGGCGACCGACCCAGTGCGCAAGGCGCTGCCCGACCGCATCGAGCTGACCGTCTCCGCCGCCCCGGAGGTGGGTGCGCGCCTCCTGGCAGGCACCGCTGACCTGGACGCGTCACAGGCGGGCCTGTCCCAGGCCGACTCCGCCAAGGTCATGGCCGACTCGAAGCTGAAGGCCAACTCGGACGTCCCGTTCTCGGGGACCATGCGAACCATCGCGATGGTGTCCCAAACGGCACCCTTCGACAACGAGCACTGCCGCAAGGCCGTCCTGTACGCGGCCGACACCGCCGCCCTCCAGACCGCGCAGGGCGGTCCGGCCGCGGGCTCCCGCTACGGCAACATGCTGCCCCCGACCCTTCCGGGCAGCGATGCCTACGACCCCTTCGACCTCACCACGGGCAAGCCCCGGATCGCGCAGGCCAAGGAGGAACTCGCTCGGTGCGGACGCCCGAACGGCTTCGACACCAAGCTCGTCGTACGCCACAACAGCCCCAAGGACGTCGCCTCCGCCGAGGTGCTGCAGCAGTCCCTGAAGGCCGCGGGTATCCAGGTCGAGGTCGTACGGCTGGACTACAGCACGTACTTCGAGACCCGCGGCAACCCCAGCGAGATCAAGGACAAGGGCTACGGCCTCATCATGGCCAACTGGAGCTCCGACTTCCCCCAGGGGTCGGGCTTCCTGCAGCCGCTGGCCGACAGCCGAATGATCCGCCCAAGCGGCAACACCAACTACGCCCAGGTCAACGATCCGTCGATCAACGCCCTGATCGACCGGGCAATGGCGGAGACCGACCCCGACAAGGTGGCCGGGCTCTACCGCACCCTCAACCACAAACTCACCGACGGCGCCCACTACCTCCCGGTCGTCGCCGTGAGAACCCTCAACTACCGCAACCCCCGTCTCACCAATGTGTACGTCAGCCGGGCCTACGGCATGGTCGATGTCCAGGCGGTCGGCGTCGGGGGCGCCCCGGGCTGAGCCCTGCGTGCGGAAGGTCAGCGCGCGGGTTCGGGGAGGACGAACTCGCGCGCAGGACGGCACCCCTTGCCAGGGGAAGCCCGCGCGGAGAAGAGAGGTGGGCGCGTATGCACGGCGCCCACCTCGTTGTACCGCTCGGCAGCCTCGTTACAGTCTGTGACTCCCGGCGAGTGCGGGTCCGGCTTGCGTCGTGAGACAGCGGTGCCGTACGGCCCGAGAGGGCTTCCTGTCACAGGCCGCCGGCGACCCGGAGTACGGCTCCGGTGGTGTAGGAGGCCTCCGGGGACATCAGCCAGGCGACCGCCGCGGCGACCTCGTCGGGTTCGCCGGGGCGGCCCATCGGGACCCGGTCCTTGACCCGCCAGGGGCGGTCCGGGTCGCCCATCGCGGCGTGGATGTCGGTGAGGGTCATGCCCGGCTGGACCGAGTTGACCCGGATGCCCTCGGCGGCCAGTTCCTTGGACAGCCCGATGGTCATCGCGTCCACCGCGGCCTTGCTGGCCGCGTAGTGCACGTACTCGCCGGGGCTGCCGGTGGTCGCCGCGCCCGAGGAGATGTTCACGATGGCCCCGCCTGAGCCGCCCGACCGGGTGGACATCTCCCGCGCCGCCCGGCGGGCGCACAGCAGCGCTCCGGTCACGTTCACCTCCACCACCCGGCGCATCACCTCGGGCGAGGTCTCGGTGAAACGGCCCAACGGACCGGTGATCCCCGCGTTGTTGACCAGACCGGTGATCGGCCCCAGCTCCTCGCGCGCGGTGTCGAACAGGGCCTCGACGCCCTGCTCCTCGCTGGTGTCCAGCTGTACGACCACGCAGCGGGCACCCGCCTCGCGCACCGCGGCCGCCGAGGCATGCGCGGCCTCGGCGGCGTGCTGGTAGCCGATGGCGATGTCATGACCGGCCGCCGCCAGCCGTGCGGCGACCGCCGCGCCGATCCCCCGGCTCCCGCCCGTCACCACGGTGACCTGCTGGTTCATACCGTACCCCTCGCTCTCGCCGGATGGACGAACACCTTGTGAACGCTGGACGGAACCGTCCCGGCCAGGACCGTAACGGATCGAGGATTGGTCTTGACCAAGGGGGGTGGGCGTCTTATGGTCGCAGTCATACTTAGTGCAACAACCTTTAATAAAGAAGCGCGCATAACTCTCGCGGTGGCGCGGTCTTCGCCAGGGATGTCCGCAGGGGACACGGCAGCAGACGCGGAGGACAGGATGGGGACCACGCAGCTCGAAACGGTTCCGGAGCCGAAGTACTGGCACCTGAAGACCGTGCTCAGCGAGGCGCTCGACTCGGAGTTCGCGGTGGGTGAGATCCTGCCCAACGAGCGTGAGCTCGCCGCCCGTTTCGGCGTCGCCCGGGCCACCCTGCGCCAGGCACTGGAGCAGTTGGAGCTGGAGGGCCGGCTGCAGCGCCGCCGCGGCGTCGGCACCACGGTGGCGCCACCGCGGGTCGGGGTGGCGGTCGCCGACCCCGGACCGGCCTGGCCCGGCGCCGACGGCACCGCCGACACCTGGCAGCCGGTGGACGGCGGCGAGGCGATCCCGCCCGCCGCGGTGGCCGAGCTGCTGAACGTGGCACCGGACCGCCCGGTGCACGTGGTGCGCCGCACCCGGATGTCCCGCAGCCAGCCGCTGGCCGCCGAACTCCTCTACGTCCCGGCCGAGTCCCTGCCCGGCCTCAGCTCCATCGACGCCCCCACCGGCGCCGCCCGCGCCCGCGTCATCCTGCGCGAACTCCAGCGCCTGGAGCTGGAGAGCCGGGACCAGGCCGTCGAGCTGGGATCGGCCCGGGCCGACGACGCCAGGGAGCTCGACCGGCTGCCGGGCGCCCCGGTGCTGGTCGTCACCACCCGCTACCGCGCCCAGGGTCGTACCGCGGCGGTGGCGGTCGCCACCTACCGCGCCGACACCTGCCGGCTCACCTTCGGTGACACCGGCGGTGGCGTGCGGCTCCTGGCGGGCTGACCCGGCCGCCCCCGGCCGCCCCCGGCGGGCGGCCGGCGCACCGCCGTGCGGGGGTCAGGCATGGCGCGGGGTGACCAGGCCCGACTCATAGGCGAGGACCACGAGCTGAGCCCGGTCACGGGCGTGCAACTTGGTCATGGCCCGGTTGATGTGGGTCTTGGCGGTCATCGGGCTGATCACCATACGATCGGCGATCTGGTCGTTGGACAGTCCGTGCGCGACCAGGGCGACCGCCTCGCGTTCCCGGTTGGTCAGTTCCTCCAGCCCCGTGCGGGGGCCGGGGTCGAGCGGCTGGGCGACGTACCGGTTGATGAGCCTGCGGGTGATCGAGGGGGCCAGCAGGGCGTCGCCGCGCGCGGCGACCCGTACGGAGTGCAGCAGGTCCTCCGGCACGATGTCCTTGACCAGGAATCCGGCGGCGCCGGCGCGCAGCGCCTCGAAGACGTACTCGTCCAGTCCGTAGTTGGTCAGGATGACGACGTGCACCCCGGCCAGGACCGGGTCCGCGGCGATCCGCCGGGTCGTCTCGATGCCGTCGACGACCGGCATCCGGATGTCGACCAGAGCGACGTCCGGCAGGAGTTCCCGGGCCAGAGCCAGGCCCTCCTGCCCGTCGCCGGCCTCCGCCACCACCTCGATGTCGTCCTCGAGGTCGAGGAGGGCACGGAATCCGCTGCGGATGAGCGGCTGGTCGTCGACCAGCAGGACCCGGATCACGACGCCCGGTCCACGGGGAGTTCGGCCCGGACGGTGAAGCCGCCCTCGCCCCGCGGTTCGGCGCGCAGCCGGCCGCCGAGGGCGGTGACGCGTTCGCGCATGCCGAGCAGTCCGACGCCGGGCACCACCACCGCATCCGGTCTCGCCTTGCCGTCGTCGTCGACACGTATCACCACGGCGTCCGGACGGCAGTCGATCCGGACCGACGCCGTGCCGGCTGCCGCGTGGCGGGCGATGTTGGTCAGCGACTCCTGAACGATCCGGTAGACGGTACGGTCCACCGCGGCCGGCGCGTCCGGCGCCTCCCCCTGGACCGTGAGCCTCACGTCCAGGCCGAACGCACGGGCCCGCTCCACGAGTTCGGGTACGTGGTCGAGCCCGCGCGGCGGGGCCGTGTCGTCGTCGCGCAGTGCCTCCAGGGTCGCGCGCAGCTCCCTGGCCGCCTCACGCCCGGCCTCCTGGATCGCCAGCAGCGCCTCCGGCACCTGCTCTCCCTTCCGGCGGGCCACATGGACGGCGACCTCTGCCTGCAGCTTGATGACCGAGATCTGGTGGGTGAGCGAATCGTGCAACTCCCGTGCGATGTGCAGCCGTTCTTCGTCGGCGCGGCGCCGCGCCGCCTCCTCGCGGGTGCGCTCGGCCTCGTCCGCCCGCCGCTCGGCCTGCCGCAGTGCTTCACCAGCGGCGCCGGCCGCGATCAGCCAGGCCAGTTCGAGGGCGCCGCGGGCCTGCGCGAAGGCCTCGGCCGTGTTCCGCGGCTCGGAGGCCAGGGCGGCGAGCAGCAGAAGGACCGGCATGGCCGCGCTCGCCGCCACCGCGACGGTCCGGCGTCCCGCCCGTACGGCCGCGTACACCGCGAACAGGAAGGCGACGGCGGGCACATCGAGACCAGCCGCCTGGTACCCCACCGCGCACAGCCCGGTGACGGCCAGGACCAGCACCGGAACCCGGCGGCGCCCGGCCAGTGCCAAGCCGCCGGCCACCAGCAGCGCGTACCCGAGCACATCGAGGCCGGTGGCGGAACGCTGCTCGGAGATCCCGGTGACCAGCAGCGCGGCTGCCACGCCGACGGCGATCGCCCAGTTGACGACCCGGGCTCGTACCCCGGCTTCGACTGTGCTCATGCGCGCACCTTAGCCGGAGGTCCGCGGCGCACGACTCCCACGTGCGGACGGTCGGCGACTACCGCGTCGGCGGTACGGGTGCGACCCGTGCGGCATCCGCGGTAGCCGGCTGCGGCATCGGCGGCAGGGCGAAGTGTCCGCGTTCGCCGGAGGACGGGGAGGGGGACCGGCGGACATGATCGGCCGACGTCCCGTAGCAGCAGAGAAGGAGCGCCTCATGCCCGTCCTCACCGTGCTCGCCGCACCGGCGGTCGCACATGTCTCGACCCAGCCGATCGCCGCCGGCGTCTCCACCCTGAGCCCGGGGCGCGTCACCGCCATCGTGGCCGCGTTGCTGGCCCTGACCAGCGTGGCCCTCGGCGGTCTGGCGCTGGCTCGCTTCGCCGGGCGGATCAGCACCGGCGACGGGCGGATCCGGGCCATCTCGGCCCTGGCGCTGGGGCCGATGGGCATGGCTCTGGGCGCGCTGGTGGTGGCCACCGCCGAGGGCGGGCTGGGCACCGGCAACGGGCTGGGCGGCGGCATCGTGGCGCTGATGCTCGGGGTGCTGGGCACGGCCCTCGGCGGCCGGGCCCTGGCCCGCTCCCACCGCGCCGGTTGACGCTCCGGAGCCGATGGGGTTTCGGGCCGTGTCGGTCGGTAGGTCGGGTCCGCTGGGTTCGGTGGGCGGTGGTGGTCGGCGGGAGGCCTCCGGGCTGGGGCCTGGCGGGTTCGGGCCGGCTCGGTCGGTAGTGCGGGTCCACTGGGTTCAGCGGGCCGCGACGGGCGGCCGGCACCGTCATCGCCACCGGAGCCGGACGGTACGGTCAGCGCCGGGCGGTCACCGTGCTCTCCACCGCGAAGAGTTCCTTCTCCACATGGTCCAACGCCAGCCGCAGCGCCCCGATGGCCACCGCCGCCTCACCCAGCAGCGACTGCGCGACCTGCGGCGGACGCAGGCAGTACCGGGACAACTCGTCCCGCAACGGGCCCAGTACGCCGTCCAGCCCGGACGCCCAACCCCCCACCACCACGACCTCCGGATCGAGGGCCAGCACCAGCGCGGCCACATCGTGCACCAGCCGCCGGATGAATCGGCCCACCGCCTCCCGGGCCTGCCGGTCACCGTCCCGCGCCAGCGCGAACACCCGCGCCACCTGCGCCTCGTCCAAGGGGTGCAGCGGTTCGCCGGTCGTCGAGAGCACCTCTTCGGGGGTGGCCTCCCGGCCCAGCAGATGCAGCGCCCCGATCTCCCCGGCCGCCCCGCCGAAGCCCCGGTGCAGCCGCCCGGCGATCAGCGCACCGGCTCCCGGGCTGAGGCCGGCCAGGACGAAGACCACATCCCCGGAACCGGCCGCGGCGCCCTTCCAGTGTTCGGCCACGGCGGCCGCGTTGGCGTCGTTCTCCACCAGCACCGGGCAGCGGAACGAACGCTTCAACCGCTCACCGAGCGGAAGTCCGGTCCACCCCGGCAGGGCGGTGCACAGCCGGATGGAGCCGTCCGCCGCGATGATCCCCGGGGTGGCGACCCCGACCGCCCGAAGGGACCCGCGGGCCACGCCCTGACGCCGCAGCAGCTCGGTCACCGCGGACCGAACCCGGTCCAGCCGCTCCTCCGCCTCCGCGTCCGGGGACACCGGGCGCTCGGCCGAGCCCATCAGCCGCCCGTCCAGGTCGGCCAGGAGCGCGGCCACCCGGTGCGCCCCGATCTCGATGCCCAGCAGGTGCCCGGCCTCGGCCCGGAACCGGTAGCGGCGTGCCGGCCGCCCCTGGCGGCGCACCTCGCCCTCCTCGGCCGGCGCCTCGACCACCAGGCCGCCGGCGATCAGCCCGTCCACCACGCCCTCCACGGTGGGCCGGGACAGACCGGTCACCCGGACCAGGTCGGTGAGGCTGGCGGCGTCGGGCGCGGCCGCACCCGGCGCGGTGGCCGTGGCGGTACGCAGCGCGTGCAGGACCACGGCGGAGTTGATGCGCCGGAGCAGAGAAGGGTCTCCGCCGGTGAGCCGCCCCACGTCGCCCTCCCTACTGTGCGTGTGTGCCGGATGGTATCCGCTGCCCCGGGGAGCGGCGAGGCCGGGCATCCGGTGGGGGCCGACCCTGAGGCCCGGATCCCGACCCGCACAGCACGGTCACCGCCTGGTCGGGGTCCGGCGGCCATGTCGCAGAGCCTCAGAGAGTGGCCAGCAGGAAATCCTCGCCGCTGGACGGCCGGAGCCCGTCGGAGCGGTCGGCGAAGTAGCGTTCGGCGAGGACGGTTCCCGACACGTGCCGTGCGTCCGTGAGGCCGGCTTCGCGAGCCAACGCCAGCATGTCCTGCGGGGCGTAGAAGCTGACGAACGGCGTACCGGACGAACGCGCTCCGGCCTGGCTCGTCCGGAGACCCGGCCGGTCGGCCGCGTCGACGAGGTCGGCCGGCAGGAGGAAGCTCATGACGAGGGTCGATCCCGGCGCGAGGGCGGCGACCTGGCGCAGGGTGGCCCCGGTCGCGTCCCTGGTGAGGTACATGCTGACGCCGGTGGAGACGATGACGGCCGGACCGCGGGGGTCGAATCCTGCCGCGACGAGCCGCTCCCACCAGGACTCGCCCGCCTCGAAGTCGACCGGTACCAGGTGCAGCCACTCCGGGACTCCATAACCGAGTTCCACCAGGCGCCGGCGCTTCCACGCCTGGGTGCCGGGCTGGTCGACCTCGAAGAGCCTCAGCCGCGAGGCGATCTCCGGTCTGCGTTGGGCGAAGGTGTCCAGACCGGCCCCCAGGATGACGTACTGGCCGACGCCGCGTTCGACCTGCTCGGTGACCAGATCCTCGACGAAGCGGGCGCGAGCCACCATCGCCGCCCGAAAGGCGCCGGTGGCCTCGGGGGCCATGTCCGGGCGGTGGGGCCAGTCGGCTTCGGGGGCCACCAGCCGCAGCCCGATCTCGTCCTCCAGTACGTAGGGCGCCGCATCGACCCGGACGTGCATCGCCCGCCACAGCGCGCAGCGCACCGCGGTGTTGTCCGGCGGCGTGACGGCCTCGTTCCGCGTGGTGCCCATCATCGCGGTCCATCCCCGGCAGGAGCCTGAAGGCTCCACAGGCGTCCATCAGGGTCGCGGACGGTCATCAGCCTGGTGCCGAAGTGCGTGTCCTCGAACGGCGTGACCACCTCGACATCCGGACCGGGACGGAACGCGTCCGCGTCCGGCACCCCCAACACGATCCGCGTCTGCGGCTTGCGGTCCTCGGGCACCTCGGCGATGAACACGTACGGGCCGTCGCCGCGGCGCAGCCGGCCGGAGTTGTGGTCGGTCGAGAACTCCAGGTCGAAGCCCAGGGCCTGGAAGAACCTCGCCGCCTTCCCCCAGTTGTGCGTTTCCAGGAAGACGGCCTCGATACCTTCGGTCGCCATAGCGGCTTCCCCCTTCAGCTCGAATTCTGATCTTGCTCACCGGGTTCGTCGAGGTAGGCGCGCAGCGCGTCTGCGACCAATGCCGACAACGACATGCCCGAGTCGATGGCGCGGTACTTGACCTGCTTGATCAGCGAGATCGGCAGGTACACGTTGAACTGCTTGACTTCCTCATCACCCACGCTGGGAGGCTAGCATGCTAGCAACCTAGATGTCCTGGTCTCCGGTGGACGAACAGTCGTGACGGGGCGGCGGGCCGCCGCCGGGCGAGGCCGGTCGGCCGGTGAGGGCCGGGCTTCGGTACGCGCACCCCTCGGCGGGTGCGCGCCGGATGCCAACCGTCGCCGGTGCGCGCCGGCCAGGAACGCGCGCGTGTCGTGTCGGCAGGGCCCGCGGCCGTGGTGCCCGGACCGCGCACCCCAGCCGCCCGGCCCCGGCGCGATCCATCCACAATGACGCCATGACCATACTTTCGGCCGTTGCGTCCTTCGCTGTCGTCGCCGGCCTGCTCACGATCGTCCCGGGGCTCGACACGGCCCTGGTCCTGCGCAGTGCGGCGACTCACGGCCGCGCCCACGCCTTCGCCACCGCACTGGGCATCGGCACCGGCGCCCTGGCCTGGGGCGCCGCCGCGGCCTGCGGGGCCAGTGCCCTGCTGACGGCCTCGCAGACCGCCTACACCGCGCTGCGCGTCGCGGGCGCGGCCTATCTGCTGTGGATGGGCATCGGGATGCTGCGGGCGCTGCGCCGGGAACCGGTCGCCGCCGGCCCGCACCCCGAGCAGCGGACGGTGCGGCTGTCCGGTTCGTATCGGCGCGGTCTGACCACGAACCTGCTCAACCCCAAGATCGGGGTCTTCTACATGGCGATGCTGCCGCAGTTCGTTCCCGCGGACACCTCCCACCTCGCCATGGGCCTGCTGCTGGCTCTGGTGCACGACATCGAGGGAATGCTCTGGTTCACGCTGCTGATCCTGGGCACCGAACGGGTGGCGGCCCTCCTGCGGCGCTTGAAGGTCAGCCGCCGCGCCGCCCAGCGTTCCCTGGACGCGACGACGGGGACGGTGCTCATCGGCTTCGGCCTGAACCTGGCGCTGTCCGAACACTGAGGACCGGCGGGGGCGGACCCGCTCCCGCCCGATCCGGCAAGGAGGTGCCGTCAGTCCTCCGCGAAGGCCGCCGTGCGCAGTCGGCCGTACTCCTCGGCCATGCGCGCCACGGTCCACTGCGCGTTGAGCCCGCTGGGGTTGGGCAGCGCCCAGATCCTGGTGTCGCCGATGGTCCGCTGCTGCGGGCCTATGGCGGCGTGCCGGTCGCCGAAGGCGACCCGGTAGGCGGTGATCCCGGCGACGGCCAGCCAGCGGGGCCGCAGCCTGAGCACCTTCTCGGCCAGCAGTCGTCCGCCCTCGCGGTACTCCGCCTCGGTGAGCTCGTCCGCCCGGGCCGAGGCCCGGGCCACCACATTGGTGATCCCCAGCCCATGGTCGAGCAACCGCTCCTGCTCGGCGGGCGCGAACAGGCGCGGGGTGAAGCCGGAGGCGTGCAGCACCGGCCAGAACCTGTTACCGGGCCGGGCGAAGTGGTGGCCGGTGGCGGCCGTCATCAGCCCGGGGTTGATGCCGCAGAAGAGCACCCGCAGGCCGTCCGCGACCACATCGGGCACGATGCGGTCGCGGACGGCCTCCAACTGCTCGGCGGTGAACCCGCTCAGAGGATCGCTCCGGGGCGGTACGCGGCGGCCTCCGGATGCTGCTTGGCGATCTCCTCGATCCGCGCCACCACGGCCTGGACCTGGTCGGCGGCGGCACCGGTGAAGGACAGCTTGTCGGCCATGAGGGCCTCCAGTCCGGCGCGGTCCAGCGGGATGCGCTCATCGGCGGCCAGCTTGTCCAGCAGGTCGTTGCGCTCGGCGCCCTGCTCCCGCATGGCCAGCGCGGTGGCCACCGCGTTCTCCTTGATCGCCTCGTGCGCCACCTCGCGGCCCACCCCGGCCCGTACCGCGCCCATCAGCACCTTGGTGGTGGCCAGGAAGGGCAGGTAGCGGTCGAGCTCCCGGGCGATGACGGCCGGGAAGGCGCCGAACTCGTCGAGCACCGTGAGGAAGGTCTCCAGCAGCCCGTCGAAGGCGAAGAACGCGTCCGGCAGCGCGACCCGGCGCACCACCGAGCAGGACACGTCGCCCTCGTTCCACTGGTCGCCGGCGAGCTCGCCGACCATCGAGGCGTAGCCGCGCAGGATCACCGCGAGGCCGTTCACCCGCTCGCAGGACCGGGTGTTCATCTTGTGCGGCATGGCGGAGGAGCCGACCTGGCCGGGCTTGAAGCCCTCGGTCACCAGCTCGTGCCCGGCCATCAGCCGGATCGTCTTGGCCAGCGAGGAGGGCGCGGCGGCCAGCTGGACCAGGGCGGTCACCACGTCGTAGTCCAGCGAGCGCGGGTAGACCTGGCCGACCGAGGTGAAGGCGTGCGCGAAGCCCAGGTGGTGGGCGATCCGCTGCTCGAGCTCGGCCAGCCGGGCCCGGCCCTCCGGGCCACCGCCCAGCAGGTCGAGCATGTCCTGCGCGGTACCCACCGGGCCCTTGATGCCGCGCAGCGGATAGCGGTCCAGCAGGTCCGCCAGCCGCCCGTAGGCCACCAGCAGCTCATCGGCGGCGGTGGCGAACCGCTTGCCCAGCGTGGTGGCCTGGGCCGCCACATTGTGCGAGCGGCCGGCCATCACCAGTTCGGCGTGCTCGGCGGCGATCGCGCCCAGGCGGACCAGGACCGAGACGGTGCGGTCCCGGACCAGCTCCAGCGAGAGCCGGACCTGGAGCTGCTCGACGTTCTCGGTCAGATCGCGGGAGGTCATCCCCTTGTGCACGTGCTCATGGCCGGCGAGGGCGTTGAACTCCTCGATCCGGGCCTTCACATCGTGCCGGGTGACCTTCTCCCGCTCGGCGATCGAGGCCAGGTCGACGGTGTCCAGCACGCGCTCGTAGTCGGCGATCGCCTCGTCGGGCACCTCGATCCCGAGGTCCTTCTGAGCGCGGAGCACGGCGAGCCACAGCCGCCGCTCCAGCACCACCTTGTATTCGGGGGACCACAGGACGGCCAGCTCCGGGGAGGCGTAGCGGCCGGCCAGGACGTTCGGGATGCGCGGCTTAACAGTCACGTGTCGAGATTCTACTGGCCGCCCACTGGCGGTTTGCGCAGGCCAGGGCCCTGGTCGCGGTTGTGGTTTGCTACAAGGGCGGCAACCGGCACGCCGTCGGCCTCAAGCGGCGGCACTCCGCGCGCGGTGTCTCAGACCTCGTACGGCAGGAGTTCGGCACGCTTGGGCGGGCGGCCGTCCCCCGAGGAGCGCCCGGTCAGCCGCCGTCCTATCCACGGCAGCAGATGCTCGCGGGCGAACCGCAGGTCGCCGGCGCGCCGGGTGGACCAGCCGGGCCGTACCGCGGGCGGCAGCGGCGCGTTCCAGTCCTCCTGCGCCGGGTAGCCGAGGGCCTGCCACACGGCCTCGGCCACCCGGCGGTGGCCCTCGGCGTTCAGGTGCAGCCGGTCCTCCGCCCACATCCGGGGGTCGCCCAGCGGCTGTGAGGCGAACAGGTCCACCACCACCGCGTCGTAGCGCACCGCGAGGTCGTCGATGTGCGAGAAGAGCTGCTCCATCCGGGGCCGGAACCGCTCCAGCGCCGGTCCGCGCCGCCCCGGGCTGCGCATCAGCACCAGCTGTCCGCAGCTGGGGGCGATCCGGGCCACCGCCTCCTCCAGCGTCGCGCACACCCGCGCGACGTCGCACTTGGGCCGCAGGACGTCGTTGAGCCCGCCCACCAGCGTCACCAGGTCGGCGCGCATCGCGGCGGCCGAGTCGGCCTGGTCCGAGGCGATCTGGGCGATGAGCTTCCCGCGCACCGCGAGGTTGGCGTAGCGGAAGCCGGGGGTCAGGGCCGCCAGCCGGGCGGCGAGCAGATCCGCCCAGCCGCGGTAGCTGCCGTCGGCGAGCTCGTCCGACATGCCCTCGGTGAAGGAGTCGCCGATCGCGACGAAACTGGTGTGGGCGGTGGCCCGCGGCGGTGTGGGTGTGGTCTCCATGGCGCCGACATACTAGCCGGTCGCTTAGTGACTCCTCGGGGGCTCCCGCCGCCCGCCCGGTGACCGGCTCCGGGTGCGCCGGGCAGCGGGCGCGAGCATCATCGGCCCCATGGTCACCACGCATATCTACTTCGAAGGCGGTACGCGCAACGGTACGACCGAGATCTGGAACATGGAGCCCGGCACGGACGTCCACGACGACAACATCTTCCGGCCGCCGGAGCTCTACCGCCGGACCACGCGCAGCAAGCTGATCGGGAACGTGGAGTTCACGGTGTTCCGCTACGACCCCGCCGCCCGCCCGCCGGGCGCTCCCGCCGGGCCGACCCCCAGCCGGCGCGACTGATCGGGCGCGCTCCGGGCGTGAGCGCGCCGTGCGCCGGAGCCCGTTCAGGAGTCCGTCAGGCGGTGGCGGTTCCGAACAGGGCCGGGTGGGGCAGTCTGATCGGCGTGGATGCCTATGAATGCGACCGAACGACCATGGCCGTCGTCGCCACCGCGCTCGCCGACGACGGCGAGGCCGCCGCCGAGCTGCTGGCGCCGCTGGAGACCCGCGATGTGTGCCGGGTGGCGGTACGGCTCGCGGCGATGGCGGCGGACGCGCTGCTGGCCGCGGCCGAGGCCGAGGGCGGCGGCCGGGAGGAGGCCCTGGCCCGCTGGCAGGCGTGCATCCTGGCGCACGAGGCCGGGCGGGGGGAGGCCGGGCGCGAGGAGGACGCGGAGCCCGGCCCGGAGAGCTGGTGACAGGGGGCGCACCACACACGGGCGGCGCGCCCCCACCGCTCAGGCCACCAGCTCGCGCAGCACGTCCTCCATGGCGACCAGCCCGGCCGGCCGACCGTCCTCACCGATCACCGCCGCCAGATGGGTGCGGCTGCCGCGCATCGCGGTGAGCACGTCGTCCATCGGGGTGTCCGCCCGCACCCGGGCGATCGGACGCAGCTGGCCCAACCGGAAGGGCAGGTCCCGCGGGCGGACGTCCAGCGCGTCCTTCACATGCAGGTAGCCCAGGATCCGGCCGTCCTCGTCGACCACCGGGAAGCGGGAGAAGCCGGAGTCGGCACAGAGCCGCTCGAGCCCCTCGGGGTCCACCCCGATCCGCGCGGAGACCACCCGGTCCATCGGCAGCACCACGTCCCGCACCGGCCTGCGGCCCAGCTCCAGGGCCTCCCGCAGCCGGTCGGTGGCCCGGCCGTCCAACAGCCCGGCCGCCCCGGAGTCGGCGACGATGCGGGCCAGCTCGTCGTCCGAGAAGACCGCCGCGACCTCGTTCTTCGGCTCCACCCTGAGCAGGGTGAGGATGCCGTTGGCGAACGCGTTGACGGTGAAGATCACCGGCCGCACGGCACGGGCCAGCCCCACCAGCGGCGGGCCGAGCAGCAGCGCGGAGCGCTCCGGGTCGGCCAGCGCGATGTTCTTGGGCACCATCTCGCCGAAGAGCATGTGCAGATAGGTGGCCACGGCCAGCGCGATCACGAACGAGAGCGGATGCACCAACCCGTGCGGCAGACGCACCAGGTGGAACACCGGCTCCAGCAGATGCGCGATGGCCGGCTCGGCCACCACACCCAGCACCAGGGTGCACAGGGTGATGCCCAGCTGCGCCGCGGCCAGCAGTGCCGAGACGTGCTCCAGGCCCCACAGCACGCTGCGCGCCCGGCGGTCGCCGCGGTCGGCGTGCGGCTCGATCTGGCTGCGGCGCACCGAGATCAGCGCGAACTCGGCGCCCACGAAGAAGGCGTTGACCACCAGCGTCAGCAGGCCGATCAGCAGTTGCAGTACGGTCATCGGTCCGCCCCCTCGTCATGGGCGCCCAACGGTCCGGGCAGCGGCGCCCGCAACCGGACCCGGGCCGCCCGGTGCCCGGAGGCATCCCGTACCTCCAGGTGCCAGCCGGCCACGTCGACGCCGTCCCCGGCGGTCGGGATCCGGCCCAGCCCGGTGGCGACCAGCCCGGCCAGGGTCTCGTACGGACCCTCGGGGGCCCGCAGCCCGATGGCCTGCAACTGGTCGCAGCGGACCGCGCCGTCCGCGTCGTAGAGCCGGCGGCCGTCCTGGTCGGTGCCGGCCGGGGCCAGATCGGGGGTCTCCGCCGGGTCGTGCTCGTCGCGGACCTCGCCGACCACCTCCTCGACGATGTCCTCCAGCGTCACCACGCCGGCGGTCCCGCCGTACTCGTCGATGACCACGGCCATGCCGGGCCTGCGACCGAGCCGGTCCAGCAGCCGGTCCACCGTCAGCGACTGGGGGACCAGCAGCGGCTCGCGGGTCAGCTCGGACACCGGGTGGCGCAGCCGCTGCTCGACGGGCAGCGCCAGGACGTCCTTGATGTGGGCGATGCCGATGACGGTGTCCAGGCTGCCCCGGTGGACCGGGAAGCGGGACAGGCCGGTGGCGCGGGTGGCGTTCACCACGTCCTCGGCGGTGGCCTGTGCCTCCAGGGAGATCACCTGCACCCGCGGGGTCATCACGTTCTCCGCGGTCAGCTCGGCCAGCTTGAGGGAGCGGACGAACAGCTCGGCGGTGTCCGCCTCCAGCGCCCCCTCCCTGGCCGAGTGGCGGGCCAGCGCGACCAGCTCCTGCGGGCTGCGCGCGGAGGCCAGCTCCTCGGTGGGCTCGATGCCCAGCCGGCGCACGGTGCGGTTGGCGGTGTTGTTGAGATGGTGGATCAACGGGCGGAAGGCGGCGCTGAAGGCACGCTGCGGGCCGGCCACCTTCAGGACCACCGGCAGGGGCCGGGAGATCGCCCAGTTCTTCGGGACCAGCTCGCCCAGCACCATCAGCACCACGGTGGACAGTACGGTGCCCAGCACCAGGGCGGCGGCGGAGGCCGTTGCGCGGGGGAGGCCGGCCGCCTCGATCGGCCCGGTGAGCAGGGCGCCGATGGACGGTTTGGCGATCATTCCGATGATCAGGCCGGTGAGGGTGATGCCGAGCTGGGCGCCGGAGAGCTGGAAGGTGAGCCCGCGCACCGCCCGCAGCGCGCCGGCCGCGCCCCGCTCACCCCGCTCCGCGGCGTCCTCCAACTCACTGCGCTCGACCGTGGTCAGCGAGAACTCCGCCGCGACGAACAGCGCGCAGACGAGCGTCAGCAGCAGGGCGACCAGTAGCAGGATCGCTTCGGTCATCGATTCACCTCCGTCCCATGATCGGCCACAGGCCGAAGGATCGCGCGATGCCGACTGTCGGGGGGTTCGCCCATGAAGGGGGCTCACTCCTTGCTGCTCAGGGTTGCTCGGACGGGCTCGGGGTGTGCTCAGGAGCTGTCGCGATTTCCCGTGCGATTCCCCGAGGTGTCGCGTCCGCGGACGCGGCCGGACCACCCCATGGTAAAGGATTGGCAAAGCGCCTGGTGGGGGCGGTCGCCGAGGGGATTCACCCAGCGGGGCGGGGCACGGCCGACCGCGTCCCCGGGCGGGGTGCGCGAGCGCACAGCCGTCCCGCGCCATCGCGTCGCCGCGCCAGACGCGACCGTCAGTGCTGGAGGACGGCTTTGGCGCAGACGATGAGCAGTCCGAGGAGGAGGTTGGCCATGCCCGCCACCAGCACCAGGCGGCGGGAGGCGCCCGCGCGGAGGGCGGCGGTGGCCGCCCAGCCGACCTGCCCGGACACCGCGACACCGAGTGCCAGCCACGCCGTCCCCTGCGCTCCCAGGCCCAGCAGTGGACTGACCGCGACGGCCACGGCCGGCGGGACGGCCGCCTTGACGATCGGCCACTCGTCGGCGCACGCCCGGCGCACCTCCGCCCAGTGCGGATGCTGCTGGGCGATTCGCTCCCCGAACAGGCGGGCGAAGACGTGGGAGGCCCAGAACACCAGACCGGTGATGAGCAGCAGCAGGATGAGTCGCAGCCGGGGGTGCGCGCCGAGCGTTCCGGCGCCGACCACCACCGAGGCGGCGAGCAGTGAGCCGTATACGGCGCCGGTGTAGTCGATCCCGGTCGAGGCCGCCGCTCGGGCCCGCGGGTGCGGTGTGGAGCGTTTCACCATCACCGATCCAGGTTCACCTCGCGGGCCGCGTTCCGCATGGCCACCACGGGCCCACCTGGACGAGCACGGCGACCTGGGGGCACCATCGGGAGCGGGCGCCCGGCGCGCCCTCGCGGGCCACCGGCCGGCGCGCTCTCCCGGGCCACCGATGTCACTCGTGGGCGATCGCGTCCAGGACGTTCATCCGGGAGGCGCGCAGGGCCGGCAGCAGGGCCGCGACCAGGCCCACCTCCACCGAGCCGACGAGCACCACCAGCATGGTGGGCCAGGGCACCGACAGCGCCGTCAATCCCTGCAGCGCCAGCACATGACGCATGGTCACCCCCCACAGCAGGCCGAGACCGAGCCCCAGCACCGCGCCGAACACCGCGATGATCACCGCCTCCAGGCGGACCATCCGCCGGGTCTGCACCCGGGACAGCCCGATCGCCCGCAGCAGCCCGATCTCCCGGGTGCGCTCCACCACCGCGAGGGCCAGTGTGTTCACCACCCCGAGCACCGCGATCACGATGGCCAGCCCCAGCAGCGCGTACACCAGGTACAGCAGCACCGCGATCTGGTCGTGCACCAGCTTCTTGTAGTCCGCCTGGTCCCGCACCTTCACCTGCGGGAAGGAGGCCAGCGCGCGCTCCAGCCGGTGCCGCAGTTCGGGGGCGGCGGTGCCCGGGGCGGCGTTCACATAGAGGGCCGAGTCCAGGCTGCCGGGCAGATACCGCTCCGCGGTGCCGATGCCCATCAGGATGCCGCCCTCGGACCCGAAGCCGTTCCCCGACCTGGACCGGGTGAGCGCCCCCACCGTCAGCCGGGCCGTGCGTCCCGTGGAGAACGCGGCGGTGATCCGGCTGCCGAGGCGGATGCCGTGCTCCTGGGCGAAGGCCTCCTCCATCCCGAGGTGACCGGGGGCGAGTGCCGCCGCGGTGCCGCCCGCCGTGTAGTCCATCGAGATGACCTCGTCGAACCGCCGGTCGAAGGCGCCGCCGGTGGTACGGACCGACGTACCGTCCGGCAGCGCGAGCCGCATCGGCACATAGCGCTGCCGCACCAGCGCGCCCAGCCCCGGCACACTCCGCACCCGCTCGGTGATCTCTCGGGGGAAGGGGCCGAAGTGGTTGTTCTGCACCACGAAGTCGGCGCCGAGCGAGTGGTCGATCCGCTCGTCGAAGGACCGGTTCATCGACGACCCGGCCACCGACATCCCGGCCACCAGCGCCAGCCCGACCATCAGCGCCGCGGCGGTGGCGCCGGTGCGCCGGGGATTGCGCAGCGCGTTGCGCTGGCCGATCCGCCCCACCGGGCCGAACAGCCGGGGCAGGCCGCCGCCCAGCACCCGTACCAGGGGACGTACCAGCAGCGGGCCGGCCACCACCATGGCGATCAGGGTCAGCAGGACGCCCAGCCCCAGCAGCGCCGTCGCCGAGGCGGTGCGGTCGCTGCGGACGCAGCCCAGCAGCGCGGCCCCGCCCGCCGCCCCGGTC
>NZ_SRID01000104.1 GCF_004684805.1 Streptomyces palmae
CCCCTGGTCCCCCGGAGGCCCGGGCCGTACCGCTCCCCGGCCCCGCGGCAACCGGAGCCGGGCCGGTCGTCCGACCGGAGGGGGTGCCGTCCGGCACGGTCGCCGCCAGGCGGGCGGCCACCGCGGGCAGGCCGCCGGTGCGGCGCAGCTCGACCAGTTCGGCGAGGTCCCAGGCGGCGGAGCCGACCACGCTGAGGCTGCGCGGGCCGCGCCGCTGGACCACTCCGCGTACCAGCAGCTGCCAGGAGTGGAAGACGGTGTGCGCGCAGGCGGCGTGGCTGTCCTCGAAGAAGGCGAGGTCGACCAGGCCGGTGCCGTCGTCCAGGGTGGCGAAGATGACGCGCCGTCCGGAGCGGATGGGCGGCGTCTGGGTGGCCACCTTGGCTCCGGCGACCAGCACGGTCTCACCGTGCCGCGCGGTGCGCAGCCGCTTCGCCGGGACCGCGCCCACCTCCTCCAGGAAGGCCAGGTGATCCCCCATCAGGTGGCGGGAGACGTCCATGCCGAGGATCTCGAGTTCGGCGCCGAGGCGTTCGGTCGCGTCCAGGTCGGGGAGGCCGGCGGGGGCGGCCGGACCGGCCTCGGTGAGCGGCAGCTGCCCGCCGGGTGCGGTGCGCCCCTGGGGCCCGGCGGCCCGGGCGGCCCGCCGGGCTCCGGCGGCGCGCTGCCCGCGGTGCAGCTCGGCGATGTGCAGCAGCAGGTCGCGGCGGTTGTCGCCGAACCCGTCCAGGGCGCCGACCTGGGCCAGGCGTTCGGCGACCGGCCGTCCGGGGTGGGCCCGCTGCCACAGGTCGAGCAGCGAGGAGTAGGGGCGTCCGGCGGCGATCCGCGCCGCCTCGGCCTCGCTGATGCCGTGGACGTCGCACAGCGCCATCCGCAGGCCGTAGGTCCCGTCCCCTTCCCCGTCACCGGACACCAGTTCGATTCGATAAGCGGTGTCGGAGCGGTTCACGTCCAGCGGCAGGATCGGCACCCCGCGGCGGCGGGCGTCCGCCAGCAGCAGGCGCTTGGGGTACATCCCGGGGTCGTGGCTGAGCAACCCGGCGTAGAAGGCGGCCGGGTGGTGGGCCTTCAGCCAGGCGGACTGGTAGGTGGGTACGGCGAAGGCGACGGCGTGCGCCTTGCAGAAGCCGTAGGAGCCGAAGGCCGCGACGATCTCCCAGGTGTGCGCCAGCACCTGCGGGGAGTAGCCGCGCCGCGCCCCCTCCGCGTGGAACCAGGCCCGTACCCGGCCCTGCCGCGCGGGGTCGGACAGGGCGCGCCTGGCCTCGTCCGCCAGGTCCGGTTCGCAACCGGTCATGGTGGCCAGGATCGTGATGACCTGTTCGTGGAAGACCACCACGCCGTAGGTCTCGCGCAGCGCCTCGACCAGGTCGGGGTGCGGGTAGCGCGGGCGGGCGCGGCCGTGCCGGGCGTCGATGAAGGGCCGCACCATGTCGGCCGCGACCGGGCCCGGCCGGAACAGCGAGATGTCGACCACCAGGTCGTGGAAGGTCTCGGGTTGCAGCCGTCCGACCAGGTCGCGCTGGCCGGGGGACTCGATCTGGAAGCAGCCGAGGGTCTCGGCCGACCGGATCAGCCGGTAGGTGGCGGGGTCGCCCGGCGGCACCTGGGCCGGGTCGTCCAGATCCAGCGGGCGCCCGGTGACGCGTGCGACCTCCTGGCTCGCGTGGGCCATCGCGGACTGCATCCGCACCCCGAGCACATCGAGCTTGAGCAGCCCGAGGTCCTCCACGTCGTCCTTGTCGAACTGCGACATGGCGAAGCCCTCGCCGCTGGTCGGAACGACGGGGGTACGGCCCAGCAGCCCGGCGTCCGACAGCAGGACACCGCAGGGGTGCATGGCGATGCCGCGGGGCAGCGCGTCCAGCGCCTCCACCAGCCCCCAGAAGCCGCCGTAGCGCTCCCGCAGGGCGGGCGGCCCGCCCGGCTCCCCGCCCTCCCGCAGCTCCTTCAGCTCGGGCAGTTCGGCGAGGGCCGCCCGCGCGTCCCGGGCGCGGATGTGCGGGAAGGACTTGGCTATCCGGTCCACCTCGGCGGGGTCCATCCCCAGGGCGGCGCCCACGTCCCGTACCGCATGGCGCACCCGGTAGGTCTCGGGCATGGCGACGGTCGCCACCCGGGCGGCACCGAAACGGTCGAAGATGGCGCGGTAGACCTCCAGCCGGCGCGCGGACTCCACGTCGATGTCGATGTCGGGCAGCGCGGCCCGCCGCACCGACAGGAAGCGCTCCATCAGCAGGCCGTTCTCCACCGGGTCGGCGTGGGCGATGCCCAGGAGGTGGTTGACCAGCGATCCGGCGCCGGAGCCCCGGGCGGTGACCCGGATCCCCAGGGCCCGGGTGTCGTCCACCACCTGGGCGACGGTGAGGAAGTAGCCGGCGTAGCCGAGCCGTTCGATGGTGCGCAGTTCGCTCTCCAGCCGCCGCCAGCGCGGCGTGTCGCGGTCGTAGCCGCGGCGCACCATGGCCGCGGCGCAGCGGGCGCGCAGTTCCCGCTCCACGGTCCGGCCCCGGCCCCGGCCGCCGGTGACGCCGACCAGATGCGGCTCGGGGAAGTGGACGCTGCCGAGCCCCAGGTGCTCCTCGGGGTCGACCAGGCACTCGGCGGCGGTGCGCTGGGTCTCGGCCAGCAGCCGGTGGGCCGCCGAGCGGCGGAATCCGGCCGCCTCCGCGATCCGCTCGGCGATCCGCGCCATGTCCCCGGGCCCCTTGAGCCAGGCCGCGCCGCTGTCCAGCGCCTCCGGCCGGCGGAGATCGATCGGGACCAGCCGGCGGGCGGCGTCCAGCACGTCGGCCACCGGCCCCTGCTCGGGGTCGGCGTAGCGAACCGCGTTGCTCAGTACGGCCGGCACCCCCTGGTCGGCGGCGAAGCCCAGGGTCCGGGCGGCCAGCCGGAGCGATCCGGGGCCGGTGCCGGTGCGGCCGTGCCAGACCGCCTCCAGCCGCAGCGCGTCCCCGAACAGCTCCCGCCAGGGCGCCAGCAGCCGGGCGGCGCGGTCCGGGCGGCCGGCGGCGAGCGCCCGGCCGACGTCGGAGTCGGTGCCGAGCAGTACGGTCAGCGCGGTGAGCGCCCCGGCCGGCGCGCCGGCCAGGTCCTCCCAGTGCAGCAGGGGGTGGTCCTCCTGGCGAACGTGGGCGGCGGAGACCAGTCCGCACAGGGCGGCCCAGGCGGCCGCGCCGTCCCGGGCGAGGAAGGTCGCCCGGGGCGCGGACTCGTCGACGAAGGCGCCGCCGCGCACCGGCGTCCGGCGTCGCGCCGTGTGCCGGCCGGCCCGCCGCCAGGTGCCCGGATCGGCCGGGGACTCCCCCGGTCGGCCGGTGAGGTCGCCCGGGCCCGCCGCCACCGCGGCGGCCAGCGCCCGGGAGGCGGAGCCAGGGCCGGCCGCGGGGAACCCCGGGCCGTCCGCGGGCTCGCGTACCGCCAGGTCGACCCCGAAGAGCGGGCGCACCCCGGCCGCTGCCGCCGCCCTGGCGAAGCGCACCGCGCCGGCCAGGCTGTCGCGGTCGGTCAGCGCGAGGGCGTCCATCTCCCGCTCGGCGGCACGGCGCGCCAGCGCCTCCGGGTGGGCGGCGCCGTACCGCATCGAGAACCCGGACGCGGTGTGCAGATGCGTGAAGCCCGGCATCCGCACCTCCTGCTGTTCGAACCCATCCCCCCTGACGGTCTTGTATCGATCCCCTCTCTTCCACCATAAACCAAATTTCGAACGTTCGTACGATACGGCCGTGCGGGCGGCCTCGATCCCCTGAACGGCCCGCGCCGCCTGCGCCGGCCCACCCCACCTGCACACGATGGGGGAATCCGGCCCGGACGGTGCGGCAAGGAGCGACATGTCCCATACGAGAAACGCCACCCACCTCTCCTACCGCGCCGACGGCGGGGGTGCCGTCACCCTGCGCGCCGCCCTGCTGGTGATCGGCACCCTGCTGCTCCAGCTCGGCTTCATCACCTCGTACCTGGGCGCCTTCCACCACCCCACACCGCACCGCGTCGACCTGGACGTGGTCGCCCCCACCGCGCAGCTGCGCGACCGTACGGCGCACCAGCTGGACGGGCTGTCCGGGAGCCCGCTGGACGCGCACCCGGTGTCGGACGAGGCGAAGGCGACCCGCCGGATCAAGCACCGGGAGACCGACGCGGCGCTGATCGTGAACCCGAGCGGCAGAACCGACCGGCTCCTGGTCGCGGGCGCCGCCGGCAACTCGCTGGCGCAGGCCACCGAGCAGGTGGTCACCGCGGCGGAACGGTCCGCGGGGCGCACCGTGGCCGCCACCGACATCGTGCCGGCCAGCAGCGGCGACTCCCGCTCGCTGTCCTCCTTCTACCTGGTGATCGGCTGGTGCGTGGGCGGCTACCTGTGCGCGGCGATCCTGGCGATCAGCGCCGGGGCACGGCCGGCCAGCCCGCGCCGGGCCGTGATCCGGCTGGCCGTGCTGGCGCTCTACTCGGTGCTGGCCGGCCTGGGCGGCGCGATCATCGTGGGGCCGGTCCTGGGCGCGCTGCCCGGCAGCTTCCCGGCGCTGTGGGGGCTGGGCGCCCTGACCGTGTTCGCGGTCGGCGCGGCCACCCTGGCCCTCCAGGCGCTCTTCGGCGTGCTCGGCATCGGGCTGGCGATCCTGCTGGTGGTGGTGCTGGGCAACCCGAGTTCCGGAGGCCCGTACCCCTATCCGCTGCTACCTGCCTTCTGGCGGCACATCGGCCCCTACCTCCCCCCGGGCGCCGGCACCTGGACCAGCCGCTCCATCGCGTACTTCCAGGGCAACGCGGTGACCTGGCCGCTGCTGGTGCTGGCCGGCTGGGCGGTGGTGGGCACCCTGCTCACCCTGCTGGCCTCCGCGATCCGCACCCGCGTCCACCCCGACAGCCCGGAACTGCTCAACCCGCCGGCCGGCCGCCCGCGCGTCTGAGCCCCGTCTCGGCACCAGACCGCCGACGGCGGAGAGCACCACCGGGACGGCCGCCAGCGCGAAGCACAGCGCCAGCGGCAGCCGGCCCACCAGCACTCCGGCGGCGACCGAAGCCCCCGCCGAACCGGCGTTGAAGGCGGTGTTCACCCATGCCCCGGCCCGGGTCCGGGCGTCCGCACCAGCGGACTCGTCGGCGATCAGATAGGCCGTGGTGAGAGCCGGGGCGACGAACAGCCCGCCGACCGCCATCCCGGCGATGACCGCGGCGGGGTGGGAGGCGAGCCCGGTCGCGGCCAGCGTCAGCCCGAGGGCGGCGGCGAGGAGTGACAGCCGCGGCCCGGCCGATCCGCGCCAGGGCACGGCCCCGTAGGCCAGGCCGCCGATCACACTGCCGCCGGACAGCGCGGCCATGCTCCAGGCCACCGTGTCGGGGTGGTGGTGCTGGTCGGCGAAGGCGATCACCAGCAGATCCAGCGCCCCCAGGGCCATGCCGACCCCGACCGAGACGATGACCGCCTGAGGCAGTCCGGAGCCGCGCCGCACGGCCGGTTCCACCGGAACGGGCACCGCCCCGGAACCCGTTCCGCCGCACGCGTCCGCGGCAGCGGCGGAACCGGAGGCGGTGGGTGCGGAGCCGTCCGCCGGCCCGGTGGAAGCGGCGGAACCGGCGGAACCAGAACCGCCGGCCTGCCCCGCGGACCCGTTTGGCGCCGCGGACGCCGCCGAAGCCCTCCCGGGTGCGGCCGCGTCGCGGACCACCGGGGAGGTGACCAGGGCCAGCGAGCCGCTCAGCACCAGTGCGGCGCTCACCAGGAGTCCGACCGACGGCATCGCGACCTTCACCAGCAGGCCCACCAGCAGCGGCCCCGTGACGTAGAGGACCTCCTCGGCGACACCGTCCAGGCTGTAGGCGCGCCGCAGCAGCGACGGATCGGACACCAGGTCGCTCCACAGCGTCCGCATCACCGGGCCGAGCGGCGGCGTACTCGCACCGGCGGCCAGCGCCAGAGCCTCCAGCAGCACGTCCGACGCGTTCGCCCGCCAGGTCGCGGCGGCGAGCGCGGCCAGGGTCAGCGCGTAGACCGCGGCCATCGGGGGCAGTGCCCGGCGCGGCCCATGACGGTCGATCAGAGCGGCCCGCGCGGGTGAGAGCAGGACATTCGCCAGCCCGTACAGCGCCATGACGACGCCGGCGGTCGACAACGAGCCGGTGGCCTCCTTGGCGGCCAGGATCAGGGACAGCCCGACGGTGCCGTACGACAAGCGGCCCAGCAGCGCCGCGCCGAAGGTCCGGCGGGCATGGGGGATCCGCAGCACGGCAGCGTACGACGGGCCCCGGGAAGGTGCAGACACGATCGCGTTCCTCAGAAAGGCGGCGCCTTCGACAGCGGCGCCGGCAGGTGCGGGGACGGCGGAAGCCACGCCCCGGCTCGGGGCGTTGGGCGCCGACTCCTATGCACAGAGGAGGAACATGCCCGACAAGCTATCAGGACGGGCCCCGGACCGGAACCCCCACCGCGGCCGCCGCGACCGGACTGGCAGGTGCACCACTGCGATCCGGTCTGGAACCTCCGGGCGATCGCATCGATCACCTCACGATGATCCCGCCACCGACCACCCCGTTCAGCGTCCGGTCCGCAGGCAACGGCTCGATCCGCGCCCCTCGCACGTCATTCGACGACACCTGCGGACCAGCGATCGTCAGACAGGTGGACCGCGGCGGGGGCCGGGCCGCGAGGACGGGCCCCCGCCGCGGGGTGCGGAGGCGTCCGCGGGGGTGCGGGGACCGCCGCTCAGAGCCTGAAGACCGCTCCGCGCCAGGTCCATCCCGCGCCGAGCACCGCGGTGCGCAGCGGGTCCTTCATCGCGCGCGAGTCGAAGCCGAACGTCTCGACCCGGCGCCGGCGACCGTCGGGCCCCTTCTCGTAGGTCCACTGCTTGGAGACCGTGGTCGCCGACCCGCTGCCGTACGCGCGCGAGGCGGCGACCTGGGGAGTGTGCCCGACCCAGGTCACCTCCCACTGCTCGTCGAGGGAGCGCACCTCGTGCTTCTCCGGATCCAGGCGCATGCTGATCCGGAGCTGCCGGTCCAGCCGGCTCCGGGCGAAGAAGGTGTGCCAGGCGGGTTCCTGGATCCGCCACTCCGCGACCAGGTCCGCCTTCTCCGCGGGGAGGGCCTCGCGCACGGTGAACGGCACCTTCGGGCCGCCCAGTGCGAGCAGCGCGGCCCTGAGTTCCGCGGGGGAGGACACCGCGGCGTCCCCGTCGGGATGCCGGGTGCCGGTGAACGAGTCCCAGAAGCGGCCCATCGCTACGCCTCCGCCCCGGTGTCGGGGGCAACCGAGCGCAGGAAGTCCTGGAAGTCGCCCACGACACCCTCCTCCTGCGCCGCGGTGCAGGTCAGGATCAGCCGGATCACCGCGCGCTTGTGCGGGCTGCCGGGGTCCAGGAAGGCGAGGTAGACCTGGGACTGCACGAGGTCGCGGCGCGTGCCGCCGGTGACGGCCGACAGGGTCAGTCGCTGGGCGAGCCCGGGCGCGTCCTCGGAGCCGAGTTCGCGGCGGCTGGTCACCACCACCGACTCGGCGACCTCGCGGACCCGCCGCACGGCCTCCTCGGCCATGTCGGCCAGGGTCGCCTCGTCCGGTCGGAAGTCGCCGTCAATGGTGATGTTGGCCGTGAACCCGGCATCGGGGCGCGGATGCAGGGCCATGAAGGCCACGCCCGGGGCGCCGAGTTCCTCGGGAGGGGCGGGGCGCCAGCCCTCCGGCAGGCTGAACTCGATCGGCACCGGCAGTGTCGCGGCCATCTCAGCGTCTCTTTCCGCGGGGGAGCGCGTCGCTCTGGGTCAACTCGGCGAGGCCGTCCAGGACGTGGTCGGCCGTGTCGGTCACGAAGTCCACCGCGTCACTGGTCGCGTCGGCCACCTTCTTCGGGTCGATGGTGAACTCCGCGCCCACGGAGCCGCCGACTCCGACGGCGACGCCCACCTTGCCGCCGATGTGGAACTTACCGTCATCCCCCATGCCGAAGGTCACCTTGGCCTCCGCGCCCGCCCCGGCCCAGCCCTCGGCCGTACCGCCGCCGCCGATGCCGGCGACCTCCCCGCCGCCGGCCACAGAGACCTTGGCGCCCGCGAAGACCTTGGCTCCGGCGTTGACACCGGAGGTGCCCGCCCCGGCGGAGACCGAGGCCTCGCCGCCGGCGAAGGCGTCGACGCGTTCGTAGAGGCCCACGTGTGCGACCTCTATTCGGCCCTCGGCCATGGCCCGTCCGCCCGCGGACACCTCGGCCTTCCCGGTGATGCCCGATTCGTTGAAGCCCCAGTTGGCGGTGGCTCTGGCGCCCGCGTAGGCGTCGCCGATCCCGGAGAGTCTCCAGGGCCCGTTGGCCGTCGTGCCCTGGGCAGTGGCGTGGCCGAGGTCCGCATAGAGCTTGGCCGAGCCCTCCTTGCCGTACTTGGGTCCGCCGTACGTGAAGCCGGCGGCGGGACCGGTCGCCGAGGTCGTGCCCTCGGTGTGCCAGCCGTCTGTCTTGGTGGCGGGCTCCTTGCCCTTGTCTTTGTCCTTGCCGTTGCCGGCGCCGGTCTTGTCCAGCTCGCTGTCGGCGTAGCGGTTGAACCCGTTGAGGGTCTCGTCGTTACCGCCCGTGAACAGGTCCTTGTTGCTGTCGAGGACGGCCGCTTCCAGGGCGGTCTTGACGCTCAGGTCGGCCGCGGCGAACGCCTTCACCCGGTCGTCGATGTGCTCCTGCCAGGTACTGACGGAGTCGCTGATGTACTTCTGGCCGTCGGGGTCGTGGTGGTAGGCGCTGCGCTCGGCGGGGGTCAGCGCGGCCCAGTCGAATGCGACGTGTCCCTCCTCCGAGACGGTCATGCCGGCGGCTATCGCGTCGGCCCGCGCGCTGGTGAGCTTATTTCTGAGGTCGGTGAACTTCTCATGGGCTTCCCGCAGCAGGCCGGCGACCGCCTTGGCCTCGATCTGCGCGGCGGCGTACTCGTAGCGGGTCGCCGCGAAGTTGGTACGGGCGAATCCGGCGCTGATGCCGTTCCAACCCGATCCCATGGTGATCTTCTGGACGGTGTTGCCGTAGCGGGTCTCCACCTTCTGGAGCTCGCCCGCCATCGCCTCCCACTGGCCGGCGGCCGTGAGCAGCAGCCCCAGGTCGGTGGTCATGACTTTGTGGTAGGTCAGCACCGCGGGCCCTCGGTGGAGTAGTCGTTCAGCTTGGACTGGGAGGCGTGGAGCTTGCAGGCCAGATCGATGTCGTTCCGCGCGAAGTACCCCTGGGCGCCGAGCAGCGCGCTCTGTTCCCCCGCCAGCCGGCCCATCAGGGCTTTCACCTGCTGGTCCCAGGTCTCCGCCACCTTCTTCAGGCCGGCGGCGGTGTCCCAGTCCTGGAATCCCTTCGCGGCGGCGGAGGTGGCCTCGTCCGCGTGCTTCGCGGCCGTGGAGGTGTTGGGCCCCAACTCGTGCTCGATCGTGCCCGCCGCCTCCTTCTTCTGCGTGGGTGACGAGGCGAAGTCCGCCGGTCCGCCCGGTTTCGACGGGATTCCTGGCCCACCGTCCAGCCTGGTACCCGTCCGCAGGGCTGCGCTGCCGGCGGGGCCGCGGTTCCACTTCTCGCCGAAGTCCTCTGACATCACGCGTCTTCCCCTCCCTGTCGGCAGGCAGTTGATCACACTTTTACGTGGGAGTCAGCGGTGTGGTGGCGCCTTGCGCTCTCCGACATCACGGGACCAAGGCGGACTTGTCACCCCACAACTCGCCCCTGTCGGCCGGGTGATCCGCCAATTGACTGGCTGTCAGCCAGGGAAAAACCACCGATCACCTGTCCGCGATCCGGATTCCACTTGGGCTGCCGGTAGCGGAGCGGGCCGATCGGGCGGCCGCCATGGGCCGGGCGATGTCGTTCGCGGTTGCCGCCGGGCGGCCTCGCCGTCGACGGGCAGCCGGCCTGCGCCGCCCCCACCGCAGCGCCCTGACGCGCGCCCCTCACCCACAACGCGGCCCGGCCCCGACCCACGCCCATGGGGCGACAACCCTCGCCGCGGGTTCAGGGCTACTCGGTGGGTCGGCTCGCGCGTGCCGACCGGCATGCCCACCTCACGCGACCGGCCGTCCGGCCCCTGCCGGCATGCCGGGCGGGTCCGTGTTCAGACGGGGAGGCGGCGATGGCGGCGGCCCCACCCGGTGGCAGGCGGGAGTACGCGCTTGCGTGGGTGGTGGTTTCCGGTCGAGCCGGTCCGACCGAGGTGCGCCGTACCGGACGGGCTCGGCCATCAGGTGGCCATCGCGGGGCTACCGGCGCGCCGTTCCGTGTTGAGCGAGGGGGCCAGACCTGGGGCGTGTCACCCTGGGTTGATTGTTGATGCACGCAAAGACATCGGATACCGGGTGTGACAATCAGCCAGTGGGCCGTCGCTGAACGCGACCGGAAGTGTGCGTTCGGTGCAACTTCGACATGCGATCTGTGAACGGTTCGGCAAGACTCCCGTCCGGTATCTGCAATCACGAGCAAGGGAGTGTTCGGAATGCGGAAGATCGCTGGAGCGATCGGTCTGGGCCTCACGCTGTCCGCGGGCTGCCTGGTGGCGGCCGTCACGGCGAGCGCCGAACCCGCCCAGCCGCGGAGCCTGTACGCGCCCTCGGCGCTGGTGCTGACCGTCGGTCAGGGTGAGGACGCCTCGACCGCCGCCATACAGCGTGCCGTGACGCTCAGCTGCGCACCGCGACCCAGCGGGACGCACCCGGCCGCCGCCGAGGCGTGCGCGGAGCTCTCCGCCGTCGACGGGGACTTCTCCGGGCTGGCGGTCACGGAGTCGGACAACGGCCGGGCCTGTACCAGGGACTGGCGTCCGATCACCGTCACCGCGGAAGGGGTCTGGGACGGCCGCCGGGTCTCCTACGCGCACACCTTCCCCAACAACTGCGTGAAGGAGGGTGCGACCTCCCTGGTCTTCGCGTTCTGACGGCAGGCGGTGCGCGAGCCGGCGGACCCCCGCCCGCTCGGGCACCGGCGCCGCTCCCCGCGTTCGGCGAGGCCCTCGGAGCACCCCATCGGGTTGCCCGGGGGCCTCGCCCGCTGTACGGGGCGGGGTGCGGCTCGCCGCGGGGGCCGCCCGGTGGCACGACGCGACGGTCAGCCGAGTCGGGCCCCGTACGCCGTCAGCACCTCGGTCACCGGCTGGAAGAAGGTCTCGCCGCCCAGGGTGCAGTCACCGCTGCCACCGGAGGTCAGGCCCAGTGCGGTGCTGCCGGAGAACAGCGGGCCGCCGCTGTCGCCGGGCTCGGCGCAGAGGTTGGTCTGGATCAGCCCCTCGACGCTGCCCTCCGGGTAGTTGACGGTGGCGTTCAGCGCGGTGACCTGGCCGTCGTGCACATGACTGCTACTGCCGCTGCGCCACACCCGCTGGCCGACCGCGGCCTCGCCGGCCCCGGTGATGGGCTGGGTCCCGCCCTCGTACAGGTCCACCTCGCTCGGATGGGCGATGTCGGCCGTGTACTCGACCAGGCCGTAGTCGTTGCCGGGGAAGCTGCTGTCCTGGCTGGTCCCGATCTCGGCGCCGTTCTCGGTCTCCGACCAGCGCTCGATCTCCCCCGTGCAGTGCCCGGCGGTCAGGAAGTACGGCCGACCGGCCTTGACCACGTTGAAGCCCAGTGAGCAGCGCCCAGCGTCGCCCCAGATGGCGTCGCCGCCCGCGATGAGAGGCCGGATGGCGCCGGCCGAGCGCCGCACCCGCACCCTGTCGCCGAGCCCTCGGACGGCCTTGTCGAGGGTGGCCAGCCGGGCGCCGGTGACCGTGCGGTCGGCGATGACCACCACCTGGTTGGTCTTCGGATCCATCGCCCAGGCGGTGCCCGGCACGGCCGCCTTGGCCTTCAGCGAGGCCCGGGCGGCGTCCAGCCGCGCCAGCGAGTGCCTGACCAGCCGGGGTTCGGCGCCCTGGGCGCGTACCCGGGCGGCGGCGTCCCGGTCCAGTACGTTGACCACCAGCCGGCGGGCCCGCGCGTCGTAGTAGGAGCCGGCCGCGTCGGCCCCCAGTGCGGTGGTGAGGCGGGCGGCGAGCCGGCCGGGCGTGGGGGCCTGGAGCGGGCCGGGGCCTGCCGGAGGGGTGGCGGCGGCGTTCGGCAGTGCGAGGGCGACGGCGGCGAGCACGGCGACGCCGGCGCCGATCAGGACAGGGCGTCGGGGCGCCATACGTCGGAGCTTCAACTCGGAACCTCCCGTGAGGGATGGGTCGGTGCCAGGAGCACGGAGCACCGTTCACCAGGGACTTCACGTCCATGCCAACGGGCCGGACGATCATTCCGGGCACGCCGGGGCGCGTACAAGGTCGCGTTCGGACCGCGCTTGGAGCCCCGGTGCGCCCCCACCCACCGCGCATGGCGGTGCCCGCACGCGTCAAGGTCGGCGCGGGCACCCCTCGCGGTGGGCGGGGCGAGCCACCGGCGACTTCCGCCACCCGGCCGCGGCTCGACCGGATCTCCAGCCAGGCGTTCCTCGGCACCACCTCGCGGGCCGCTCTCCTGGGGGAGGTCGGCTGCTCGCGCGGGCTGCCCACCGGTCAGGAGGCGGTTGCGGCACCCACCAGGCCACCGTCGATCACGAGGTCCTGGCCGTTGACATAGGACGCGTCGGACGAGGCCAGGAAGGCCACGGCCGCCGCGACCTCCTCCGGGCGCCCGAAGCGGCCCGCCGCGATCCGGCCGGTCAGCGCCTCCGCCTCCGAGGGATCCAGGGCGGCGGCGGGGTACATGGGTGTGTCGATGTACCCGGGGCTGATGGAGTTGACGCGGATGCCGCGCGGGGCGAGAGCCGCGGCGAGAGTGCGGGCCAGGTTGTGCGCGGCGGCCTTCGTCGCCGAGTACAGGGTGAGGACGCTGTTGCCCCGGTGGAGGGTCCAGGACGCGTTGATGACGACGGAGCCCCCGTCCGCCAGGAGCGGCAGTGCCTTCTGGACGGTGAAGAAGACCCCCTTGAAGTTGACGTCCGCGCCGTGGTCGAAGTCCGCCTCGGTGATGTCCTCGAAGGGCAGGAAGGTGCCGGTGCCCGCGTTCGCGAAGAGGCAGTCCAGGCGGCCGTACCGGGTACGGACCGTCTCCATCAGCGCGTCCACCGCCCCCAGGTCGGCGGCGTCGGCGACGGTGCCCGAGGCCTGCGGCCCGAGTCGCCGGACGGCGGCGTCGACGCGTTCGCGGGTGCGCCCGGTGATGACCACCTGGGCGCCTTCGGTGATGAGGCGGTGCGCGGTGGCCAGGCCCATGCCGCTGGTGCCGCCGGTGATCAGCACGGTCTTCCCGGTGAAGCGCTTCATGCCGGTGCTCCTGTCAGGGTGTGGGTGAGGTGGTCGGCCAGGTGGGACAGCCAGTCGGGCCGCGCGTTGCCCAGGAGGTGGTCGCCGTGCGGGACCGACAGGTAGCTGCCGTGCGGGGCCAGACGGGCCAGTGGCGCGCCGTCGACCACGCCGGGGATGACGTCCTGGCCGCCGTCCACGACCAGCAGCGGCGCCGCGATGCGGGGTGCCAGGGCGGCGAGGTCCACCCGGCGGGCGAACTCGCGGGCGGCCTCGGCGCCCCCGGTGCGCCGGGCCATGATCGCCCTGACCGGCCGGGGCAGCTCCTCCCAGTCCAGGCGGAAGGGGCCGCTGACGGTCGCGGCCGCCGCCACCCGCGGTTCCAGCGCGGCGGCGCGGGCGGCGAAGTAGCCGCCCAGGCTGAGGCCGACGAGGCCGACGCGCGGGGCGCCGAGGGCGTCGACGACCCGGCTCACGACCTGCTCGTAGTCCGGTGTGAGGGTCGTCGTGGCCGCGAGCGCGCCCTGGCCGGGGCCGTCCATCGCGAACACCGCCAACCCCCTGGCCAGCAGCGCGGAGACCAGGTCCAGGAACTCCTCCTTGGCGGAGTCCAGACCGGGCACGACGATCGCGGTGCCGGGCGCGTTCGAGGGACCGCGCAACCAACCGGTGAATCCCTCGCCGGTCACTCGCCGCGCCCCGGGCTCCAGCAGCGTGAGGGCTCGGCCCAGGGCCTGGTCCGCCTCGGCCGCGGCGCGCCGCGCCTCCGCGTCGGGCGCGAGCGTGGCCAGGTGGAACCACCGGGCCGCCATCAGCAGATGCTCGCCCGCCGAGACGGTGGAGTCGGCCTGCTCCGCGCGCTCCAGGTGGGCCTGCCCGGTGCGCAGGAAGGACGGTTCCCAGTCGGCGACGGAGCCGAGGCCGCCGGTGACGCGCCGGTACTCATGGGGGTCGACGCCGGCTCCGACGGCGCGGGTCCACTGGGCAGCGGCGAACTCGGTGGCGTTCACGGTGTGCACGGCGTTCCTCCCGTCAGCAGCACGGCCTTGCCGCGGATACGGCGTTCGCGCAGGTCGACCAGGGTGTCGGCGGTCTGGGTCCAGTCGGCGATCCGCCCGATCTCGGGGTGCAGCCGCCCTTCGTCCACCAGACGCACCAGTGTCCGGAGGTCCGGGCCGTAGGGGGCGCCGGCGTAGTGGAAGTGCTGGATCGCGACCCGCTCGGGCCCGCCGAGCAGGTCGAAGAAGTCCAAGGTCACCGGGGTGCGGCCGGCCTGGCCGAACCAGACGAGCGTGCCGCCCGGACGCAGCTGGGCGAGGGCGGCCGGCAGCTCGGGACCGCCGGTGGACTCCAGCGCGATGTCGAACGGCCCCTGGGCCGCCGCGACCTCGTGCACCACCTCCGCCCCCAGCCGGGCCAGCCGCTCGCCGCGCACGGGTGTGGCCGTCACCGCGGTCACCTCGGCTCCGGCGCCGAGGGCCAGCTCGGTGACGTAGTGGCCGACACCTCCCGAGGCACCCGTCAGCAGCACCCGCCGGCCGACCAGGGAGCCGGCCGTGCGCAGCAGCCGCAGGGCGGTGATCCCGGCCAGCGGCAGGGCCGCGGCCCGTACGCTGTCGATGCCGTCCGGGAGCACCGCGAGGGAGTGCGTCGGCACCGCGGCGTACTCGGCCCAGCCGCCGGACGCCGGATGCCCGACCACGCGGGTGCCGGCGCCGGGGCCCGAGCCGTCCGCCGCGGGCTGGACGATGAGCCCCGCGATGTCCTTGCCGGGCAGCCACCCGGGCCGGGGCCGCTCCAGGAGGAACGTCTCGCCGCGGTTGGGCGCGATCGCCTCCACCTTGACCAGTGCCTCGTCGGGCCGCGGAGTGGGCTGGGGGACCTCGGCGAAGACGACAGGACGTGCCGCGTCCCCCGTGGGTACCAGTCTTCGCATGCCCAGGATGCAACCCCGGGGGCCGCCCCGCGATCCAACAACGATCACGCGAGGGCGACAACTTCCGGTTGTCGCCTATGGTGAGGGCCGTGGATCTCGATGTGGCCCAGGTACGCGCCTTCGTACGCACCGCCGAGGAACTGCACTTCGGACGGGCCGCGGAGACGCTGGGCATCTCCCAGCAGGCGCTGTCCAAGCGGATCGCGCGGCTGGAGCTGCTGCTCGGCACCGAGCTGTTCCTGCGCGGCGGCGGGGTGCGCCTCACCGAGGCCGGGCAGCGTTTCCTCCAGCCGGCCCGGCGGACCGTGGCCGCCGCCGACGCCGCGGTCGCGGCGGCGGCCGGGTGGAACCGCCCGCTGCGGGTCGACGTCTGGGGGCACCTCTACGCACCGATGCGGACGCTGGCCCAGGTCGCCGGGGAGGCCGGGGAGTTGACGCTGGGGCACGGGCGCGATCTGCCCTCGGTGGCGGCGGCGCTGCTGCGTGGCGACATCGACGCGGCCTTCGGCCGGGTCCACCCGCCGCTGCACCCCGGGCTGGCGCACCGCCTGGTCCGCCTCGAACCCGTCGACGCCGTGCTCAGCACGGACCATCCGCTGGCGGCCGAACCGGCACTGCGGCCGAGCCGGTTGCGCGACAGCGTGCTCTGGGCCCCCGGCGCGCTGGACCGGCTCGACTTCCTCCACCAGTTCTCCGACCGCTTCGGCATCCGCGGCGCGGCCGCCGGCGTCAACCTGGGGCTCACCCACTTCCTCGCGGAGGTGGCCGCCGACCCGCACCGCTTCTCGCTGCTGCCCGCCGACATACCCCTGCCGCACATTCCCGGGCTGCGCTCCGTCCCCCTGGTCGAGCCCACACCGCTGTACGCCTGGTCGCTGCTGTGGCGCACCGGCGGTGGGCATCCGGGACTGGACGGGCTCACCGCCGCCTGTGCCGCGGAAGCGGGGCGGAGCCGCTGGCTGGAATACGACCCCTCGCGCGACTGGCTCCCCGAACCACCGGCGGACGCCACCTGAGGCGGGCGGCGGTGAGCGGTGCCGACTCGGCACGAGATGCCGGGCGGTCCGCACGCCGTCGTGTTCGGTCGCCCGCCCGGCCGGGGGCCACGGCCTTGCCGGTACGGTCACCGGCTCACCCAACCTCACCGGTCCGCACACCGGCCGGACCCCACGGCTCCCCAGGCCCGGAAGGCCGGTCGGTCAGGCGGCGGCCGGTCCGGACCGTTCCTGCCGGGTCCCGTCGGCGCGGGTGTCCAGGGGTCGGGGCCGCTCGCCCGCCGGTTCCTGGTCGGCGGGCGAGGCGCCCTTCTCCAGGAAGCGCAGCAGTTCCACCGGGATGGGCAGCACCAGGGTGGAGTTCTTCTCGGCGGCCACCGCCATCACGGTCTGGAGCAGACGCAGCTGGAGCGCCGAGGGGGTGTCCGCCATCTGCGTGGCGGCCTCCGCGAGCTTCCGGGACGCCTGCAGCTCCGCGTCCGCGTTGATCACCCGGGCGCGGCGCTCCCGGTCGGCCTCCGCCTGCCGGGCCATGGAGCGCTTCATGGTCTCCGGCAGCGAGACGTCCTTGATCTCCACCCGGTCGATGTGCACGCCCCAGCCGACGGCCGGGCTGTCGATCATCAGCTCCAGCCCCTGGTTGAGCTTCTCCCGGTTGGAGAGCAGGTCGTCCAGGTCGCTCTTGCCGATGATCGAGCGCAGCGAGGTCTGGGCCATCTGGGAGACCGCGAACCGGTAGTCCTCGACCTGCACGATGGCCTCCGCGGGGTCGACGACCTTGAAGTAGACCACCGCGTCGACGCGGACCGTCACGTTGTCCCGGGTGATGCCCTCCTGGGCGGGCACGGGCAGCGTCACGATCTGCATGTTGACCTTGCGGAGCCGGTCGACCAGCGGCACGATCATGGTGAATCCCGGGTTCCGGATCTCCGACCGCAGCCGGCCCAGCCGGAACACGATGCCGCGCTCGTACTGCTTGACCACCCGGGCGGAGGCCAGCACTCCGGCCATCGCCACCAGGAACGCCACGATGACGACCGTCACGAGTACACCGAGCATCACGGTCACCTGCCCGTCCGAATCGCGAACGATGCCCCTCTTTGGGAACTGATGTCCACGATAGTCCGACGTGCAAGCACCCGGGAGGGCCAGAGGAAACCGGACATGAGCGGCCCGCGATCGGCCGCCCCCGGACCCGGCAGAGCCGCGTACATCACCGCCCCTGAACCCGGCGGATCCCGGACACAGCAGAGCCCCCGCCCGGCGTCCCGGGCGGGGGCTCTGGCGCTGCGGGCCGGCGGTGCCGTAGCGCGCTACGGGTGCGGCACCGGGACGCCGGCCTGGTCAGCCGTCGATCAGTAGACGCTCACGCCGTACGCGTTCAGCGCCTCCACCACCGGCTGGAAGAAGGTGGTGCCGCCGGAGCTGCAGTTGCCGCTACCGCCGGAGGTCAGGCCCAGCGCGGTGCTGCCGGAGTACAGCGGGCCGCCGCTGTCGCCGGGCTCGGCGCAGACGTTGGTCTGGATCATGCCGTAGACGATGTCGCCGCCGCCGTAGTTCACGGTGGCGTTCAGACCGGTGACCGTGCCGCTGTGGATGCCGGTGGTGCTGCCGCGACGGGTGACCGACTGGCCCACCGTCGGGTTGGCGGCGCGGGTGATGTCCTGGCTGCCGACCGTGCCCTGGGGCGTGACGGAGCCGCTGTAGCGGACCAGACCGTAGTCGTTGGTCGGGAAGCTCGAACCGGCGGTCGGGCCGATGACCGTCGAACCACTGGAGTTGGAGTACCAGGTGCCGGCACCGTCGGTGCAGTGGCCGGCGGTCACGAAGTAGTTCGCACCGCTGCTGTTGCGGACGTTGAAGCCGAGCGAGCAGCGCCAGCTGCTGGTGTAGATGGCGTCGCCGCCCGATATCAGCTTGTTGAACTTGCCCGGGGTGCGCTTGATCTCTATCGCGTCCGCGCTGTCGCCGGCGGCCTTCTTGATCTTGGCGATCTCGGCCTGGGAGACCGTGCTGTCGGCGGTGACCACCAGGGTGTTGGTCTTCGCGTCGGTGTACCAGGCGGTGCCGCCGACGTCGGCCTTGAGCACGGCACTGCTCGCGGCCTTGGCCTCGGCGACACTGAAGGTCTTCGCCGAGCTGTCGGACGCGTTGGCGGTGGCCGGGAGGGCCACCGCGGCGACGGCCACCACGGACGCGGCAGCGGCGATCATCTTGCCGCGGGTGACTCCGGTGCGGGGGGTGTTGCGCTTGGTCCTCAACTCTTCCTCCGAGGTGATCGGGGGTCCGCCCTCCTCACCCGGCATCGGACGAGGAGGGGCCCCGTGGGGGGG
>NZ_SRID01000787.1 GCF_004684805.1 Streptomyces palmae
GCCCCCGTGGCCCCCGTGGCCCCCGTGCGCACCACGCGCACCACGCGCACCACGCTCAGAACGTGCCCGGGGTCTTCCGGGTGGTGACGTTCATGCGGTTCCAGGCGTTCGCGGTGAAGATGAGGGCGATCAGACGGGCCAGTTCCTCCTCGCCGAAGTGGCGGGCTGCCTCGTCGTAGACCGCGTCCGGGATGCCGTCCGGGAGCCGGGTGACGGCCTCCGCCAGGGCCAGGGCGGCGCGCTCCTGCGCGCTGTAGAGGCTGGCCTCCTCCCAGGCGCTGAGCTGGTAGATCCGGTCCTCGGTCTCGCCGGCCTTGCGGGCGTCCCCGGTGTGGTAGTCGATGCAGTACGCGCACCGGTTGATCTGGGCGACGCGGATCTGCACCAGCTCGACCAGGACCGGGTCGAGGCCCTGCCGAGCGGCGGAGTCCAGGGCGACCATGGCCTTGAAGACCTTCGGGGCGGCCTGGTTGAAGTTCATGCGCTGCGGAATCTCAACTGCTGTCATGCCATGAACACTACGGTCGGATTAGCCCCCGGGTATGGTGCATTCCGCCGGTGAATCGATGGGGCAATTCCGGTGCGGTATTCCTGAGGAAACACATCCGACAAGGGGCGGGGCCGATGGCGGAAGGGTCTGGCG
>NZ_SRID01000105.1 GCF_004684805.1 Streptomyces palmae
GCCCGACATCCCGGACCACGCCCCCGCCGCCATCCTGCACACCTCGGCCACCACCGGGCAGGCCAAGGGCGTCACCGTCGACCACACCTCCTTCCGGGCCATCGCGCTGGGCTGGCTGTCCGTGGCCCGTCCCACCGAGGACATGGTGCTGGTCAACTGCTGCCCGCTGTACCACGGCAGCCTGGTGGTCTCGCTGACCTACCTGGCGGCCGGTGCCACCGTGGTGCTGCTGCCCGGCTTCACGCCGCAGACCGCGCTGGCCGCCATCGAGGCCCACCAGGCCACCCACATCTGGCTGGTCCCGCAGATGCTCCGCTTCCTGCTCCAGGCCCGCTCGCTGGCGGCCACCGACGTGTCCACGCTGCGGGAGGTGCTGTACGGCGCCGCGCCCATGCCACCCGACATCTACGCCGCGGCCACCGCGCGGCTGGGCTGCGGGTTCCGGCAGGTCTACGGCATGACCGAGGTCGGCGGCCCGTTCGTCACCCTGGGCCCGGACGAGCATCCGGCAGCGGACGCCGTGCCCGAGGTGATCCCCAGCGGCCGGGTGATCCCCGGGATGTCGGTCCGCGCCCTGGGGCTGGACGGCCGGGAGGTGGCGCCGGGCGCCATCGGCGAGATCTGCGTACGCGGCCCCGGGCTGATGCGCGGCTACTGGGACGACGAGGCGGCCACCGCCGAGATCACCGTGGACGGCTGGATCCGCACCGGCGACCTGGGGTTCATCGACCGCGACGGCCGGATCCACCTGGTCGACCGGAGCAAGGATCTGATCATCCGGGCAGGGCAGAACGTCTACCCCTCGGAGATCGAACGCGCCCTGCGCGGCCACCCCGCTGTGCGCGACGCGGCGGTGGTGGGCGTGCCGGACGAGGACTACGGCGAGGTCCCGCTGGCCTATGTGGTCGCCGAGGACGGTGTGGGGGAGGCCGAACTGCTGCGGCACGCCGCCGCCTGGCTGGCCCCCTACAAGCGGCCACGGCGGATCGAGTTCATCGACCAGGTGCCCAGGAACCCGGCCGGAAAGATCGTCAAGAAGCTGCTGCGGACCTGACGGGAAGCGGCGGCCCCGCCCGGCACCGACGGAAGCCACCGCCGGGGCGGCACGGCGGAACGCCCGGGGCACCTGGCGCGGAGGACCGGTCGGGCCTCCGCACCAGGTGCCCACGGGGCCTGACGCCCTGGACAGTCCGCGGGAGAGTACGGATGGACCTCCACCCACCGGTGCGCTTCGCCCGCCCGGCGCCCTGCCCGGACCGCCCGCGCCCCGCCCCGAGGCCGCGGTGCTGAGCGCCGCCGACCGGGCCGGGGCCGAACGGGCCCTGCGGGCGCTGCGCCGGCACCTGGCGGCCCGCGGCCTCACCCTGGGGCTGGCCCGCGCCGGAGAGCCGTCGGCGCTACCCGGCGGGCCCGTCGAACGGCGGTTGGCCGAGGGGATGGTGCCCGGGCGGCGCCGTGACTTCCTCGCCGGGCGGTGCGCGGCCCGCCGCGCGCTGGCCGGCGCCGCTCTCCCGGTGGCGGAGATCCCGTACGTCGGCCGCCGGCCCCGGCTGCCGGCCGGCAGCGTCGGGACGATCAGCCACTCCGGCGGCCTGGCGATCGCGCTGGCCGCGTCCGACCGGCACTTTCGTGCGCTCGGCTGCGATCTGGAACTGCGCGGGCTGCCATGGGCCGCCGCCCATCTGGTCCTCACCGCCGGGGAGCAGGAATGGGCGCGGGGGGCGGCGAGCCCGGCGCGGGCCGAGCGGCTGCTGCTGGAGGTCTTCTCCGCCAAGGAGTCGGCGTTCAAGGCCTACTGCGCCCTGCCGGCCGCCGGCGGCGCTCCGACCAGCCTGCGGGAGATCACCACCGCACCGGCGCCGAACGGCTACACCGCCCGGCTCAGGGACCGTCCTGGCCCTCCGCTCCGGGTACGGGTGGAGCGGGCGGGCCCAGGGGTGTTCAGCTGGACCGCCGTACCCGCGCCGTGAGGGCCGTGCGGATCCCGCCTGCGGGGGTGCCGGTGCGGCGGGATCGGGAACCCGGCAGCCGCGAGTAGGCGTCCGGCGCTCCCCGGGCCGTGACGAGCCCGCGGCGAAGAGGGCCGGTGCGGCGGGATCCGGGCCCAGCGGCCGCGAGCAGGGCGTCCGGCACTGCCCGGGTGGGTGACGGACCCGCGGCGAAGAGGGCCGGTGCGGCGGGATCCGGGCCCCGGCGGCAGGATCAGCGCAGCCCCCGCAGCACCGCCGCGAGCACCGCCACACCCCGGTCGATCTCGGTCGGGGTGCGGGCGGCGTATCCCAGCACCAGCCCCGGCCCGTGGGGGAGTTGGCGGTGCCAGGACAGCGGCTGCACCTTCACGCCCCGGGCCAGCGCCGCGGCGGCCAGCCCGGTGTCGGCGAACTCCCCGTCGAAGGTCACCATCAGATGCAGCCCGGCCGCGGCCCCGGTCACCGCGGCGCCCGGCAACCGCTCGCGGATCGCCGCCACCATGGCGTCCCGGCGCCGGCGGTGGCGCCGGCGCAGCAGCCGCAACTGGCGCTCCACCTCACCCGACTCCAGCAGCCGGGCCAGTACCAGCTGCGGCAGCGCGGCATTGCCCAGGTCGGCAAGGCGCTTGGCGGCCACCAGGGCCTCCCGGTGCTCCGGGGGCGCGAGGACCCAGCCCACCCGCAGCGCGGGGGCCAGGAGTTTGGAAACGCTGCCGGCGTAGAGCACACGCTCCGGAAGCATCGAGCGCAGCGCCGGTACCGGCGGCCGGTCGTAGCGGTGCTCGGCGTCGTAGTCGTCCTCGACGATCAGCCCGCCCTCGGCCGCCCAGCCCAGCAGCGCGCGCCGGCGGTCGCCGGAGAGCACCACGCCGGTGGGGAACTGGTGGGCCGGGGTCAGCAGCACCGCTCGCGCGCCGGTACCGCGCAGCGCGTCCACCCGCAGCCCCTCGGCGTCCACCGGCACCGGCGGCGTCGCCATCCCCTGGCCGCCGAGGTGCTGGCGGACGCCGAGCGAGCCGGGGTCCTCCACGGCGATCGCGCCCACGCCGGCGTCCCCCAGCACCCGCGCCGCCAGGGTGAGCGCCTGGGCGGTACCCGCGGTGATCAGCACCTCCTCCGGGTCCACCCGGATCCCGCGGTTGCGGGCCAGCCAGTGCGCCACGGCCCGCCGCAGCTCCGGCGCCCCGCGGGGATCCCCGTACCCCAACCCGGCCCAGGCCAGGTCGGTGAGGACCGCGCGCTCCGCGCGCAACCAGGCGGCTCGCGGGAAGGCGGCCAGGTCAGGGGTGCCGGGGGACAGGTCGATGTCGGCCGGCACCGCGCGCAGCGCGTCGAAGACCCCGGGGCCGGGCGGGCCGGCGAACAGCGCCCCGGGCACCGGCGGCGGGCCGGACGGGGCGAGCCGGGCGGGCGCCGGGATCGGCGGGGGTGCCGCGACCACCACCGTGCCGTTGCGCCCGCGCCCCCGCACATGGCCGTCCTCGCCCAACCGCTGGTACGCCTCGGTCACCACCCCGCGGGAGACCCCGAGTTCGGCCGCCAGCAGCCGACTGGGCGGCAACCGGCTGCCCAGCGGCAGCCGCCCGTCGCGAATCGCCTGCCGCAGCCGCCGGGCCAACCAGTCGGCGAGCCCGCCCACCGGGGCCTCGCCCGGATCCAACTGGAGAAAGTCCGCGCCCACTTCGGACCGGTCGTTGGACGTGCCATTGGATCTGTGCACCGGACCATTGTGGCCCCAGGCTGGGACAGGCAGACGGACGGGGCGCATCCCGGAACCGGGTAGGGCCGCCGGCCCATCCGACGGGAGCGGCGGATCGAAGGAGAGGCGCGATGACGGTCGGCTATGTGCACGGCTACTCCCAGCAGGAGACCGGCAGACTCGGGGACCAGGCGGACACCCTGGCGCGGCTGCTGCACCAGGGCACCGCCTACCCGGCCGGCAGCCGGGTGCTGGAGGTGGGCTGCGGGGTCGGCGCGCAGACCGTCCACCTGGTGGCGAGCAGCCCCGGGGCGCGGATCGTCGCGGTCGACATCGCGGAGGACTCCCTCGCCCGGGCCCGTGCCCGGCTGGCCGCCCAGGCGCCCGCGGCGCGGGTGGAATGGGTCCTGGGGGACGTGCTCGACCTGCCCTTCCCCGACGGCTCCTTCGACCACCTCTTCGTCTGCTTCGTCCTGGAGCACCTGACGGACCCGCACCGGGCGCTGACCGGACTGCGCCGGCTGCTGCGCCCTGGGGGCACCCTCACCGTGATCGAGGGCGACCACGGTACGGCGGTCTTCCACCCGGACAGCGCGCACGCGCGCGCGGCGATCCACTGCCTGGTCGACCTCCAGGCCATGGCCGGCGGAGACGCGCTGATCGGCCGGCGGGTGCGGCCGCTGCTGTCCGCCGCCGGCTACCGGGACGTGGTCGTCCAGCCCCGCACGGTCTACGTGGACGGCGCGCGGCCGGATCTGGTCGAGGGTTTCATCCGCAACACCTTCACGGCCATGGTCGCGTCCATGGGGCCGGACGCCCTGGCGGCCGGGCTCACCACCCCGGACGAGTGGCGGCGGGGCATCGCCGACCTGCACCGGACCGCGGAGCCGGACGGCACCTTCCACTACACCTTCTTCAAGGCCGTGGCCGTCAACCCGGGCACCTGAGACCGGACGGGCGGCGAACCGGCCGCGGCCCGGCGGCCGGTCCCGCACCGGACGTCGAGCGCTCGCCCCGGCGCCCTCGGCGCGAGCCGGCCGTGCCGGTTCCACCGCACCTACGGGGGGGACCTCTCCACGCTGGAGGGCGAGCGGGTACAAGGGCGCCGGATACCCGCACACCCATGAGGCCGAGCGTTCAACGCGCGCCCCGGCGCACGGTGCAATGCGATGTCCGATCTCCGCCAGCACACCGCCCGGCCGCGGACAAGACTGGCCGCGTGACCACGAAGACCAGCACGCACACCGCCATCGAGCCGAACATCCTCTACTTCGGGACACCGGTGGCTCTGCTCTCCACGCTCCAGGAGGACGGAAGCCCCAACCTGGCGCCGATGTCCTCCGTGTTCTGGCTCGGCTGGCGGGCCGTACTCGGGCTCGGCGCCCGGTCCCAGACCGCTCAGAACCTCCTCCGCACCCGCGAGTGCGTCATCAACCTGCCCTCCGAGGCGCTGGCCCCGGCGGTGGACCGGCTGGCCCTCACCACCGGCTCGAACCCCGTACCGGACCGCAAGTACGAGCGCGGATACCGCTACGAGCCGGACAAGTTCGGCCGGGCCGGGCTGACCCCGGTCGGCTCCGAGACGGTGGCCCCGCCCCGGGCCGCCGAGTGCCCGGTGGCCATGGAGGCGGTGATCGAGGCCGTGCACTCGCTGGCCGAGGAGGACGACGGGCAGCGCGGCCACGTGCTGACCTTCGAGGCCCGGGTGGTGCGGGTGCATGTGCACGAGGACATCCGGATGGCCGGGACCACCGACCGCGTCGACCCGGACGCCTGGCGGCCGCTGATCATGAGTTTCCAGAAGTTCTACGGCCTCGGGCCCCAGGCGCACCCCTCCAGGCTGGCCGGCATCCCGGAGCAGTGGTACCGCGGCCCGGACATCGAACGCGCCCGGAAGGCCGCCACCCGCTGAACGGGGCCCTCGGCGGCGGTGCCCGGCCGGCGTGCCACGGTCGACTCACCGGCCGCCGCCGTCGCGTACGACCGAGCACCGCGCCGGGCTGACCGGGGATCAGGTAGGGCGGGCTACCCCGCGGCCAGCAGCTCCGGCAGCCTGCGCATGTCGTCGAAGACCACGGTGCCGGGGCCGGCCAGCCACTCGGCCGGCGTCAGCCCCCCGGCGTAGCCGAAGGCGCGCATCCCGGCGGCCCGGGCCGCCTGCACCCCGTACTGGCTGTCCTCCACCACGGCGCAGGCCGCCGGGTCGACGCCCTGCTGCCGCGCGGCGTGCAGGAACAGATCCGGGGCGGGCTTGCCGCGGGAGACCTCGGTGGCACTGTGGATACGGCCCGCGAACCGTTCGTACAGACCGGTACGGCCCAGGGTGTGACGCATCTTCTCGTGGGAGCCGCTGGACGCGACGCAGGTCGGCAGGGTGATCGCGTCCAGCGCCTCGACCAGCCCGTCGACCGGGGCCAGCCCCTGGTCCACCGCCTCTTCGTGCATCTCCCTGAAACGCTTGTCCCACAGGGCGGCGGTGTCCGCCCCGAGCCGCTCGGTCAGCTGCTCGCCGATGGACACGCTGGAGCGGCCCACGAACCGGCTGATCACCTCGTCCTCGGTGAGCGGCCAGCCCAACTGCGCCCCCAGGGCGGCATGGACGCGCACCGCGATGGGCTCGCTGTCCACCAACACCCCGTCGCAGTCGAATATCACGAGTTCCACTGGCTTGATCATCAGCGCAGGATAGCGGCACCGGCCGCGCGGAGATCGGCGCGGCCAACCGGGACACGGGCGAGGCCGGGGCGCGAGTGCCGCGCCCCGGACGGCGTCCGCGCCGTCGATCGGTTGGTGCGGGCGGGTGAACGGGCGCCGAACCCGCCGGTGAGGTGCCATCGAGCGGGAACGTGCGAGGCATGCGCGCTCTCGTGATCAACTGCACCCTCAAGCCCTCCCCGCAACCGTCGAACACCGAAGCCCTGGCCGGCACCGTGGTCACCGCTCTGAACGGCCACGGGGTGGAGGTGGATGTGGTCCGCGCCGTCGACCTGAACCTCAAGCCGGGGGTCCGGACGGACATGGGCGAGGGCGACGACTGGCCGGACGTCCACGGGAAGCTGCTGGCCTCGCGGATCCTGGTCATCGCCTCCCCGACCTGGATCGGCCGCCCCTCGTCCGTCGCGCAGCGGGTACTGGAGCGGATGGACGCCATGCTCAGCGAGACCGACGACCACGACCGGCCCGTCGCCTACAACCGCGTGGGCGGCGTCGTGGTCACCGGCAACGAGGACGGCGCCCACCACGTCATCAGCGAGATCAGCGGCGCACTCGGCGACATCGGCTACACGGTCCCCGGCCAGGCGTGGACCTACTGGCACCTCGGCCCCGGCCCGGGCCCGAACTACCTCGACGACGACCGCGGCCACGACTGGGCGGCCTCCACCGGCCGCGCCATGGCCTCCAACCTGTACCACGCCGCCCGCGCCCTGGAGGAGAATCCGCTGCCCGCTCCGCCCTCCTGACCGGGGCGGCCTGCCCGGCGGGCGTCCCATCGGGATCCAGGGGCGGCGGAGGGGCGCGGGATCAGCCCCCCGGCCGCCGGCGTACGCGCGGGCGGGCACGGCACGCGCCCGGGCCTTGGTGGAGCGACACTGGTGGTGGTGCAGGCCGTCGCCGACACGGAGAGGCGGACCATCGATGCCCTATGTCGCCGTGAGCGCGTTGAGCCATACCGGGCTGGTCCGGGAGCACAACGAGGACAGCCTGGTGGTGGGGCCGTGGTCGCTGTGCGGCACGGTCACCGAGAACCCGCAGACCCTGCTGTTCCCGCTGGGTACCCCCCTGGTGGTCGCGGTCGCGGACGGCCTCGGCGGTCAGCCGGCCGGCGAGGTGGCCAGCGCGCTGGTCGTCCGCAGGCTCGCCGCCCTGGGCCCCTCACTGGACAGCGAGGAGGCCGTGCGCGCCGCGGTGGAGCTGTGCAATCGCACTGTGTACACGGCCGCCGGTGGCGACCCGGAACTCCTCGGCATGGGGACCACCGTCGCGGGCATCGTCCTGCTGACCGACTCGCTGCTGGTGTTCAACGTCGGGGACAGCAGGGTGCTGGACGTCTCGGGGAAGGAGCTCCAGCAGCTCAGCGTGGACGACAACCCGCCGCTGCCGCCCGGCCAGCGCACCACCTCGGTGGTCACCCAGACCCTCGGCGGCACCGCGGGGCTCACCGCCGTCACACCTCATGTGACCACCCGCGAACTCAGCGTGGGCGACCGCTTCGTGGTGTGCAGCGACGGGCTGACCGACCCGGTGCCGGAGGCGGAGCTGTGGGACGTGCTGCGGGTGCACGACAACGGCCGGGCCGCCTTCGAGCTGTGGAAGGCGGCGATCGACGCCGGCGGCCCCGACAACATCACCCTGGCGCTGCTGCGCGTCGGCCAGTAGCCGGCGGCCCGGCGGCGCCCCGGACGGACCCCGGCGGCAAGGGAACACGACCATGGTCGTCCTCATCGGAACCTCGGGATGGCAGTACCGCGACTGGCGCGGCGTCCTCTACCCGCCCGACTGCCCGCAGCGCGCCTGGTTGGAGGAGTACGCCCGGCACTTCGCGACCGTCGAGAGCAACAACGCCTTCTACCGGCTGCCCACCCGCGAGCAGTTCGCCGCCTGGCGGGACCGGACCCCCGAGGGATTCGTGGTGGCGGTCAAGGCCAGCCGCTACCTCACCCACATCAAGCGGCTGCGCGACCCGGAGGAACCGGTACACCGGCTGATGGCGCACGCCGCCGGGCTCGGTGACCGGCTGGGCCCGGTGCTGCTGCAACTGCCGCCCAACCTGCGGGCGGACGGCGGCCTGCTCGACGCCTGCCTGAGCTGCTTCCCGAAGCACACCCGGGTGGCCGTCGAACCGCGCCATGACTCCTGGTGGACGGATGAGGTCCGCGAGGTGCTGGAGCGGCGCGGCGCCGCCCTGTGCTGGACCGACCAGGGCTCGCGCCCCGCCACCCCGCTGTGGCGCACCACCCGCTGGGGCTACCTCCGCTTCCACGAGGGACTCGCCCGGCCCTGGCCGCGCTACGGCAGGGCGGCGCTGAGCCACTGGGCCCGGCGCATCGAAGAGGCCTGGCCCCCGGGCGAGGAGTCGGACGTCCACGTCTACTTCAACAACGACCCCGGCGGGGCGGCCGTACGGGACGCCTCGGCCTTCGCCCGGCTGGCAGCCGGGCAGGGGCTGGACGTCACCCGTACCCCCGCGGACACCGAGGAGGCGCGCTCGATATGAGGCCGCGTACGACGACCCGCCGCTCCAGCCTGAGCCCGTCCGCGGCCGCCGGCCCGAGGGCCGGCCCGCCCCCGAGGGGATCGACCTGCCCGAACGGCGCCGCGCCCGGCCCCACCCGAACGCACAGGCACCGCGGTGGACGATGTCGCGACCGTGCGCGCGGGAGCGCGCGACGGCGTACGGCGAACTCGCGGCGCCAGGACTTCACCCGGAAAGGCTCCGACCCTGAACGCCGTACTCGCGGAACCACTGTCCGTCGTCCTGCTCCTGGCGGTGCTGGCCTGCGCGGTGATCCGGCCGTGGGGCTGGCCGGAGGCTGTCGTGGCAGTCCCCGCCGCCGGGGTGGTCATCGCCACCGGCGCGATCTCGCTCGACCACGCGGCGGCCGAGGCCGCCCGGCTGGGCCCGGTGATCGGCTTCCTGGCGGCCGTCCTGGTCCTGGCCCAGCTGTGCGACGACGAGGGGCTGTTCCACGCCTGCGGCGCCTGGATGGCCCGCCGGGCGGCCGGCAGCCCCCGCCGCCTGCTGGTCCTGGTCTTCGTGACGGCCTCGCTGATCACCGCGGTGCTCAGCCTGGACGCCACGGTGGTGCTGCTGACCCCGGTGGTGTTCGCCACCGCCGCCCGGCTGGGCGCCCGCGCCAAGCCGCATGTCTACGCCTGCACCCATCTGTCGAACACCGCCTCGCTGCTGCTGCCGGTCTCCAACCTCACCAACCTGCTGGCGTTCGCCGCCAGCGGCCTGGCCTTCACCCGCTTCGCCGCGCTGATGGCGCTGCCCTGGCTGGTGGCCATCGGCGCCGAGTACGTGGTGATCCGCCGCTTCTTCGCCACCGACCTGGACGCCGGCGCCGAGGCCCCGCCCCCCTCCGAGCCCCGCGAACTGCCACTGTTCGCCCTGCTCACGGTGGCGGGCACGCTGGCGGGCTTCGTGGTGACCTCGGCGCTCGGCATCAACCCGGCCTGGGCGGCGGCCACCGGCGCGGCCGTCCTGGCGGTCCGTGCCCTGGCCCAGCGCCGCACCACCCCCGCGACGATCGTGCGGGCCGCGGCCCTGCCGTTCTGCGCCTTCGTGCTGGCACTGGGCATCGTGGTCCGGGCGGTGGTCGACAACGGCCTCGCGGACGCGCTGGGTCACGTGGTTCCGGCCGGTACCGGCCTGGCGGCCCTGCTCGCCATCGCGGCAGTGGCGGCCGTACTGGCCAACGTCATCAACAACCTGCCCGCCGTGCTGGTGCTGCTGCCGCTGACCGCTCCGACCGGACCGGGCGCCGTGCTGGCCGTACTCCTCGGGGTGAACATCGGCCCGAACCTCACCTACGCCGGCTCCCTGGCCACCCTGCTGTGGCGGCGCATCGTGCGCGAACACGACACCGACGTGGAGCTGGGCGAGTTCACCCGGCTCGGTCTGCTCGCCGTGCCCACCGCACTGCTGGTCTCGGTGCTGGCACTGTGGGTGTCGCTGCAAGCGATCGGAGGCTGAATACCGTGACCGTCGTCGTCTGGATCGTGGAGGGCACCTGGCCCGCCTGCGTCGACGCCGCGCGCACCCACGCACCCGAGGGTGCCGATGTGGTGCTGCTGCACGTCACCGGCCCCGAGGCGCCGGGCGCCGCGCACGGCGCCTACGCCGGGCTGCTGGGCCGCGCACGACCCGACCGCGACCCCGGCACGCGGGTGGAGCACCTGGCCACCGCGGCGGGCGAACGGCTCCTGGCCGGCGCGGCCCAGCGGCTGGGGCGCCCGTGCGCCCGGCGGGAACGCGCGGGCCGCGTCGAACGGGAAGTCGTGGCCGCCGCCGAAGGCGCCGACCTGCTGATCCTCGCCCGCGACGGCGACCGTACCCACCTCGGGCCCCGCAGCCTCGGCCCCGCCAGCCGATTCATCGTCGACCACGCCCCCTGCCCCGTGCTGCTGGTCTGGCCGGAGACCGCGCCCAGCACGGCCACCATCCCGCCACCGCCACCACACCCGCCGCACCACCGCTAGCCCCACGGCCAAGCCGTCACCGCTCCCGGAGCCAGGCCCAGCCCGGGGTGCCGACCGCTGTTCCGAACCTCCTCGCCTTCCACGCCGATCGCAGGGGGAGCGCCAACCAGAACCTAGGAGTGGTAGTTTTCTTCCTAGAGATCCTAGGAAATCGAGGAGCACGCGATGCACAAGCCCGCCATCGGCACCCTCCAGGTGCCCGGCGCCACCCTTCGCTACGAACGGCGCGGCAGTGGGCCGGTCCTGCTGCTGATCCCCGGCGGCGCCGGCGACGCCGGACTGTACGAGGGCATGGCCGCGGACCTCGCCGCCCACTACACCGTGGTCTCCTACGACCCGCGCGGCCTGTCCCGCAGCCCCCTTCACGGGCCGCTCACCGACCAGCGGGTGGAGGTCTGGAGCGATGACGCGTACCGCCTGCTGGAGCGGGTCTCGCCGGGGCAGCCGGCATCCGTGCTCGGCTGCAGCTCGGGCGCCATCGTCGCGCTGGACCTGCTGGCCCGGCACCCCGAGCGGATACGCCGCCTGGTCGCCCACGAACCCCCGCTGCTGGAGGTGCTGGAGGACCCCGAGCCGCACCGCGCCTTCTTCACCGAGGTGCGCGAGACCTTCCGCGCACAGGGAGTCGGGGCCGCGATGGCCCGGTTCAGCGAGGGGCTGGGAGGCCGGCCCGCGGAGCAGGCGACGGAACTGCCGCCCGAGATCCAGGAGATGGCCTCCCGGATGCACACCAACCTCCCCGTCTTCCTGGGGCACATGCTGTGCCCCTTCTCCGGGACCGCGCCCGATCTCCCGGCCCTGCGGCGCGCCGCCACCGCCCTGGTGCTGGCCGCGGGGCGGGAGTCGCGCGGCCAACTGCCGCTGTACGGACCGGCCGAACGGCTGGCGGAACTGCTCGGCAGCGAACTCGTGGAGTTCCCGGGCGGACATGTGGGCTGCACCGAGCACCCCGAGGAGTTCGCCGAGCTGCTGCTGAAGGTGCTCGGCTGATCCGCCCGGCCGCCTGCCACCCCAGCGCGGTCCTCACGCTGGGGCAGGGGCCGGACCCGGCCCTGCGGCAGGCCCAGTCCCCCGCGCCGTACGGTCAGCGGCCCGCGTCGAGTATCAGCAGGATGTGCTCGTCCTCGCCGTGCCGCTCCGTTTCGACGCGCCGGAAGCCGTGCTTCTCCAGGAGGCGCACCGAGCCGGTGTTCCCCGCGAAGGGGTCGGCGTGGAGCGGCCGGGTCTTCTCCAGGTCGAGGAAGAGCGCCAGCGCCGCGGTGCCGACGCCCCGGCCCCAGTACTCCCGGCCCAGCCAGTAGCCGATGAAGCGCCGGGAGCCCTCCCACCAGGCCACCAGGTTGCCGGCCACCGTGCCGTCGACGGTGACGGTCCGCACGTGGACGGTCGGATCGCCGAGAACCCTGGTGGTCCAGTGGGTCATGAAGGACTCCCGCTCCCGAGGGGTGAACCTCGACCGGCGAGCCGCCTCCGGATCGTGCTCCTGCGCGAAGAAGACCTCCAGATCGGCCTCTTCGACGTCCCTCAACCGCACTTCCTCAGTCATGCGCGCGAGTATGGCAGCGGGCACTGACAACCGGCCTCGGCGAGAGGGCGCGGCAAGGGCTACGCCGCCTCGGGGCCCGTCACCGCCGGTTCACCGCGGCGGTCCCGCCAGGCGGCGAGGGTGGCGGTGAGCATCAGCCCGGCGGTGAGGGCGAAGGCCCACGGATAGCCGGTCCGGTCCGCCAGAAACCCGAAACCGACCGCGCCGATGCCCATTCCGGCGTCATAGGCGACGTTCCACAGCGCGGTGACGGTGCCGTAACCAGCCTTGGGAACGCGGGAGTACATCAGGGCCAGGGTCGAGTTCTGGGCCACACCGAAGCCCGCGCCGAACAGCGTCACCCCGACGACGATCGCGACCGCGCTGTGGGTCAGCGAGGTGATCAGCATGCCGGCGGCCGACAGCAGCAGGCCCGGCAGGACCAGTCGGGCGGATCCGTGCCGGTCGCCGTGCCGGCCCGCGGCCCAGCGGGCCACCGTCGAGGCCGCGGGCTGCAAGAACAACGCCACCGCGGCGAGTTCGGCGAAACGGTCGGGCACCGCGATCGGCAGGAAGGTGACCAGGATGCCCGCGGCCAGCGCGGTCGCGGCGAACACCCCGGCCGGACGGGCCAGCGCCGCGGTGCGGAGGCCGGCCAGCACGCCGACCGAGCGGCCGGACATCAACTCCCGGTCGGGCAGGCCGGGCACCGAGGCGATGGCGATCAGCGCCACCACCCCGCCGGAGACGGCGACCGGCCCGTACCCCACCTGGTCCACCAGCCACACCCCCAACGGCAGGGCCACCAGCGACGGCACGCCGGACACCACCCCGACCAGGGCCAGTCCCTCGCCCCGGCGCTCATCGGGGATCAGCGAGGCGGTCAGCGCCCCGCCGGCGACGATGGTGAGCGCGAAGCCCAGACCGCGCACCAGGCAGACCGCGGCGATCCACGGCAACCCGCCGGAGGCGGTCAGCGCCAGGGCGGGCGCGCCGAGCAGCAGCAGTCCGGCGGAGAGCACCAGCCGGTAGCCGAAACGGGCGACGAGCCGGGGCGCGGCCAACTCACCCAGCACCGTGGAGAGCATCAGCGCTCCGGTGGTCAGCCCCGCGGCGTTCCCACCGCCCCCGGACTCCCGGGCGTACAGCGGAACCACCGACAGCAGCAGGAAGAAGCTGGTCGAGGCACCGATCATGCTGACGAACCGCAGCATCAGCGCCCGGGTCAGCAGCGGCGGCCGGGCCTTGGGGGCAGCCGGGTCTTCGGGACGGGAGGGGCGCCGGGGGTCGGCGGAAGTGGTCATGCACGGCACGCTAGGCACCAAGTGGATCGCCGGTAAGCTCCAATTCCATGCCTGTGCAGTGGTCCGGTTTCTCTCCCGAGTTGTTGCTGGTCATCGACCGGGACAGCGGCGAGCAGCTGCGCGCGCAGCTGGAACGCCAGATACGCGACGCCATCCGAACCGGCCGGCTGACCGCGGGGGAACGGCTTCCCTCCTCCCGGGAGCTCGCCCGCGGGCTGGAGCTCTCCCGCGGCCTGGTGCAGGAGTGCTACGCCCAACTCCAGGCCGAGGGATACCTGGTGGCCCGCACCGGCTCGGCCACCCGGGTCGCCGCCTGCGCCAACGTGCCGGCGGCCGGCGCGCCCTTGGCCCAGGACCGGCCACGGCTGATCGCCGATTTCCGCTGGGGGGTGCCCGACCTGGGGAGCTTCCCCCTGGCGGACTGGTTGTGGGCGCTGCGCGAGGCGGGCCGGGCCATGCCGACGTCCGCCTTCGACTACGGGGATCCGCGCGGCAGCGCCCGGCTGCGTGAGGTCCTGGCCGGATATCTGCGGCGGGTGCGCGCCGCCGCGGCCGACCCGGAGCGCATGGTGATCTGCTCCGGATACGCCCAGGGCCTGGCGCTGACCCTGGACGCCCTGGCGCGGCACGGTGTCCGCACCCTCGCCTACGAGGATCCCGGGGCACCGGCCACCACCACCGCGGCCGCGGCCCGGGCGGGTCTGTCCGCGGTGCCGGTGCCGGTCGACGCGCACGGCATCGACGTGCGGGCGCTGGAGGCGACCGACGCCCGCGCCGTCGTCCTCACCCCGGCGCACCAGTGGCCCACCGGGGTGGTCCTGGCACCCGAACGGCGCCAGGAGCTGATCGAGTGGGCGGTGCGCCGGGACGCGGTGCTCATCGAGGACGACTACGATGCCGAGTTCCGGTACGACCGCGAGCCGGTGGGCGCGGTGCAGGGCCTGGCCGCCGACCGGGTGGTCGCCATCGGCACGGTCAGCAAGTCCCTCGCCCCCGCGCTGCGCATCGGCTGGCTGCTCAGCCCGCCCGCCCTCACCGCGGAGCTGGTGCGGAACAAGCAGCTGAGCGACCGCGGTTCACCCACCCTGGACCAGTTGGCGCTCGCCCGGCTGATCGAGTCCGGACGGTACGACCGGCATCTGCGCCGGATGCGGACCACCTACGCGGCCCGCCGCGGCGCCCTGCTGGCCGCGCTCGCCGAGCATGCGCCAGGCGTCCGGGTGACCGGCCTGGCGGCCGGCTTCCACGCCGTCGCCCACCTGCCCGGGGCCATCGGGGAGCAGGCCCTGGTGGCGGCGGCCCGCGCCCGGGGCGTCGGCCTGTACGGGATGAGCGGGTGCCGCTCGACGCGGTCCACCACCCCCACCCGGCTGCTGCTGGGCTTCGGGGACGTCGGCGAACGGGCCATCACGGCCGGTATCGCCGCCGTCGGCGACCTGCTCGCGTCCTCCCCCCAACCCCTGCCGTGAGGCCGCCCTTCGCAGGGGCTTACCACGGGTCCCGTGGAGTATCTCGCCGCACCGCGTCCCCGGCTGTTCCCGCGTCGGCCGTGCGGTGCGGGCGGTGGCCAGGCCGTGATGGTCCGGCGGCTCAGCGCGCAATCGCCGTCAGCGTGACCGGGGTGCCCGGGCGGGCGGCCGGCAGCAGGACCCGCGCGGTGCCAGGGCCGGGGCGTACCCGTGCGCCGGAGGCGCCCCGCACCGAGATCCGCGCCCCCTGGGGGAAGAGGTCGCGGGGCAGGGCGAGCGTGGTCCAGGCGCGCCGGGTGGTGCGGTCGGCGGTCAGCTCCAGGGTGTAGGCGCGGGTGGCCGGATCGTAGGACTCGCCGACCGGGCTGCCCGCCACCACCGGCGCGTACGGGGCGAACGCGGGCTCCTTGCCGGGGGCCGGACGGCCCTGCGGATCGCGCGCGCAGTAGCCCCCGCCCTCCTCGGCGGCGCAGTCGTACCACATGGCCCATCCGGTGGCGAAGCCTTGCATCGAGGCGAGCTGGCGGCGTATCAGCTCGGCGTTGCCCGGCGTGGTGGCCTTCGGCGGGCCCCACTCGCCGACCAGCACCGGGAGCCGGTGCTCCGCCGGGTACGCGCCGATGGCCGCCTCGTACCGCTCGATGAAGCGCCCCGAGGGGTCCCAGTCCGCGCCCGACTCGACGGCCGTGTCGTAGAAGTGCGGGGCGTAGCCCAGCCGGTCGGTGCCGGGCCGGGGATCGCCGAGGCCGGGCAGGCTGGTGGGCACCCCCTCGCCGACCAGCACGGTGGGCTCCAGGAACAGCCAGGCGTCCGGGTCGGCGGCGCGTACCGCGGCGATCAGCCGCCGGTACATGGCCGGGAGTCGGCCCCGTTCCAGCGCGATGGAGGCGGCGAGCCGGTCGGCGGGGTCCGAGGGGTCTCCGGGCACCGGGCCGAAGGGCTCGTTGAACAGGTCGTAGCCCAGCAGCGAGGGATGCCCGCGCAGCGCGGTGGCGACCTCGGTGTAGGCGGCGGCCTGGGCGGCGCGCAGATCGGGGTCGTCGTAGAGATGGGTGAAGGCGGCCTGGACGGCGGGCTGGAAGTAGTCGGCGAACCAGTCGTCCGGGTCGGGTTCGAAGGGCAGCCCGTCGGTACGGGTGGCCCAGGCCGGTATCCCGCCGTGGCCGAAGGCAGGGCCGAAGACGTCCTGGTGCCAGTCGACGAGCACCAGCACGCGGTAGCGGTCCGCCCACTCCAGGGTCCGCTCCACGGTGCGGAGGTAGCCGGTGTCGTAGTGGCCGCGGCGCGGCTCCAGGTCCTCCCACTTGATGGTGAGGCGGATCAGGGTGAACCCGTCGCGCGCCAGCCGGGCGATCCGTTCCTCGGTGACCGTGTCGTTCTTGCCGAGGTTGAGCCCGTGCAGGCGCAGCGCCCGGCCCTGCCGGTCGGCCAGGTGCACCCGGCCGTCGGGGGTGGTGACGGTGCCGACGGGCCGGGGCCAGGGAGCCGCCGGGGCCGTTCCGCGCGCCGGGGCGGCGGCCGGGGAGAGCGGCGCGGCGGTCGCCGGCAGCGCACAGAGCAGGGACATGCCAAGGGCGAGGGTGCCAAGGGCGCGGTGCAAACGCATGGGGCCTCAGCCTCCGGTGGGTGGTCGGCCAAGCGGATGTCGGGAGGTGTGACGCTGTCCCCGGGCGCCTCCGGCGGCAAGGGCCCCGGGGAGCCCCTTCCGTCCTCCGGATGGCGTGCGAGCGCGGGCCGCGCGGGCGGGAGGCACCGGCGGCGGGGCCGCCGGTCCGCGGGCCGGGGCGCCCGCGGACCTCGGCCGAGACCCTCAGCCGAAGGCCGGCATGATCTCCTGGTGGATGAGCCGCAACTGGGTGTTCACATCGGCCACCCCCGGCAGGTCCCGACCGGTGAAGGCGCGCACCAGATGGCGGTCGGTGATGGCGCAGATGACATGGTTCACCCCGCTCGGGGCGAGCTGGGTGCGGATCTTCTCCAGGCACTCCTCCGGAGTGCCCGCGATCGACAGCCGGTCGGCGACCTCCGGCGAGGTCAACTCGATACCGCGGGCCAGGTCCCCGGCCCCGATGGCGTCGACGACGGGCTTCAGCTCGCGCGGGTCCACACCGTTGCGGCGCAGCTGCTCCTCGGGCATCGAGGAGGCGTAGATGCCCACCATGCTGCGCGCCGCGTCCTTGGCCAGCGCGGAGTCGGGCCCGGTGGCGAAGACCACCCAGGCGCCGATGTCCAGCGTGCGCCAGTCCTTGCCGGCCCGTTCGGCACCCGCCCGGATATGGCGGACCGCGTACTCGTACGCCTCCGCGGTGTAACTCAGCGCGTGGTGGCAGCCGTCGGAGATCTCCCCGGCCGCCTCGAAGGACTTGGGGCCGCGCATGGCGCCCAGCTTGAGCGGGACCCGGTGCTGCACCGGCCGGGCGAAGGTGAACAGCCCCTCGTACCGGTAGAACTCGCCCTGATGGGTGATGGCGCCCTCGTCGAGCAGGGTGCGGACCACCCGGTGCGCCTCCTTGACCCGGGACAGCGGGCGGGTGCGGGCCCAGTCGATCCCGTACTGGGCCAGCAGTCCGAAGTTGCCGCTGGACAGCACGGCCTCGGCGCGCCCACCGGAGAGCTCGTCCAAGGTGGCCACCGCCTGCGCGATCAGCGTGGGCTCGCGCAGCGTCACCGGTGAGACGCTGGGCCCCAGCCGGATGTTCCGGGTCTGCCCGGCGGCGGCCGCGAACAGCAGCCACAGGTCCTTGTGCCAGGTCTCGTCGGCGGCATAGCAGGCGTGGAAGCCCAGCTCGTCGGCGAGCCGGATGGACGCCAGCGACTCCTGGAGTGGGTAGTCGGGCAACAGGGCGTAGCTGAACCTCATGAACGCTGCCTCCACGGGGAGCGGCCGACTCGTCGGTGACCGGGCGGTGCCGGGCACAAGTCTGACAGTCCATCAGGCATTGTCCAGAGTGCCGCGCTCCGCGCTCCTCGCGGTGTGCGGCCCCGTACCGCCCGCCCGCCGCCCGACGCCGAGGGCCTTCGAGGCCGCCTCGCCCGGCGCGGGCGGGCGGTACGGGGCCGCAC
>NZ_SRID01000788.1 GCF_004684805.1 Streptomyces palmae
GGGCGCGGCCGCGGCAAGCGCTCCGGTGGGGGCCTGCGGCAGCCTGGCCACCACCTCGAAACCGCCGTCCCGGGGTTGGGCCGCGAACACCCCGCCCACCAGCCGTACCCGCTCCCGCAGCCCGAGCAGCCCGGTGCCCGAGCCGGGCCCGCGGTCGGACGCGTTCCGGGGCGCGCCGGGCGCGGCGCATGTGACGACCCGGACCACCGTCTCCGGTCCGCGGCCCGGCCGCGCCGGATCCACGGTGACGGCCACCGTGACCGCCGCGCCCGGGGCGTGCTTGGCGGCATTGGTCAAGGACTCCTGCACCACCCGGTAGGCGGCCCGCTCGGCCATCGGGGCGAGCCCGGCCGCGGCGGCCGCGGCCTCGGTGCCGGGCGCCCAGGTGACCGGCAGTCCGGAGTCCGCCGCCCGCTCCACCAGCGCCTCGATGCTCTCGCCCGCCGGGACGAGGGGCGCCTCCACGGGGTCGGCGAGCGGGGCGGGGCCGACCGGCCGCACCGGCCCGGACGGTACGTCCACACCGCGAGCCGAGGGCGCCGACTCCGATCCGACGACCCCACTCCCCGCCTCGGCCCCCGCGACCACCCCGCGAGCCGAGGACGCCGGCTCGGGCAGCGCGTCCGCACCCCGTA
>NZ_SRID01000106.1 GCF_004684805.1 Streptomyces palmae
GCCCCCGTCTGCCCCCAGACCGGCCGCCCCGTCCGCCGGCACCGAACGCCAGATCGCCAGCACGGCGGGCACCGACACCAGGGCCACCGCCCAGAACGCCGAGCGCCATCCCCACACCTGGCCCAGCAGCGCCCCGCCCGGTACGCCCGCGACGCAGGCGATGGTGGTGCCGCCGAGCAGGATGGAGGTGGCACGCCCCTTGGCGTTCGGCTCCACCATTGCGGTCGCCGTAGCCAGGGCCACCGCCAGGAACCCGGCGTTGGCGAGCGCGGCGACCACCCGAGTGGCCAGCAGTACCGCGTAGCTGGTGGTGACCGCGCCGAGCACATGCACCAGCAGGAAGACCGTCAGGAAGACCAGCAGCGCGCGCCGGCGCGGCCAGCGCAGGCTGAGCATCGCCATCAGGGGCGCACCGATGATCATCCCCACCGCGAACGCCGAGGTGAGCGCCCCGGCCGTGGGGACGGACACATCGAGGTCAGCGGCGATGTCCGGCATCAGGCCGGAGAGCATGAACTCGGATGTTCCCTGGGCGAATACCGCCAGTCCGAGCAGATAGAGAACGAAGGGCACAGCACGACTCCGCAACCACATCAGGTATGGACGAAACGCGGCGGTGGCCCACGGCGCGCAGGCGGCAGCGATCCCTGAACACCGGGGAACGGGATCAGGGCGGTCCGGCCGGGCGCGCGCGAGCACCGCGCGGGGACCCGTCCCGGATCGGCTCAGGGCCTACGGCAGGGTCCGACTCAAGCCCGCACTACGGCGTTCCGGTGGCAGATGGTCACGGCGGACGGCGCCCGCGGCCCCTCGGGCGGCGGACACCCCGAAATCCCCCCGGTCCGCGAGCAGCGCGGTTCGCGGGGGCACGGCACAAGGAGCCACCGGACGACCGGTGGCTAGCGTCTTGACGCCTCGGGGCTGGACATGGGGCGCAGGCTAACGCGCCCGGCCACCCGGCGTCCACGCGTTTTGCGTCGCGTCGGCGGCAAGGCCGGGCACCCCACCCGCCGTGTTGCCAATACGGCAAGGATGATTGCCGACTCAGGGAGCACGGGCGCAGCCTGGTGCCCGTTCGAAGGCCATCGACCAGGTTCAGGAGGACAGACGATGACCACGCGCGAAGGCGCCGACCCCGCACCGAGCACCGGCCTCGCACCGGGCACCGCGGGCGGGGTGCCGTCCGACCAGCCCAACAACCGCGTCCACCACATCCGTTCCGGCGAGTTGGACGGCTACACCGCCATCAGCGGCGGCACGGTCGGATCGCGCAGGCTCTGGATGGGCCGGGTGGAGAACCCTCCGCTGAGCGCCACGGACAACCACCACCACGGCGCCTCGGAGGCGGGGATCTACGTGGTCAGCGGTCACCCGGTGTTCGTCTACCACGACGGCACCCGCGAGGTGCGGCTCACCGCCCACCCCGGCGACTTCCTGCTCGTCCCCCCGTTCGTCCCGCACCGGGAGGAGAACCCCGACCCGAACGAGCCGGTGGTCGTGGTGATCGCGCGGACCACCCAGGAGCCCATCAAGGTCTCGGTCCCGGAGCTGTACCAGCTCAAGGAGGTGGAGGCGGAGGCCCGGTAGGGAGGCGGCGGCTGGGCGGGCAGGTCCCGTTCGGCCGCTCCCCGCCTCGCCGCGCCTCCCGGGTCAGGGGCGCGCCGGGGGAGCCGCGCTGACGAGTCCCGACTCGTAGGCGCTGATCACCAACTGCGCCCGATCGCGCGCCCGCAGCTTGTGCAGCAGTCGGCCGATGTGGGTCTTGACGGTGCCGTGGCTGAGGTGGAGGTACTCGGCGATCTCCACGTTGGACAGGCCGCGGGCCACCAGCTCCAGGACCTCGCACTCGCGCGGTGTGAGGTCCTCCAGCGACGGCCCCGGCGCCTGGCGCGTACCGGGAAGACGGGCGAACTCGGCGATCAGACGCCTGGTCACCGAGGGCGCGAGGAGGGAGTCCCCGGCGGCGACGGTGCGTATGCCCGCCAGCAGGACGTCGGGAGAGGTGTCCTTGAGGAGGAACCCGGCGGCCCCGGCCCGCAGCGCGCCGTACACGTACTCGTCGAGGTCGAAGGTGGTGAGGATGAGGATGCGGGTCCCGGCCGTCTCGGGGGACCCGGCTATCCGCCGGGTGGCCTCGATACCGTCCGTGTCCGGCATCCTGATGTCCATCAGCACCACGTCCGGGCGCAGTCGCCGGGTGCTCTCGACGGCTTCGGCCCCGGTGCCGGCCTCGCCCACCGCGGCCAGCCCCGGGGCGCTGTCGACGAGCAGCCGGAAGCTGCCGCGCAGCAGGGGCTGGTCGTCGGCGACCAGTACCCGGATCGGTTCGGTCACGCGGTCGTCTCCTCTCGGCCGGCGGCGGTGGCCTGCGCGGGTTCGCGCGGGAGGCGGACCGAGACGGCGAACCCGCCGCCGGGTCGCGGCCCGGCCGCCAGCGTCCCCCCGTACATCATCACCCGTTCCCGCATCCCCACCAGGCCGTGGCCGCCTCGCAGATCCGCCCGGTCGCGGGCCGGGGCGTTCCCGGCTCCGTCGTCCACCACCTCGATCCGCACGCCCTCGCGCGAGTCCGCGGTGATCGTCAGCCGGCAGTGGGTGCCGTCCCCGGCGTGCTTGATCACGTTCGTCAGGGCCTCCTGGACGATCCGGTAGACGGTCAGCGCGGTCCCCGCGGGGAGGTCGGCGGCCAGCCGGGTGCGGAATCCGACGCGGACCCCCGCCTGCTCGGCGCGCCGGACCAGGAGCGGCAGATCGTCCAGCCCGGGCGGGGGCGCCGTCTGCGCCGTGCCTGACGGCCCCTGGACCGCGGGGTCGCCGCGCAGAACTCCCAGGGCGCGCCGCATCTCGGTGAGTGCCTCCCGGCCGGTCCGCTCGATCGCCTGGAGGGCGTCGCGGGTCCGCTCGGGGCGTTCCTCGGCCACATGGTTGGCGACCGCCGCCGAGACGACGATCACGCTGAGGCTGTGCGAGACGATGTCGTGGAGTTCTCTGGCGATGCGCAGGCGCTCCTCGGCCAGGGCATCCTCCGCCGCGCGCCGCTCCCGCCGGGCGGCTCGGGCGCGGCGCTCACGCACCACGCGGCCGGCGGTCCACGCGGAACCGACCACCAGCCACACCAGCGCCGCGATCGCGAATGCCTCGGGCCAGCGGCCGGAGGGGGTCACGGCCGCCTCTCCGGTGACGACCGCCGCCGCCGCGACGGCCAGGGTCAGGGCCAGCGCCGTCCAGGCCCGGCGTGCCGGCTCGGCGAGCGCCACCGCGTAGGCGGCCAGGGCGGTGGCGACATAGGGGTCGCGGGTGATGTCCAGGAGCGTCGCCGCCGCCGAGGCGCCCAGCACCGCGGCGAGCACGGGCAGCGGCCACAGCCGCCGTACGGCCAGCGGCGCCCCGGCGCAGACGGCCAGCAGCCAGCCCGCCCACAGCGGGCCGCGGAAGGCGGGCGAGCCGTCCGACGCCCCCTGGCCGGCCAGTACCCCGTACGTGGTGACCGCGGCGACCGCCGCACAGGCGTCGACCGCCAGCAGATGCGGGCCCGTTCGCAGGCGCCACCGCGCTGTGTGCATCGCCCGACGATACCGATGCCCGCTCATCCGGCCTGCCCGAAGAGGAACATCGCGACGCCCACGACGCCCACCAGGAGAAGCCGTCCGGCGGCCGTGGACGCGCGCGGGGTCGGCCCGGTGCGCAGTACGGCCACACCCAGCGGGACGAGCGCCACGCACAGTCCGGCGGCGGCGGCGACCGACCAGGCGGTCGTCCCCTTGAGCACCCCCAGCGGCATCGCCGAGGCCAGTGCCAGCGCCACCGCCCGCGCCGGTCCCAGCAGCCGCGCCCGGTAGGCGCCGACGGCCAGCAGGATCCAGCCGCCCATGATGGCGGCGTTCAGTGTGCTGAAGACGTGGAACGCGCCGTAGGACTCGCTCACCGTGCGCGTCGCCGACGCCGCCCCCTGGACGGTCACCAGTTGGAAGCCCAGGTGGTCCACGCCGGCGTGGAAGGTCCGGGCGAACAGGCCGAGGAGTGTGAGGGCGCCGCCCCAGGCGGCCAGTTCGCGGAAGCGCTCCCCGATCCTGGTGGCCAGGAGCACGACTCCCGGCCCGAGCAGCACCCACCCGGTGGCGACCAGGCTGTACGAGGCCGTCATGAGGTGGGGGTGGTCCTGGTACGCGCTCAGCTGCGCGGGGAAGAAGAGGTCGAAGCGCAGGCGCAGCAGTACGCCGGCGAGCACCGACAGGGGCCCGAGGAGGAGGCACGCGCCGCCCGCCCAACGCCCCGGAAAGGCGGGGTTCGCAACCTCGGTGGAGGCATTCGCAGTGGTCATGGGGCAACGGTGCCGCCGCCGCGGGCACCCCGTCGTCGGAGCACGGACCGTGCTTCCGGGTCCGACCGTGGTCGTACGGGAGCGGTGGGAGTCCTCCTACCGCGGGGGTACGGCGTCCGGGGGCGGTCCGGTGCGACGTCCGGGTGAACCCCGGTCCGGCGCTGAGCCGGACCGGGCGGCTCCGGTCCGGCGGCCCGTACCGGACCGGCAGCCCGACCGCGTCAGGCCCCGGTGGAACAGGCCGTGGCCACGTCAGGCCCGGCCGGACGGACCGTGGCGTCAGGCCCCGACCCGACAAGCCCTGGCGACAGGCCCCCGCCACCTCAGGCCCCGGCCGGACAGCCCCACCGCGTCAGGAACCCGTGACCCGCCGGCGGAACTCGTCCATCGGCATGGTCTTGTCGGACGGCGGCACCGTGATGGTGAACTTCTTGCCGAAGGAGTCGTAGGTGGTGGTGCTGGTACGCCCGTCGCGGGTGGAGTCCATGCGCAGCAGCCGGGGCGCGCCGTTCTGCAGGAAGTAGGTGTCGCTGGTGGTGCCGTCCGAGACCGCGATGGCGGTGGTCTGCTTTCCGGCCACCTTCCGGTCCTTGTCGGGGGCGGGCTTCCCGGTGTCGGCGATCCGGTAGAAGACGTCGCAGCCGTCGTTGGTCTCGCTGGTGACGTAGGTGTCGGCCAGCCGGTCCGGCACCTCGATCCGCTGCCCGCGCTGCTTGAGCGTGTCGGCCAGCATGGCCGAGCTCATGTAGGTGGTGCCGTTCTTGCAGTAGATCTCGTGGGTGAAGTCCTTCCCGCGCATGCGCATGTGGAAGCCCTGCTCGGGATCCGACCACATGTCCTGTCTGCCGCCGCCCAGAGCGGTCGTCGTGCCGGAGGCATGGAAGGAGGTGCCGCGCATCCCCTCGTTGACGGCCTTGATCCGCTCGGCCACGGGGCTGTCCGGAGTCGCGGGTTCGCTGCTCGCGGAGGAGGCGGGGGCACTGGGCTCCGGGTCGTCGGCGGAGTCCTTCTCGTTTCCGCAGCCGGTCGCGGCGAGGGCGAGGGCGGCGGCCACCAGAAGGGCCGGCAGGGTGGTTCCAGCGGTTCGGATACGGCGCATTCGATCAGGCTAACCATCCACCCGCACCCGTTCGAGCTGCCGAAACACTCGCTTACAAAACCGTGACGGCGCCCGGGCCCCGTGCTGGTACACGGTTCCCGGGCGCCGTCAGCGGCGTTCAGCGGAGCCGACTAGGCGTGGACGACGTCCTTCTCCTCCGCGAAGTGGCAGGCCGACTCGTGCGCGGCGGGACTGTCGCTGCCCTTGAAGCGCTCCGGCACCGCCAGCAGCGGCATCTCCTCGGCGCACTTGGGCTGCGCCTTCCAGCAGCGGGTGCGGAAGCGGCAGCCGGACGGCGGGTTGGCCGGCGAGGGGACGTCCCCGGTGAGGATGATCCGCTCGCGGCGGTCGCGGGCGTCCGGGTCTGGGACCGGGACCGCCGACAGCAGCGCCTGGGTGTAGGGGTGCGTCGGGTGGTCGTAGATCTCGGAGTCGGTGCCGATCTCCGCCATCTTGCCCAGGTACATCACGCCGACCCGGTCGGAGATGTGCCGCACGATGGACAGGTCGTGGGCGATGAAGATGTAGGACAGGTTGAACTCGTCCTGCAGCTTCTCCATCAGGTTGACGACCTGCGCCTGGACGGACACGTCCAGCGCCGAGACCGGCTCGTCGCAGATGATGATCTCCGGGTTGAGCGCCAGGCCGCGGGCGATGCCGATGCGCTGCCGCTGGCCGCCGGAGAACTGGTGCGGGTACCGGTTGATGTACTCGGGGTTGAGGCCGACGACGTCCAGCAGGTCCTGCACCTTGCGGCGCCGGTCGCCCTTGGGAGCCACCTCGGGGTGGATCTCGAAGGGCTCGCCGATGATGTCGCCGACCGTCATCCGCGGGTTCAGCGAGGTGTACGGGTCCTGGAAGACCATCTGGATGTTCCGGCGGACCGCCTTGAGCGCCCGCCCGGACAGCTTGGTGATGTCCTGGCCCTTGTAGAAGACCTCGCCCGCGGTGGCCCGCTCCAGCGTCATCAGCAGCTTGGCGACGGTGGACTTGCCGCAGCCGGACTCGCCGACGATGCCCAGGGTCTCGCCCTGGTACAGGTCGAAGGAGACGCCGTCCACGGCCTTGACCGCGCCGACCTGCTTCTTGAACAGGATGCCCTGGGTCAGCGGGAAGTGCTTGACCAGGTTGCGGACCTGGAGGATCGGCTCGCCGCGCTCCACCGGAGCCTCGATCGCCGCGACCGCCTCCTCGGCGGTGGCCGCGTCGACCTTCTCCACCTCGGTGGTGTTGGGGGTCGCGTCGGCGGGCTGGTCCACGGCCTTGTCGTCCTTCTTGAGCTCAGCCATGGATCGTCTCCTTCCAGAAGTGGCACGCGCTGCCGCGGCCCGGCAGTTCTGCGCCGTCCTGCTCGGTGACGGTGTGCAGGGCCGGCACGTCGGTACGGCAGATGTCCTGCGCCTTGGGGCAGCGCGGGTTGAAGGCGCAGCCCGTGGGGATCTTGAGCAGGTTGGGCGGCAGGCCCTTGATGGCGAAGAGCTCCTGGCCCTTCTGGTCCAGCCGCGGGATGGAGTCGAGCAGGCCGCGGGTGTACGGGTGCGCGGGCCGCTTGTACAGCTCGTGCACCGGAGCGGTCTCCACGATCCGCCCCGCGTACATCACCGCGATCTTGTCCGCGACGTCGGCGACCACACCCAGGTCGTGGGTGATCAGGATCAGACCCATGTTGTACTCGCGCTGCAGCTCCGCGAGCAGGTCCATCACCTGCGCCTGCACCGTCACGTCCAGCGCGGTGGTCGGCTCGTCCGCGATGATCAGCTCCGGCTCCAGGGCCAGCGCCATCGCGATCATGATGCGCTGGCGCATACCGCCGGAGAACTGGTGCGGGTAGTCGCTGACCCGGTCCTTGGCGGCCGGGATGCGCACCCGGTCCATCAGCTCGATGGCCTTGAGCTTGGCTTCCTTCTTGGACAGGCCCTGGTGCACCCGGAACATCTCGCCGAGCTGGTAGCCCACCGACAGCACCGGGTTGAGCGAGGAGAGCGCGTCCTGGAAGATCATCGCGATCTTGCGGCCGCGGATCTTCCGGCGCTGCTCGCCGCTCATCTTGAGCATGTCCTCGCCGTGGAAGAGGATCTCGCCCTGCGGGATCTTTCCGGGCGGCATGTCCAGGATGCCCATGATGGCCTGCGCGGTCACCGACTTGCCGGAGCCGGACTCGCCGAGCACGGCCAGCGTCTCACCGGCGTTGACGGTGTAGTTGACACCGTTGACGGCCTTGGCCACGCCGTCCCGGGTGTGGAACTCCACGTGCAGGTCGCGCACCTGGAGCAGCGGGGTGCCGCCCTTGCCCCCGGCGCGGGGCGCCGGGACGGAATCGGTCTTCTCGATAGTGGTCACGTACGCCTCCCTCAGCGCAGCTTGGGGTCGAGGGCGTCGCGGACCGCGTCGCCGAGCATGATGAAGGACAGCACGGTGAGGCTCAGCGCACCGGCGGGCCACAGCAGCATGTGCGGGGCGTTGCGGTACTGCTGGGCCGCGGAGGAGATGTCCTGGCCCCAGGAGATCGTCGGCGGCTTGAGGCCGACACCCAGGTAGGACAGCGTGGCCTCGATGGAGATGTAGGTGCCCAGGGCGATGGTCGACACCACGATCACCGGGGCGATCGCGTTCGGCAGGACGTGCCGGAGCATGATCCGGGTGGTGCTGGCGCCCAGTGCCTTGGCCGCCTGGACGTAGTCCTGCTGCTTGACGGTGATCACCGAACTGCGTGCGATACGGGCGATCTGCGGCCAGCTGAGCGCGATCATGAACGCGATCACGGTCCAGACGCTGCCGCCCTTGATGACGGAGAGGAAGACCAGACCGCCCAGGAGCAGCGGGATGCCGAAGAAGATGTCGGTGATGCGGGACAGCAGCGCGTCCCACCAGCCGCCGAAGTAGCCGGCCAGGCCACCGAGGACGCCGCCGAGCAGGGCCACACCGACGGTCACGCAGATGCCGACGGTGACCGAGGCACGGGCACCGTAGATGGTGCGGGCGTAGACGTCGCAGCCCTGGATGTCGAATCCGAAGGGGTGCCCGGAAGTGCTGCCCACCTTGGACTGGTCGAGGTTGCAGGCCCGCGGGTCTGTGGAGGTGAACAGACCCGGCCACGCCGAGACGGTCACCAGCAGCAGGATGAGCAGCGCGGAGATGATGAACACCGGGTTGCGGCGCAGGGTGCCCCAGGCGTCGCCCCACAGGCTGCGCGGCTTCTCGCGCTTCTCGGCAGCCGGAGCGGCGGCCGCCGCAGCCCCCGAGGGCGTCTTCTCAATCAGGTCAGGCATAGCGGATCCTCGGGTCGAGCACGGCGTAGAGGAGGTCGACGATCAGGTTCGCCAGCAGGAAGACGAGCACCAGGACGGTGACGAAGCCGACCACCGTCGGCGAGTTCCGCCGAACGACACCCTGGAGCAGCTGGTAGCCGACGCCGTGGATGTTGAAGATGCCCTCCGTGACGATCGCGCCGCCCATCAGGGCGCCGACGTCCGTACCGATGAAGGTGACCACCGGGATAAGGGAGTTGCGCAGCAGGTGCACCCCGATCACCCGGCGGCGCGGCAGGCCCTTGGCCACCGCGGTGCGCAGGTAGTCCGCGCGCATGTTCTCCACGATGGACGTTCTGGTCAGCCGGGTCACATAGGCGAGCGAGAGGCCGGCCAGCACGAAGGCGGGCAGGATCATCTCGTCGATCGTGGGATCGGCGGAGACCGAGGGTTCCACCCAGTTCCACTTGACGGCGAGGAAGTACTGCGCCAGATAGCCGATGACGAACACCGGGATCGAGATGACCACCAGGGTGCCGATCAGCACCACGTTGTCGAGGATCTTGCCGCGGCGCAGACCGGAGAGCAGGCCGAGGCCGATGCCCAGGACGATCTCCAGGCTGATCGCCACCAGGGTGAGCTGGAGGGTGGTCGGGAAGGCCTCCCCCATCAGCTCGGTGACCTTCTGCCCGTTGAATGCCTCGCCGAAGTCACCGGTGAAGATGTTGCCCATGTAGAGCACGTACTGGGTCACCAGTGGCTTGTCGAGGTTCAGATCGTGACGCATCCGGGCAACAGTCGCCGGGTCGGGCGTTCTGTCACCGAACATCTGGGCTACCGGGTCGCCCAGCGCGTAGACCATCGCGAAGATGATGAACGTGGTCCCGAGGAAGACCGGGATCATCTGGAGCAGTCGTCGGATGACGTAGCGCCCCATGGGAACTCCTTCAAGGTTCGGAAGCACGGCAGCCGAGGCCTTTGTGGGGACACTCGGCTGCCGTCTCCTGCTGGGCGTGAACCGACAGGCCTTCCTGGTCGGTCAGGAAGGCCTGTCAACCGGTTACTTGACCGAGATGGCCTGGTAGACCGGAACGCTGAACGGGTTCAGGGCCACGTTCTCGACACGGTCCGAGTAGGCGGCGCTGCCGTTCTGGTACCACAGCGGGATGCTCGGCATGTCCTTGACCAGGAGCTTCTCGGCGTCCTGGTAGAGCTTGATCGCCTTGGCGGTGTCCGGCTCGGCGTTCGCCTGGTCCAGGAGCTTGTCGAAGTCCTTGTTGCTGTACTCGCCGTCGTTGGAGCTGGCCTTGGTCTTGTACAGCGGAGTCAGGAAGTTGTCGATGAGCGGGTAGTCCATCTGCCAACCGGCACGGAACGGACCGTTCATCTCGCGCTTGGTGATCTGGTCGCGGAAGTCACCGAAGGTGCCGACCGGGTTGACCGTGCACGCGTCCTTCTTGCCCAGCACGTTGTTGATGCTGTTGCAGACCGCGTCCATCCACAGCTTGTGCGAGCCGGTGTCCACGTTGGACGACAGGACCATCTTGCCGCCCGGGATGCCGCCGCCCTCTTCGATGAGCTTCTTGGCCTTGGACGGGTTGTACGTGCAGTACTCGCCGCAGATGTCCTCGGAGTAACCACCGGTCTTCAGCACCGGGGAGGTGTAGTCCTTGGCAGGGGTGCGGGTCTTCGAGAAGATCTTGTCGGTGATCTGCTCGCGGTTGATCGCCATGGACAGGCCGTGGCGGACCTTGATCGCGTCCTTGGTGCCCCAGGAGTCCTTCTTGTAGAGCGGGAACGTGATGGTCTGGACGATGCCGGCCGGCTGGTTGATGTAGCGGCCCTGCATGTCCGAGTCGACGTTGGCGAGCTGACCGGCCGGCACGTCGTCGATGACGTCCAGGTTGCCGGCCATCACGTCGTTGTAGGCGGTGTTGAAGTCGGTGTAGACCTTCAGCTCCACGCCCTTGTTGACCGGCTTGTCCTCACCCGCGTACGTCTTGTTCACCGAGAGCTTCATCCCGGTGCCCTTCTTGTACGAGTCGACCTTGTAGGGGCCGTTGCCGATCGGCTTCTTCAGCCAGGCGTCGTGCTCCTTGAAGAAGGCCTCGGGGAGCGGCGAGAAGGCCTTGTAGCCCAGGTGCTGCGGCCAGGTGGAGAACTTCTTCGACAGCTTGACGGTGAAGGTGTAGTCGTCCTTCAGCTTCAGGCCGGACATGGTCTTGGCCTTGGCCTTGGCACCCTCGGCCTCGGGGTGGACGTCGGCGTAGCCCTCGATGTCCTGGAAGAAGGAGGCGCTGAGCTGCGCGTTGTCGATCAGGGCGCCGTAGTTCCAGGCGTCCACGTACGACTTGGCGGTGACCTTCTCGCCATTGCTGAAGGTCCAGCCCTTCTTCACCTTGATGGTGAAGTTCTGCTGGTCCTTGGTCTCAATGGACTCGGCCATGGCCGGCTTGGCCTCGGCGGTCTTGGGGTCGTACTCCATGAGACCCGTGAAGATCATGTCCAGGACCTTGCCGCCCTGGACCTCGTTCACGTTCGCCGGCTCGATCGGCTTCTGCGGGTCGGTCCAGGAGGCGCTCACGATGCCGCCACCGGAAGAACTACCCCCCTTGTCGTCCTTGTCGTCATCGCCGCCGCAGGCGGTTGCGGCCAGGGCCACAACCGCGGCCATCGCGACCCACTTGGCGCTGCTCGCACCACGCATGGGTTCCTCCTCTGGAGTCACTGTCTCTACGAGAGAGGGCGCCGAAAAGACGCTGACACCCCTGACAGCGACGAGACCTGGCACCCTCGTGTTCGCTCGTAGGCCCAGCGCTCCCCACAGCGCGTGACCCATTGACCCGAGCTCAATGGACCCCATGATTGAGCACACCAGCCGCGTAAACCACACTTAAAGGGTCTCGCTTTGGTCACATCATCTACGCGCGGAGCTGCTAAATCCGGACAAAACTGCGTCAGACAGACACACGCGAAACGGACTGATAACCCATCATCCGGATCTTCGTCACCGATATCCGGACGGCCGTTCGTGGTAAACACATTGACTGGCAGCTTTCGGCCATGGCAAGGGAAGTCCCTTGCCACCGGGCGGTTTCGCGGCGCCGGACCGCGGCGCCGGTTGCTGTACGTGAGCGGGGGCGGGACCCGGGCCGGCATCACGCCCGAGCGCCCGCAGGCGGCCGAAACCGAACCCTACGCCTGATGCTCCGACCGCGCCCGCCCTTCGCACGGAGAAGGCACCACGAGGTGACGCGCGGCCGCGGGGAGGCCGGGCCGTGTCCGCCGCCGGGGCCCGTCCCCCGGGCCGGGCGAGAACGCCGAGAACGCCGAGAGCGCCAGGGACACCGAGAAGGCTGAGAACGCCGGGCAGATTGAACGACGCCGATACGCCGACGGCCCGGCACCCCTGAGGGGTACCGGGCCGTCGTGGCGTACGGGACACCGCCGGTCGGCGGAGGCGTCAGCCGTGCTTGGCGCGCGAGGCGGCGCGGGCGCGCTCGCGGGCGTCCAGGTTCACCTTGCGGATGCGGACCGCCTCCGGGGTCACCTCGACGCACTCGTCGTCGCGGCAGAACTCCAGGGACTGCTCCAGCGAGAGCTTCCGCGGCGGGACGATCGACTCGGCCACATCGGCCGTGGACGACCGCATGTTGGTGAGCTTCTTCTCCTTGGTGATGTTCACGTCCATGTCGTCGGAGCGGGAGTTCTCACCGACGATCATGCCCTCGTACACCTCGGTGCCCGGCTCCACGAAGAGCACGCCGCGCTCCTGGAGGTTGGTCATCGCGAAGGCGGTGACCGCGCCGGACCGGTCGGCCACCAGCGAGCCGTTGTTCCGGGTGGTCAGGGTGCCGAACCACGGCTCGTGGCCCTCGTGGATGGAGTGCGCGATGCCGGTGCCCCGGGTGTTGGTGAGGAACTCGGTGCGGAAGCCGATCAGGCCGCGGGACGGGACCACGAACTCCATCCGGACCCAGCCCGAGCCGTGGTTGGACATGTTGTCCATCCGGCCCTTGCGGGTGCCCATCAGCTGGGTCACCGCGCCCATGTGCTCCTCGGGCACGTCGATGGTGATGCGCTCCACCGGCTCGTAGACCTTGCCGTCCACGTCCTTGGTGACCACCTGCGGCTTGCCGACGGTCAGCTCGTAGCCTTCCCGGCGCATGGTCTCCACCAGGATGGCCAGCGCCAGCTCACCGCGGCCCTGCACCTCCCAGGCGTCCGGGCGCTCGGTGTCCAGCACGCGCAGCGAGACGTTGCCGATCAGCTCGCGGTCCAGCCGGTCCTTGACCTGGCGGGCGGTGACCTTGCGGTCCTTGACCGCGGCCTTGGCGTCCGCGCCCTTGCCGGTGCCGCCGCGGCCGACCAGCGGGGAGGTGTTGGTGCCGACGGTCATCGAGATGGCCGGCTCGTCCACCGTGATCAGCGGCAGCGCGATCGGGTTCTCCGGGTCCGCCAGGGTCTCGCCGATCATGATGTCCGGGATACCGGCGACCGCGCAGATGTCACCCGGGCCCGCCTTCTCGGCCGGCTTGCGGGTGAGCGCCTCGGTCATCATCAGCTCGGTGATGCGCACATTGGCCATCGAACCGTCGCGCTTGATCCAGGCGACGGTCTGGCCCTTCTTGAGCTCGCCCTGCTCGACGCGGAGCAGCGCGATACGGCCGAGGAAGTTGTCCGCGTCCAGGTTGGTGACGTGCGCCTGGAGCGGTGCCTCCGCGTCGTACTCGGGGGCCGGGACGTGCGCCAGCAGGGTGGAGAAGAACGGCTCCAGGCTGTCGCTGTCGGCCGGGACGGTGCCGTCCTCCGGCTTGGTCAGCGAGGCGACGCCGTCACGGGCGCAGGCGTAGACGATCGGGAACTCGATCTGCTCCTCGTCCGCGTCCAGGTCCAGGAACAGGTCGTAGGTCTCGTTGACGACCTCGTCGATCCGGGAGTCCGGGCGGTCCGTCTTGTTGATGCACAGGATGACCGGCATCCGGGCCTGGAGGGCCTTGCGGAGCACGAAGCGGGTCTGCGGCAGCGGACCCTCGGAGGCGTCCACCAGCAGCACCACCGCGTCGACCATGGACAGGCCGCGCTCCACCTCGCCACCGAAGTCGGCGTGGCCGGGGGTGTCGATGATGTTGATCGTGATGGGCTCCCCGCCGTCCTTGGGGTGGTACTTGACGGCGGTGTTCTTCGCGAGAATGGTGATGCCCTTCTCGCGCTCCAGGTCGTTGGAGTCCATGACCCGGTCGTCCACCTGCTGGTGGGCGGCGAACGCGCCTGCCTGCTTGAGCATGGCGTCGACGAGGGTCGTCTTGCCGTGGTCGACATGGGCGACGATGGCGACGTTTCGGATGTCGTGGCGCGTGGGCACTTGCGGCGCTTCTCCCGGGAATCGTGGATGGCTGCGCGCCCGGTCCGGTACGCGCGCCTCGCCGGGCAGATCACGCCACGGCCTCACCCCATGGTACGTGCCGCCCGGGCGACCGGCCGCCTGGGCAATGATCAACCCGCTGACCTGCGGTGATGCGCGGGGCACCCAGGGACGGTACGGAGACGGGCCGCGCCGTCCCGGACCGCTCGCCCCGCCCTCTACCCCTCACCCCCGGCACCGGGGACCCGTCCGCGGTGGGCCGCAGCCCTCCCGGGGGCGCGACTACGGCTCGCCACACTCCCGGTCCGTCCGCCCGGCCGGGCAGGTTCCGGCCCCCCGGCGGGTCGGGCCCGCGCCGCCGGGGCGGCGGGACGCTCCGCCGCGCCTCAGACCCCCCGCCCGGGGTCGCCCTCGTGGCAGCCGAGCCGGGCGGCCTCGCGGATGCCCGCGAATTCCTTGCGGTCCGGGGCGCTCCCGCAGAACACGACCCCCACCTGATCGCCCACCTGGAAGGTGGCCACATGCCCCCGGGTGGTCGGGGCGTCCTCGCCCGGCGCCGCGCAGCGGTACCGGAAGTCCGCCTCGACCCGTTCGATCGCCCGCGCCGCGACGTAGCGGCCGGGGGCCTCGGCCCTGCTCCGCGCATAGCCCGAGCCGTCGTACCGGCTGGTGGTCGCGTAACCCTTCTCACCCGCGAGCGGGCCGCCCACCTTCCCGGACAGTGCGTGGATCACCTCCGACGCGGGCAGCTCGGGGCCCGCGGTGGTGCGGACCGCGGCCGTGTAGCGGGCGATCTCGTGTGCGTACCGCGAGCTGATGCCCTCCCCCTTGTGGTGAGCCCGCAGCGTGGTCATATGGGTCAGCGTCGAACGCTGGGACACGTTGGACCAGGTGTACCGGCCTCCGCCGCATGCCTTGGAGGCCGAATCCCCGCTGCTCCCGGAGCAGCCCGTGGCCGCCGCCAGCACCACCATCGCCGCCGCGATCCCGGCCGCCCCCGCCTTCTCGCTCCTTCGCATGGTCCCCCCTCGGCGGCACCGGCGAGCCGGGCCGCACCTCACTGATCACCGCTTGCTGACCGATCGTGGCCATCAAGACACTCTTGGTGCGTGGTGACAAGCGACTTGAGCGGATTCTGAGCTCCCGGGGTGGCCTCGGACCGCCCCCGCGGCCCGAGACCACACCTCCCGGCTCCTACTTGCGGAAGCCGATGTCCTGGTAGCGGGGGGTGGCGAAGCCGAAGGCGCCCACGTTGGCCAGGTTCTTGCGCACCGCGACCAGCTCGGGGCGCTGGAAGAGCGGGATGGAGCCGGCCGCCGCCCAGATCCGCGCGTCCACGCGGCTGACCAGTTTGCGGGCGGTCGCCTCGTCCAGCTCGGCGGACGCCTGCTCGAAGAGCTGGTCGATCTGGTCGGTGCCGACCCGGGAGTAGTTCTGCTCCACCACCAGCGTGCCGTCCTCCGCGGGGCGCGGCTTGGCGAAGACCGGGCGGGCGTCGGTGGCCGGGAAGGCGGTGGCCGGCCAGGAGTAGAGGGCCAGGTCGAAGTCTCCGGAGGCGATGTGGTCGGAGAAGTAGTCGGCGTCCTCGACCTTGGTGATCCGCGTGCGGACGCCGATCCGCTCCAGCATCCGGACGATCCGCTCCCCCACGGTGCGCAGTTGGGCGGAGCCGGGGCCGGAGGGCAGGACGAAGCGCAGGGCCAGGTCCCGGCCCCGCTTGGTCCTGAGCGGGACCGCCTGCCGTGCGCCGGGGTGCCGGGCCTCCCGGTCGGCCTGCGGTCCGCCGCCGGACCCGCTGCCCACGTCGTCGCCGGGGCGCGGCGCGGAGCGCGGCCGGGAGTCGGTGGCGTCCCGGCCCTCCTCGGTGCGGGTGCCGTCCTCGCCCTGGCCCACGGCGGTGTCCGTACGGACCGGGCGGCTGCCCGGGAGCCAGCCCGCGGTGGTGAGCAGGGCCTGCGCGCCCTGGGGGTCGGCGTGGCCGAGGGCACCGCTGTTGTCGCGGTATCCGAGCTGGGAGGTCATCAGCAGATGGCTGCCGAGCGGCCGGGAGGGCAGGCCGAGGGGTTTGAGCACCGCGTCGGCCAGTTCCTGGCGGTCGATGGCGGCGGCCACCGCACGGCGCACCCGCTCGTCGGCGAGCGGGCCGCGGGTGCCGTTCAGCGAGAGCTGGGTGTAGGCGGGCTCCAGTGCCTTGCGCACCGCGAAGCGGCTGAGCGCGATGGTCGCGGCGGAGGGCCGGCGGTCCTGGGCCGCGGGGGCGTGCGGATCGCGGCCGGGCGCGGCCCCGGGGTCGCGGCCCGGGGGCGCGGCGTCCGGGTCGGCGGCGTTCGGGTCCTGCCCCGAGGCGGCACCGGGGTCGCGGCCCGGGGCGGCATGCGGGTCGCGGCCCTGGGCGGCGGTGTCGCCGGTTCGCGCGGGCGCGCCGTTCTGCGGGGCCGCGTTCGGGGTGGCGGCGGGGTGACGGCCCAGGGGCGGGGCGAGGGCCGCGCCGGCGGCCTCGATGCGGGTGGCGTCGGCCGGGTCGAGTTCGCTCACGTCGATCGCGCCGGCGGTCAGCGCGGCGGCCCGCTGCTCGCGCGGTACGACCCGGAAGACCAGCCGGTCCAGCCGGGCGCGCTCGCCCCACCAGCGCGGATCCCGCGCCAGGGTGACCGATCCGCTGGTGGTGGCGCCGAGGGTGAAGGGGCCCGCGGTGGCCGGCAGCTCGGTGCGCGAGCGGTCGTTGAAGGCGCTCGGGCTGCCCATCACGGACTTCGGGTAGAGCGGACTGAACAGCGCCGGCCAGTCGGCGTACGGCCGGGTGAAGGTGACCTTGATCTCGCCCTCGCGCTCGCCCTTCTCGATGCCGCGGATGCGGTCGTAGCCCGCGTTGCGGGCGCTCCCGTACGCGCGCTGGGTGCCGCGCAGCGCCTGCCACTGGGCGGTGAAGTCCGCGATGCCGATGCGGCGGCCGTCACTCCAGGTCGCCTTGGGGTTCAGCCGGTAGACCACCACCTGCCGGGGCGTGCGCCGGACCACCTGGGCGGAGTGCAGGTAGTCGGGGTTGGCCTGCGGGCGGCCGCGGCTGTCCAGGGTGAACAGCGCGGGCAGCACCGCGCCCGCGATCCGCTGGGTGCCGTCGTCGGCGTCCGACTGGAAGACGTTGAAGGTGGCGGGCCGGGCGTCCAGGGCCCAGCGCAGGGTGCCGCCGTCGCGCAGCCGGGAGCGGTCGACGGCCGCCAGGTCCTGGGCGGCGGCGGGGGGCCGGGCTCGTGTGGTGCTGTGTCCGGAGCTGCATCCGGCCAGTGCGGGCAGCGGCAGGATCACCCCCGCGGCAAGCAGCGCCGCGCAGCGTCGCGTGTCCATGGCCATGGCTGATACCTCCGCAAGTACCCTATGACGCACCATGTGCGCTTTTGTCACTTTTTGTCGCTGATCACATATGCTGCTCACCCCACTGAAAGCGATGCCTTACTCGACGGCACGGCGACACGGCGGCACTCGGACCGAGCTCACCTGGACGGACCAACTGCGGGCACGCGCCCCGGCGCGTATCGGCGCATTCGCATCGGTGCCCTGTCGCAATCGCGGCGCGTCCCTTCCCAACCGGACTGTGACGCGCGACACTCGCTGTCGCATGAGCATCGCCACGCTCTCTCTTCTGCCGTCCGGCGGCGCGGAGAGACCCACGCGGAGGTGAAGACAAGCCATGTCCCTGACCGATGACCTGACGACGGCTCAGCGTTGCCTGGACGACCTCGACCGCGCCGTGGCCCGTCTGGAGCAGCGGGTCGGCAGCGGCCCGGACATCCGGCGGATCCGCAGCGGCAGCGGCCATCTGCGCGAGAGCCTGGCCCTGCTGCGTGAGACCACCCCCGGCGCCATGCTCCCCGACACACCGCAGCGGGAGCTGGTCGTCATCCCCGACACCCCGTACGACGCCTCGCTCTGGTCGGACGTGGACGACGAGGGACTGGGCGTGCGCGGCCGACGCGCGCCCTGACGGCCCGCCGACCGCCCCCGCGCCCTGAGCCGCGCACCCGCGCGCCCCCCGCACGTCTTCGAACCCGCCCACCGGCGCCACCGAGCCAGCCCGGCGCCCCTGACC
>NZ_SRID01000107.1 GCF_004684805.1 Streptomyces palmae
GCCCCCACCCTCCCCCAGGGCGGCTCCCGACTGCCCCAGCGGGTGGCCCGGCTCCACCAGCGGGCGCACACCCTGGCCGGGAGCGCGCTGGTCGCCGCCGCCGCCTGCGAGGACCCCGCCGGCACGAGGCTGTCCGCGGCCCGGCTGGCCGCCCACGCGCAGGCCCTGGGGATCCCGGCCGAGTAGGACCGCCTCGCGGGATCGCGCGCCGCCGGGCGGGGGCGCCCTCCCGGACGGCGCGGACCGGGACGCGGCGGGCCGCCCGGTGTTACGGTCGCGCGCGTGTCCCAAGCCGATATAGACGCCCTCGCCGCCGAGTTCTTCGGCGCCTTCGACAACCGGGGCGGCAAGCCCGCCGATGTGGAGCGGATCCGGCGGTTGATGCTGCCGGGCGGCACCATCGTCATGACTGGTCCGCAGTTCACGGTCTACACCGTGGAGGAGTTCATCGAGCCCCGCGCGCGCCTGCTGCCCGAGGGGCGGCTGGTCGAGTTCTCCGAGTGGGAGACCTCGGAACGCACCGAGATCGCGGGCGACATCGCCTCGCGCACCGGTGAGTACGCCAAGTCCGGAACGCTGGACGGCGAGCCGTTCGAGGGCACCGGCACCAAGACCTTCCAGTTCGTCCGGACCCCCGAGGGCTGGCGGATCGCCGCCTTCTCCTGGCACGACCGCCCCTGACGGAGCGCACCGCGGCCGCGATCGACCGACCCCGGGGCGAAGGTCCCGATCGACCGGCCCCGGGGGCGCGCGACCGCGATCGACCGGCCCCGGGGCGAAGGTCCGCATTTGCCCGACCGCCATCCCGCAATACCCCCCTCAGGCAAATCAACTCAAACAAATCCGCTCAATATGTTTAGACACCGCGAGGAACACAAAGCCGCAATCCGAGTGGCATCTTCCTGTCAGGATCTTGCGTCGATCGACCTCCCACGGTAAAAAGATCTTGGTAAGATCCCGGGGATCTCGGCAGGCCAGCCGAAAACAGTGACACCCCGACTTTCCCGTCGTACTCCACATGGGCTCACGGCCTCCATATTCAGCGCTCTGCACAACACATCGACTGACCACAGGGATCGGGGATGGCAGAAACTGCAAGCAGCGCACTACCCACGCGACAGATACGCCACGACAGCGGTGTGCTCGCCAAACCGACGGCACCGCGGACACGCGTTCCGCTGGTCGGAGACCTTCTCCAGCTGCGGGCGAACCTGCTGAATGCCATCCAGCACGCCGCTTCGACCGGCGATGAAGTGTCGTATTTCAGCGTCGGCCCCAAGAGCATCATCTTCGTCAATCGAAGCACCGCCGCGGACATTGTCCTCTCGGATATCCAGACCTTCGGCAAACCGGGCGGCGAAAACCCCCTGAGGCTGGTGCTCGGGGACGGGTTGATCAGCAACCCGGACCACCAGAACTGGTTGCTGCGGCGCCGGGCCCTCCAGCCCATGTACAGCCGCTCCACCATCGCCGGCATGCGGCAGAAGATGGTGACGGTGGTCTCCGACCGCATCAGGCGGTGGGAGGAGCAGGACCGCACCGAGCTGGACGTCCACGGGGAGATGCTGGGCGTCGCCCTGGACACCGTGTCGATCTGCATGTTCAGCCGGTACGGCGACACCGTCTCCGACATCATCACGCCCGAGGTGGCCTCGTTCCTCCTCGACTTCGTCGAACGCCGGCTGCGAGGCCCCTTCAACCTGCCGGTGAGCGTGCCGAACCGGCGGAACCGCGAGTTCACCGCGGTGCTGCGGAACCTCGACACCCTGGTCTACCGGATCATCGACGAACGGCACCGGTCCGAGGAGGAGCAGGGCGACCTGCTGGACCTGCTGCTGGCGGCCCGGGTCGGCGAGGACAAGGCCCCGCTGACCGACGTGGAGGTGCGGGACGAGGTCCTGACCACGTTCCTGGCCGCCTTCGAGACCACGGCCAGCGCGCTGACCTGGATCCTCTACCTGCTCGCCTGCTACCCCGACATCCAGCGGCGGCTGCGGGAGGAGGCACGCTCCGGCACGCCGTCCGAGCGGGACGGGGCCGCGGCCGGCCGCGGGGAGCCGTCGGAGAGTGCGTTCCTGCAGTGCGTCATCAACGAGAGCATGCGGCTCTTCCCGCCGTCCCCGACCATTCCGCGGCAGGCCAAGAAGGACGCGCTCATCGGCTCGGCCAAGGCCCCCGAGGGAACGATGGTGATGCTCAATGTCGCGGCCATCCAACGGGATCCGGATATCTGGGAGCGGCCCGACGAGTTCATTCCCGAGCGTTTCGCGAACGGCACCCCGGCAAAGGGCACGTACCTGCCCTTCGGTGCCGGTGCGCACATGTGCATCGGGAAGGGCTTCGCGATGATGGAGATGAGCCTCCTGGTGATGGGCGTCATCGAGAAATTCGAGATCTCACTCCACGATTCCGTGGGGCCGGACCCGGAGGCGCTCATCACCCTGCGGCCTCGCGACGGTTTCAAACTGCGCCTCAGAAAGCTCTGAGCCCGCCACCGGCACCCGTCTTCTGGCAAACGCACGACATCATGCGAGAGGTTGACCCATGGGCCGCATGGCACGTTTCAACGCGATAGTCGAGCTGCTGCGTCCCCGTACGCTTCTGGTCACCCCCCTCTCCTACTGCGTGGGCGTGGCCGTGGCCGACCACAGCCTCGACCTCGTGGTGCTGCTCGGTGTCGTCTTCCATGTCCTCGCCCCGCTGGCCGCCAATGCCCACAATGCCGTGACGGACCTCGTGGAGGACGGAAAGAACGTACCGGGCCGCCTGAAACTGGTCGAAACGGCGGGCGAGCAGACCCTCACCCGGATCGTGTACATCAGCCTGGGCATCATGCTCCTGCTGTCCCTGGCGATATCGCTCGCGATGAGCATCATCTGGGTTTTCAGCGTGTTCCTGGTGCTCGGCTACTCCTCACCGCGTTTCCGCCTCAAGGGCCTGCCCGTCACCGGTATGGCGGTGTTCGCGATGGCGGTCACCGAACCGTTCATCGCGGGCTCGCTCCTCGGGGACTCGTGGGGGACGGTTCCGCATTACGACGGCTACCAGCCGATCGCCCTCGGGGCATTCCTGTTCTTCTGGTACTTCGCCAAGGGAATCATGAAGAACGTCCCGGACTACGCGGGCGACAAGGCGGCCGGGCTCCGGACGATCCCCGCGCTCATGTCCTCGCAGCGCTCGGCCGCCTGGGCCGCGGCGGCGGCGACCACGCTGGTCTATGTGGCGTTCCCGGTGCTGGTCCTCGTCAGCGAGCTGCCCGATCGTCTGGCGTACGTGGGCCTCATGACGCTGCCGGCCGTGGCTAACATGATCGGCATGGTCCGGGCCCGAACGCAGCTCGAGTACAACCTGGTCGGCCAACGCGACATGTATGTGTCCGTTGTGTTCCTCGGCCTTCTGCTCTTCGCGTGGCGACCGTCGGTGGGCTCGGCAGTGATCGGGCTCCTCGCTGTCTCCGTCATGGTCTGGTCGGATGTGTCCGGAAGGGACTCCAGGGCCAGTCGCCATCTGGACCGGGCCGAGTCGGCGATGAGCGTTCCAGGTGGAGGAGGTCCGATCAGTGACCATTGACCGCATGCCTCGTGACAAGGGCTCCGAAGTCCACGGGATCTTCCAGAAGATCGCGGGGTACTACGACCGGATGAACTGGGTCATGACGCTGGGGCGTCATGAGAAGTGGTGCCGCGAGGTGGCCGCGCGGGTCGCGCCGCCGGCCGGCGGGCAGCTGCTGGACCTGGCCACCGGCACGGGTGTGATCGCCCTGGCGGCGGCCCGACGCTACCCCACCGCCACCGTGACCGGCGCCGACTTCTCCGAGGAGATGCTGCGGCGCGCCCGGACCAAGCCCGGGGCGAACAGGGTGCGCTGGCAGCACGCGGACGCGACCGACCTGCCGTTCGAGGACGAGTCCTTCGACGGAATCACCGAGGGCTACCTCCTCAGGAACGTCTCGGACCTGGACACCGTGCTGCGCGAGCAGCACCGGGTGCTCAAGCCCGGCGGCCGCATGGTGATTCTCGAAACCTGCCCCCCGAGCGGCATCACCAAGCCGGTCATGAATTGGGGAGTCCGCACCGTCGTTCCGCTGCTGGGACAGATGGTGGCCCGCGACCGCTCTTCCTACAGCTATCTGGAATCCAGCACGCTCGCCTTCGAGTCGCCGCAGCAAATCGCCAGAATGCTGAAGGAACTTGGTTTCAAGGACATCGGATGGCGAAAGAAGTTCTTCGGCACGAACGTCATCCTGTGGGCCACCAAGTCGAGGTGATGGCGGCGGCACGCCGAACCGCATTGCCGCCTTTATCTCCCCCGGGTCGGGGATCTCGGAGCGGGTCCGTGCAGAGGGACAACTGACAGCAGAGGTATCTCGACGCGCCAGAAGATTCTCGGTGAACCGGGAGGGGAGTCCTTGTGAGCACATCCGTTTCGACCAGCACCCCAGTCGTTCCTCACATATCCCACGCGAAAAAGGCACTGGAACGCTGGGCCCGTGAGTACCCCGATCGGACCGGGTCCGTCGGAATCGACGAGGGCGAGCTGACCTGGCGAGAGATCGCCGCCTCCACACGGATCCTGGCCGGGCGGCTCGGCCGGGCCGGGGTCGGGGCGGGTGACCGGGTCGCCGTCATGGCCGGCCGCTCGCGCTATGCGCTGAGCAGTCTGCTGGCGGTCTGGGCGAACGGATCCTCGGCGGTGCTGCTGGACGAACGGCATCCGGTGGAGCGCCTGCGCTGGACGGTCCGGGACGCCGGCTGCGCGGTGCTGCTGTCCTCGGAGCCTCAGGCCGCGGACCTGGGCCTGACGGTGATCGAGGTGTCCGGCTCCGAGACCGGCCCCGACGAGGCTCCCCTCACCGAGTCCGCCGACGCGGCGTGGGCCTGCGGTACGCCCGAGGCGGAGGCGTACGTCGTCTACACCTCGGGCACCAGCGGTCGCCCCAAGGGGGTGCGCGTCGGCGCCGCGGCCCTGGAGAACTTCCTGGCCGACGCCGAATCGCTGGGCTACCGGCCGGGCAGTCGGGCCGTCTGCGTGGTCTCCCCGGGCTTCGACGGCTGGCTGTGGTCGACCCTCACCCCCTTCGTCAACGGCGTCACCTGCGTGGCCGTCGACGCCGCGCGGGGCCGGGTGGCCGACGCCCTGGCCGCCTGGCAGATCGACAACCTGTGCATGACCCCCTCGCTCTACGCCGCGATCGACAAGCTGCCGCCGGTCGAGGTGGCGGTGGTGGCCGGTGAGCGCTGCCCGGACTCCCTGGTCCTGCGGCTGGAGGAGAGCGCCGACCGGGTGATCAACGCCTATGGGCCCACCGAGGCCACCATCGCCGCCACCATGGCCGACACCGCCCGCGGCGACGACCCCCGCACCATCGGCCGTCCGCTGGCGGGCTGCACCGTCACCGTGGTCGACGCCGATCTGAATGAGGTCCCCGCCGGCACCACCGGCGAGGTCCTGATCGGCGGCGCCGGGGTCGCGCTCGGCTATGTCGGTACGAGCGGGGCGGGCGCCGAGCGCTTCGTCGACCGGAACGGCGCCCGGCACTTCCGCACCGGCGACCTCGGGGTGCTCCGCGCCGACGGGCAGTTGGAGTACCTCGGCCGGGCCGACAACCAGGTCAAGATCGGCGGCTTCCGCATCGAGCTCGAAGAGGTCGAGAGCATCGCCCGCGAGGTGCCCGGGGTCGAGCAGGCGGTGGCCTATCTGCGCGGCGAGCCGCACACCCTCGCCATCGGCCTGCGCACGGAGTCCGGTACGCCCCTGGACGACGCCCTGCACCAGCGGCTCACCGCGGAGTTCGCCGCCCGGTTGCCACGGCAGCTGTGCCCGAGCTTCGTCCACCGCGTCGACGAGGTGCCCGTCGAGGCGACCGGCAAGGTCGCGCGCCGCGAGGTGGCGGCCCTCGGCGAAGCCGAACTGGCCGCCCGCCAGGACCCGGCGGCGGACGGTGGCCCGCGGGGGCGGGACGGCGATGTCCTCGCCGGCATCCTGACCGCCTGGAGCGGGGTGTTCGGGCAGAGCGTCGCCGAGGACTCCGACTTCTTCGCCGTCGGCGGGCATTCCCTCCTGGCCGCGCAACTGGCCGCGCGCATCGAGGACGAGCTGGGAACCACCCTCACCATCAACGACGTCCTCACCGCCCGAACCCCTCGGGCGCTGGCCGACCGGATCACGGAGCCGCAGAAGGGGACGGGGACGGCGTGAGCTATCTGCGTTCCTTCACCCCGGCCGAGGAAGGCACCGCCGGCACGGTGGTGGTGTTCCCGCAGTCCGGCGCCGGCTGCCTGCGCCTGCGGGCCCTCGCCCCGGCGCTCCCCTCCGGGCTGCGCCTGCTGGGGGTGCAGCTGCCCGGGCGCGAGGACCGGCTGCAGGACCCTCCGGCGAGCGGCCTGTCCGAGGTCGTCGACCACCTCAGCGCCGAGCTGCGCGAGCTGCCGTCGCACCGGCCGCCGGCCTTCCTCGGCCTGAGCCTCGGTGCGATCATCGCCTTCGAGGTCGCGCGGAGACTGGAATCCGAGGGTGTCGCGCCCCGCTCGCTGCTGGTGGCCGCGGCCCGCTCACCCGAGTACTGGCGGGACTTCCCCGCCGCGGACCCGCCCCTGGCGGAGCTGACGGCCCTGCTGCCGCCGGCCGTCCGCGGCTCCGGGCTCGCCGACTACGCGCTGGCGACGATGCGCGCGGACCTGCGCCTGATGGCCGACTACCGGGTTCCGTCCGCGCCCCTGACCGGTACCCCGCTGCGTTCGGTGTCGGGGCGCCATGACGACATCGTCACCACCGAGCAGATGTCCGGCTGGCAGGAGCGCTCGACCGACTACCGAGGACACCACATGATCGACGCGGATCACCACCACCTCATGGACCAGGAGGTCCTCATCGGGCTGCTCTCGGACGCCGCGTTCGAGACCGCTCCGGGTGGGGCGGTGCGGCGATGAACCAGCTGACGGCTCCGGACCTGTTCGCGCCGGGCCTGTTCGAGGGAACCGGGTTCTACGAGACCTTCGCCTGGTACCGGGCCCATGACCCGGTGTCCTGGCAGCAGCCGCCCGGCGCACCGGAGGGCTTCTGGAGCGTCACCCGGTACCGCGACGTGGTGGCCGTGCACCGCGACAGCACCCGGCTCAGCTCCACCAAGGGGATGCGGCTGGACTCCGACGACCCGGCCGTCAGCGCGGTCGCGAACAAGATGCTCATCGTCTCCGACCCGCCCGACCACACGCGGATGAAGCGCGTGTTCATCCAGCCCTTCTCGCACGAGGTCCTCGGCCGGGCCGAGGAGTACGTGGAGCAGGTCGTCGCCGACGTCGTGGCGGCGGCCCTGCGCCGGCCGGAACCGGACCTGATCACGCACCTCGAACGCATCCCCACCGATGTCATCTGCGCGATCATGGGCCTGCCCCGGTCCGACTGGGAGTGGATCGGGAAGAAGACCACCGAGGCGTTCGAGTCCCCCTCGGAGGTCCGCCGGATCACCGCGAACGGCGAGATCTTCAAGTACTTCATCGACCTGGTGAACGAGAACCGCAAGACCGCCGCCAACGACTTCATCAGCGGACTCACCGCCCGGAACCACAGCGGCACCGAGCTGACCGACGAGGAGCTGGTCTTCAACCTCAGCGGCATTCTGGCCGGCGGCAACGAGACCACCCGCTACACCCTGGCCTCCCTCACCCACCAGCTGGCCGAACACCCCGAGCAGTGGGCCCGTATCGCCGGCGGAAAGGTCGACCCGGCCGTGGCCACCGAGGAAGGGCTGCGCTGGTCGGTGCCCGGGATGCACGTGATGCGGACCGCGACCGAGCCCGTCCGGGTCGGCGAGGCCGAGATCGCCCCCGGGCAGCGCATCGTGACCTGGATCGGCTCGGCCAACCGGGACGAGGAGGTCTTCGACGACCCGGACGTGTTCGACGTCGGACGGACCGGCAACCGGCACCTGAGCTTCGGCGCGGGCCGCCACGCCTGCCTGGGCAGCCGCCTCGCCCGGCTGGAGGTCACGGCCTACCTGCGGACCCTGCGCTCCACGGTGACCTCCATGACCCTGGAGGGCGAGCCCCGCTACAACGGCTCCAACTTCACCTGGGGCCTCAACGCACTCCCGGTGGTGCTCCACCCATGACGCACCTGCCTCCCGTACGGGCCGTGACCCTCTGCCTCCCCGCGGAGGTGTTCGGTGCCGAGCGAGCCGACACCTCCGCCATCAGCGCCCACGGCGAGCGGGCGCTGGAGATCGGTGCGGAGCTCGCCCGCGCCGGATACGAGGTGCAGACCGTGCGCCTGTCCAGCCCCGCCCTGGACGGACCGTTGGACCCGGACCGGCTCCGCGCCCGCGCCGCCGACCTGGCCGAGGCCTGCCGGCGCTCGGGCGTGGGCAGCGCCTCCCTGACCGCACTGCGCCCCACCGCGCTGGCGAGGCTCCAGCCCTCCGAGGTGGCGGAGGTCCTGGTCGCCCACCCGGCGCTGTTCCTCTCCGTCCTCGTCGCCGACGGGCCCGAGGTGGACCGGGCCGCCGTCGACTTCAGCGGCGCCGTCGTCCGCGAGCTGGCGGAACGTGACCCGGAGGCCAACTTCCGGTTCGCCGCCATCGGCAACCTGCCCGCCAACGCCCCGCTGTTCCCCGGCTCCTTCGGCGACGGCGGCGGCCCGGGCGTCAGCGTGGCGCTCCAGTCGGCCGGCCCCCTGCTCGCCCGGGCCCGGGCCCAAGGCCCCCGCGGCCTCACCGAGGCCACCGCACTGACCCGCGCCTGCCTCCAGGACCAACTGGGCCCCGTCGCCGACCTGCTGGCACCCGCCTGCGCCCAGCGGGGTCTGCTCCTCCACGGCTTCGACCCCTCCCCCGCCTGCGCACCGGACGCCAGCGTCGGAGAGTTCCTGGAAACCGTCGGCGGCATCCGCTTCGGCTCCCCCGGCACCCTGGCGACCTGCGCGGCCGTCACCGCCGGCATCCGCTCGGTCGGCCTGCCCATCGTCGGGTACGGGGGGCTGATGCTCCCCGTACTGGAAGACCAGGTGCTGGCCCTGGCCTGGCAGGAGGGCCGTATCAACGCCGACTCGGTGCTCGCCTACTCCTCGGTCTGCGGAGCGGGCATGGACACCATCCCGCTGCCCGGCTGGACCCCGGAGCACGAGGTCACCGCCATGATCGGGGACATGGCCGCGCTGTCCGCCCGGTGGGCCAAACCCCTCTCCGCCCGCCTGATGCTCGCCCCGCCCGGCTCCGCCTCCCCGCGCACCGCGTTCCGGGCGGAGCCGATCATCAACATCGACTATCCGGCGGCCGCTTCGAGGTGAGGTGGGACGTACGGGCGTGCGGTCGGCCCGGCCGGGGTTCGGGACCGGCCCGACCGCACCGCCCACCCACGCTTCGTCAGGCCTCCGGCCCCCAGCTCAGCTCGGCGAGGCCGACCACCTCGCCGAGGCGGGGGAAGTCCAGCGCGACGGCCGCCCGGTGCTCGTCGGCCGTCAGCGCGGCCAGGCCCTCCTCCACGAACACCAGGTCGTAGCCGTGGTCGGCGGCCGCCCGCGCGGTGGACTCCACCCCGAGATTGGTCGCGATGCCGGCGAACACCAGGGTGTCCACGTCCCGCTTCCGGAGCAGCTCATGCAGCTCGGTGCCGTGGAAGCCGCCGATGGTGCGCTTGACCACCACCTCGTCCGCGAGTTCGGCGACCCCCTTGACCAGCCCGCTGCCCGGCGGCTGCTCCGCCACGTTCGGCCGCTCCACGCGGACCGCCACGACCGGCGCGCCCGCCGCCCGGCACCCCGCGGCCAGGGTGAGCGCGGCCTCCACCACCTCGCTCCCCGGCCGGGGTTCCAGGGGCAGGTCGACGATCCGTTCCATCAGGTCGATCAGGACGAGCGCCGTACGGTGAGGGTCGAGAGTTCGCATGCCGCCACGGTAGCCCCGAAGTTCCGCGGGGTTCCACCAGCTCACTGAACGGAACGGGGTTGCCGCGCGCAGCCGTTCCGGGGGCCTGGATCCCCTTCCCGACCGGTCGGGTGCTCTCCCGCCCCGCATGGATTCGCCCGGGGCGGGAGCCTGCGGGTGTCAGGAGCCTGTGCGCCGGGCGGATCGGGAGGTGTCGGCGAGCTTGGCCTGCTTGCGCCACTCGGGATAGGTGTCGCCGAAGATCTGCTGGGTTTTCCCCTCGCGCATGACGATGACGTAACCGCCTTTGGTCATCTGGAAGGGCTTCTTGACGTTGCCGAGCCAGTCGAGCTTCTCGTGCGGGCCGGCCTGGGGGTCGAACCAGTGGGGGGTGACGAAGTTGGACACTGACACCGGCCCGGCGCCGGGCACGGTCACCTCGTAGGAGTCGGACTCCACCGGATCGCCGACCTCCAGGGCGACGGACTCGCCGTTGTTGTTCGAGGCCCACAGGTTCACGTGCGAGTCGACCAGTGTCTCGAGCACCTCGTGGCTGAGCACGCTGGAGACGGTGAGTGGTCCCGAGAGTACCTGGCCGCCGTTGTCGAGCACGGGTGCGGCGAAGACCCGGCCGAAGATCACGTCGCCTTCCGACTCGGTGTGCCAGCCGAGCGCGTCGGCCTGGTCGGGATCGTCGAGGACCGCGATGACCCAGGCTCCGGGAGGAGCCTCCTGCTCGCTGGCGGCGTAGACGACCGGAATGGGAACCTGGCCCCAGGCCGGTGCCGCATGTTGCTGGACCTGGGCAGCGCAGGCGCGGGTCATGGTGCGTACGTCGTCGTCGCTGCAGCGGGTCGACTTGTTCACTACCGTAATCACGACCAACCCTCCTCGGGCTTGCCAGTCCTCGCATCCTGATTCCAGGATGCGAGGGGGGAATGAGCCCTGCATCTTGTCGCCAACCGGTCGATGAGGCGGGCCGCTTTGATCGCGTGCCTGGCCCACAAGGCCGATCACGGCGTTGTCGGTGACGCTGTCGCCATCGGTGTCGTGCGGGGCAGGTTGCGCAGGCCGAGTCGCGGATACGGGACCGCCCTGCGCATGGGCGGACACCCTCCCGTGACAGCCATGACACGCCCCTGTGTCACTCACCGCGGCTGCGGCCGTCACGCCGACAACGCCCATGGCTGCATGTAGCCCAGTGAGTGGGTTTCACATGCGCCCCCTCTCAGGAAACGCCCTACCCGCCGACCGCGCATCTCGGTGCCGCGGCGCAGATGGCCATCCCTTTCACCGGCGGGATCGAGACCTGGCTGTCGCGGACGTCGTCACCAGTGGGCCGGGGGTTCCAGGCCGTCGGGGATGCGGGTCGTGGTGTCGCCGCGGGCCGCGTTCAGTTGGGACTGGGTGAGGAAGACGGCACCGGTGAGGTCGGCCCCGGTGAGGTCCGCGTCGCGGAGGTCGGCGCCGATCAGGTCGGCCGAGCGCAGGTCGGCGCCGCGCAGGTCGGCGGCGATCAGATAGGCACCGCGCAGGTTGGCGCCGCGCAGGTCGGCCCGGGTGAGGCGGGCGCCGATGAGGTCCGCGCCGCGGTGGTTGCGCTTCTTGCGGCCGGGGACCGCGGCGCGCACCAGTTCGCCGGTGCGGACCAGGAGTTCGTTGGTCCGGGCGCGGATCGCGGGCACGTCCAGCTCGGCCAGTTCCTCGGCGGTGCCGCGGGTGAGGCGGTCGAGTTCGGCGCGGGTCCGCCGCAGCTCGGCGTGGACGGGGCGGGCCTCGGGACGGGTCAGGGACTCGGTGACGTACCAGAGCAGCTCGTGCAACTGCCGCATCACGGGGAAGGCGGCGAACATCGCGGGGGCGTTCTCGGGGTGCCGCCGCCAGTCCTGGCCGGCGAAGGTGAGCTGGGAGATCTTCTGCCCGGCGCCGAAGCAGTCGAAGACGGTGCAGCCGGAGAAGCCCTTGTCCCGCAGCCGGGCGTGGATACCGCAGCCGAAGTCGGCGCGGAGGTTGGCGCAGGGCGTGCCGGCCGCCTTGTTCACCGCGAAGTCGGCCGAGGCGGCGAAGGGCAGGGCCACACAGCACAGGCCGAAGCAGTCGCCGCAGTCGGCGCGCAGCTCCGGCGGGACCGGGGTGGACGGCTGGGCTTCGGTCTTCGAGGACACGGCGGGCTCTCCTGCCACGGGTGGTCGGGGCGGCCGGTCGCCGCGGGCGGCTTCCCACGTTAACGCCTTGCCGCGGCCCGCCCGCACCGCTGCTCCCGGAAACCGCGCCGGCCCGTACGCGCCCCCGGGTCGGGGCGGCGTACGGGCCGGGGCGGGGTGCGGCGCTCGGGCCGCGTCAGGCTCAGCCGAGGCGCTCGACCAGCGCCCGGTACTCGTCCCACAGCTCCTTCGGGGTGTGCTCACCGAAGGTCTCCAGGTGGGCGGGGACCAGCGCCGCCTCCTCGCGCCAGACGTCCTTGTCCACGGTGAGCAGGAAGTCCAGCTCCTCCTCGGACAGGTCCAGGCCCTCGGTGTCCAGGGACTCCTTGGTCGGCAGCACGCCGATCGGGGTCTCGACGCCCTCGGCGCGGCCGTCCAGGCGGTCGACGATCCACTTCAGGACGCGGCTGTTCTCGCCGTAGCCGGGCCACACGAACTTGCCGGCGTCGTTCTTGCGGAACCAGTTGACGTAGTAGATCTTCGGCAGCTTGTCGCCGCGGCCCTCGCGCTGCGCCTCGGCGCCCAGCTTGACCCAGTGGCCCATGTAGTCGCCCATGTTGTAGCCGCAGAACGGCAGCATGGCGAACGGGTCGCGGCGCAGCTCGCCGACCTTGCCCTCGGCGGCCGCGGTCTTCTCGGAGGCGACGTTGGCGCCCAGGAAGACACCGTGCTGCCAGGTGAAGGACTCGGTGACCAGCGGCACCGCGCTGGCCCGGCGGCCGCCGAAGAGGATCGCGGAGATCGGCACGCCCTTGGGGTCCTCCCACTCGGGCGCGATGATCGGGCACTGCCCGGCGGGGGTGGTGAAGCGGGCGTTGGGGTGGGCGGCCGGGGTCTCGGACTCCGGGGTCCAGTCGTTGCCGCGCCAGTCGGTCAGGTGGGCCGGCTTCTCCTCGGTCATGCCCTCCCACCAGACGTCGCCGTCGTCGGTGAGCGCGACGTTGGTGAAGACCGAGTTGCCCCACAGGGTCTTCATGGCGTTGGCGTTGGTGTGCTCGCCGGTGCCGGGCGCGACGCCGAAGAAGCCCGCCTCCGGGTTGATCGCGTACAGCTGGCCGTCCTCACCGAAGCGCATCCAGGCGATGTCGTCGCCGATGGTCTCCACGGTCCAGCCGGGGACGGTGGGCTCCAGCATGGCCAGGTTGGTCTTGCCGCAGGCGGACGGGAAGGCGGCGGCCACGTACTTGGCCTCGCCCTGCGGCGGGGTGAGCTTGAGGATCAGCATGTGCTCGGCGAGCCAGCCCTCGTCGCGGGCCATCACCGAGGCGATGCGCAGCGCGTAGCACTTCTTGCCGAGCAGCGCGTTGCCGCCGTAGCCGGAGCCGTACGACCAGATCTCGCGGCTCTCCGGGAAGTGCGAGATGTACTTGGTGGAGTTGCACGGCCACGGGACGTCCGCCTCGCCCTCGGCCAGCGGGGCGCCCAGGGTGTGCACGGCCTTGACGAAGAAACCGTCGTCGCCCAGCTCGTCCAGGACGGGCTGGCCCATGCGGGTCATGGTGCGCATGGAGACGGCGACGTACGCGGAGTCGGTGATCTCCACACCGATCGCGGAGAGCGGGGAGCCCAGCGGGCCCATGCAGAACGGCACCACGTACATGGTGCGACCGCGCATCGAGCCGCGGAAGACGCCCTGCTCACCGGCGAAGATCTCACGCATCTCCGCGGGGGCCTTCCAGTGGTTGGTCGGGCCCGCGTCCTCCTCCTTCTCGGAGCAGATGAAGGTGCGGTCCTCGACGCGTGCCACGTCGCTGGGGTCGGAGGCGGCGTAGTACGAGTTGGGGCGCTTGACCGGGTCGAGCCGCTTGAAGGTGCCCTTCTGGACCAGTTCCTCCGCCAGGCGCTCGTACTCGGCCTCGGAGCCGTCGCACCAGACCACGCGGTCCGGCTGGGTGAGTGCGGCGATCTCCTCGACCCAGGAGATCAGACCCTGGTGGCGGGTAGGCGGGGTGCTGGGGGTCGTAAGGGGGGCCGCATTACTGCTCGCCACGATCGCTCCGTTCCGCCGGATGAGTCGCTACCCGGCGTTGGTGTTGAGGGTTTATGCGGATACATGCACGTGCATCCGCACATGGAGACAGCTACCCCTTGGGGGCTGCGACCCGGACGCTCAGCTCATCCGGTGCCGACCGCGCTCATTTGATCATCCGACTGTGCAGCCGTTCTGTCCAGAGGGCATCTCCGTGACCATCACCACTCGACGCTCGGACGTAACCTACGGGCGCGTAGTTAGCATGAGCGCATGACAGCCGCCGCGCCCGACGTCGAAGACGACACCTCAGCCACGGCGCCAGCCGGGCCGCCGCTCCCGCTCAAGCCGCGTCTGCGCGGCTGGCTGCACGCCGGGATGTTCCCCACCGCGCTGATCGCGGGCGTGCTGCTCACCGCTCTGGCGGGGAGCTTCCGCGGCCGACTGGCCTGCGCGATCTTCACCCTCACCGCCTGCGCCCTGTTCGGCGTCAGCGCGCTCTACCACCGGGGGAACTGGGGCCCGCGCGCCACAGCGGTACTGCGCCGACTCGACCACGCCAACATCTTCCTGATCATCGCGGGCACCTACACCCCCTTCACCCTGCTCCTGCTACCGAACGGCAAGCAGCAGCTCCTGCTCTGGCTGGTCTGGGCCGGAGCACTGGCCGGCATCGCCTTCCGGGTCTTCTGGGTGGGCGCGCCGCGCTGGCTCTACACCCCCTGCTACATCGCCCTGGGCTGGGCCGCGGTCTTCTTCCTGCCCGACTTCCTGCACACCGGCGGCATCGCCGTGCTCACGCTGATCATCGTCGGCGGAGTCCTGTACAGCGCGGGGGCGATCATCTACGGCACCAAGCGCCCCAACCCCTCCCCCCGCTGGTTCGGCTTCCACGAGGTCTTCCACTCCTTCACCCTGGCCGCCTTCGTCGTCCACTACGTGGGCATCTCACTGGTGGCCTACCAGCACCACTGACACCACCCACACCTCCCCGAGGGGCCGCGGCCGAGCGAGGTCGCGGCCCCTTCGCATGCCCGGCCCCGACTCGGGCGGCGGCACGCGCGCCGCATATCCGGCAGTCACAGCGAGTTGGGGGCTACCGTGATTTGACAGCGTCACGGAACTTCAGCGCCCGCTCGGGTCGGTTGGCACGGCCCTGTGCGGTGGCGCGCGCATGCCCGGGAGGCGGCCCATGCACGGACAGATCCCGGCCCACCCCGGTCCGCGCCGCTGGTGGGCGCTGGCCGCCCTGGTCGCGGCCATGCTGGTGCTCGGCTTCGACGCCACGATCCTCAACATCGCACTGCCCACCATGAGCGCGGAGCTCGGCGCGGACCTCGGCGAGCAGCAGTGGATCGCCGACTCCTACACGGTGGTCTTCGCCGCCGTGATGCTGCCGGCCGGGCTGCTCGGCGACCGCTTCGGCCGGCGCCGGATGCTCGCCACCGGGCTGCTGGTCTTCCTGGCCGGCTCAGTGCTGGGCGCCCTGGTGGGCACCCCCGGGCTGGTGATCACCGCGCGGGTGGTGATGGGACTGGGGGCGGCACTGATCACCCCGCTCGCCCTGTCCACCCTGCCCGCGCTGTTCGGGCCCGAGGAGCGCTCCCGGGCGGTGGCCGCGATGAGCGCGGCCATGGCCGCCGGGCTGCCGCTGGGGCCGCTGGCCGGCGGACTGCTGCTGGAGCACTTCTGGTGGGGCTCGGTGTTCCTGGTCAACATCCCGATGGCGATCCTCGGGCTGGTGGCCTGCCTGACCCTGCTGCCGGAGACCTCGGACCCGGCAACGCCCCGGATCGACCTGGTCAGCACCGTCCTGGTCGCCGGCGGACTGGCCGTGCTCGTGTACGGCATCATCGAGGGCCCCACCCGCGGCTGGCGCGATCCGCTGATCCTCACCGCACTGGGCGCCGGGGTCGTCCTGCTCACCGGGCTGGTGCTGCGCGAGCGCCGCGCCCCGCGCCCGCTGCTCGACCTGCCCCTGCTGCGGCAGCCCGGCTTCCGATGGAACGCCCTCGCCTCCACCCTGGTCACCTTCACCATGATGGGGCTGCTCTTCCTGGTCCCCCAGTACCTCCAGGCGGTACTCGGCCATGACGCCTTCGGCACCGGGCTGCGGCTGCTGCCGATGATGGCCGGGCTGCTGCTCGGCGCGAAGACGGCGGCCCCGGCCGCCCGACTCCTGGGCCCCCGGCCGGTGGTGGTCACCGGCCTGCTGGTGCTCGGCGCCGCCGCGCTGCTCGGCTCGCGCACCGAGCCCGGGGACGGCTACCCGCCGACCGCGCTCTGGCTGGCCATCACCGGCTTCGGCGCCGGCTTCGGAACCATCCCGGCCATGGACGCGGCCCTGGGCGCGCTCCCCAAGGACCGCGCGGGCAGCGGATCCGGGCTGCTGATGACGCTGCGGCAGGTCGGCGCGGCCCTCGGTGTCGCCCTCCTCGGCTCGCTGCTGGCCGGCGGCTACCGGAGTCGACTGGACACCTCGGGCCTGCCGGCGGAGGCGGCCCGCGCCGCGGACGACTCGGTGGTGGCGGCACGGCTGACCGCCGAACGGCTGGGCAGCCCCCGACTGGCGGCCTCCGCCGACGCGGCGTTCGTCCATGGGATGGGTGTCACCCTGCTGGTCACGGCGGGGATCGCGGTGGCCGCGGCCCTCCTGCTCGCCTTCCGACTCCCGAACCCCCGGGGGGTGGCCTCCGGCCCGGAGAAGGGGGAGGTGGTCGGCCCCGGCCTGGAGGAGGGGGATGCGCCCGGCCTCGGCCCGGCCGTCCCCGGCCTGGAGGAGCGAGAGGTGGCCTCCGGCCTGGAGGAGCGGGGGGTGGCCTCCGGCCAGGGGAAACAGCAGGCGGCCGGCCCTGACGTGGAGGAGCGGGAGGCGGCTTCCGATCGGGAGGGGCCGGGGGCGGCGCCCCGCCCCGGCCTGGAGGAGAGCGAGACCGCCGGCTCCGGCCCGGCCGCACCCCGCGTGCCCGCACCCCGGCGAGCCGCCCCCGGCCGGACCGTGCCCGCCACCCGGTCCGACCTGGCGCTCCCCCTGTTGGTCACCGCCGGGATCGCGGTGGCCGCGGCCCTGCTGCTCGCCCTCCGGCCGGCGAACCCCCGGGTGCCGGCCGGGCCGTCCACCGCTCCCGCCCCGAATGGCCCGTGACCTGCGCATGGTCATGCCCGACAATGGCCCCATGGCTCCCGTACCCAGTACCTCGTCAGCCGCCGAGCCCGCGATGCCGCCCGCGACGCCGCCGACCGGGCTCCGACCGCCCGCGACCGGACTCCGCGAGCGGAAGAAGATCCGGACCCGTCAGGCGATCCGGCACGCGGCCTACCGGTTGTTCGAGGAGCAGGGCTACGAGGCCACGCCGGTCGACCAGATCGCGGCGGCGGCCGAGGTCTCCCCCAGCACCGTCTTCCGCTACTTCCCCACCAAGGAAGACATCGTGCTCAGCGACGAGTACGACCCGGCGGTGCGCGAGGCGATGCTGGCCCGCCCGGCGGACGAACCGCTCATGGAGACGCTGCGGCACGCCATCGTGGACCCGATGCGGCAGCTGGTCGAGCATGAGCGCGACGAGCTGCTGACCCGGCTCCGGCTGATCCGCCGCACCCCCGCCATCCGTGCCCGGATGAGCGAGGGGATGGGGAAGACGGGCAAGATGCTGCGCGCCGTGATAGCCGAACGCACCGGCCGGGACGCGGACGACCTGGAGGTACGGGTCGTGGTGGCCGCCAGCCTGGCGGCGATGCAGGAGGCCGTCCTGCACACCGTCGACCAGGACCTGGAGGCGTACGAGGAGACGGTGGACCAGGCACTGGCGGTGCTGGCCCGCGGCCTGACGCTCTGACGGCCCGCCCTCCCCGCCGCGCACCCGCCGGGCCGGCCGTTCACGGTCTTGCGTACCCGTACGCCGGGGGGTGTCCACCCGGGCCCATGCGCGGGAGCCCGCGAAGGCCTGTGTCTTATACACATCTCAGA
>NZ_SRID01000108.1 GCF_004684805.1 Streptomyces palmae
CCCAGCTACACCGTCCCGCCCCAGCGCACCACGCGCCCCGCGGGCCCCACGCGCCCCATCCGTACTGCCCCGCTCGCCCACCAAGCCCTCGGGCTCACCCAAGCCCTCCAGCCGCCCGGGGACCCCATCCTCCGGCGGGGTCCAGTGCCGCAGGGCGCCCGTCTCCAGCTCGATCTGGCGGCTCAGCTCGGCGAGGTCGTCGTCCTCGAAGCGGCTGGCCCGGTCCTGGGCGGCCCAGCGCAGCGAGTCAGCGGAGTGGCGGACCCGCTCGGTGCGTTCCCGCAGCTCAGGCAGCCAGGCGGCGAGGCGGCCCTGGTCGGTTTCCCGTTCGGCGCGGCGCAGCTCCTCCTCCAGCGCCTGACCGTGGGTGCTGAGCCGTTCGAAGAGGGCGAGCGACTCGCCGAGCGAGGGGTCGGTGGCGGCTCCCGCGTGCAGGGTCTCCCGGGTGCTCCGCAGTGAGCCGCGGAGGGCGAGCCGCAGCTGGGCCAGCTCCCCCGCGGGGCCGGGATGACCGTAGCTCTTGGCCCGCAGCGCGGTGTCCTGGACCGTGCGCCGGGCCTGGGTGAGGGTGCGGTCCACGCCGCGCTTGGCGGCCCGAAGGGCCTTGACGGTCAGATAGCCGCCGAGCCCCATCGCCGATACCAGGACGATCACCAGGATCAGGATCACGGCTTCCATGGGCGTCCCCTCGCTGTCGGCGGTCTCGGGCGGCATCCGTTCTGCCACCGTAAACGGGTACGGGTGGGTTCGGGGTTCCGTGGAACCCCGAACCCACCCGTACCACCGGCGACGGCCACCGGATCGCCGGCGACGCGCCGGTCAGCCCCGAGCGGTCACTCCCGGACGGCGGGGGTCCTCCCGGACGGCCCCCGCCGCCCAGGATGGATCACACCGCCTTGGACGGAGCACCGCCCCCGACCGACCACTGCCCTGAACGGACCACCGCCCACGACGGGTCCCCCCCTGGACGGACCACCGCCCGCGACGAGTCCACCACCCTGGGCGGACCACCGCCCACGACGGGTCCACCACCCCGGGCGGATCACCTCCAGCCGGACCCCGCCCAAGCCAGGTCGCCCGCCCAGGCCGAACCCCCGCCCAAACCGGATCCCACCGGGCGGATCACCCCCAGGAGTCACCCGCCGGTCGGCGCCACGCGCCTCCCGCGCCCGTCACGCCGGGACGATGTTCACCAGCTTCGGCGCCCGGACGATCACCTTGCGGATGCCCGACTCGCCCAGCGCCGCGACCACCGCCGGGTCGGCCAGCGCCAGCTTCTCCAGCTCCTCGTCGGCGATCGCCGGGGAGACCTCCAGACGCGCCTTGACCTTGCCCTTGATCTGGACGACGCAGGTGACGGTCTCGTCCACCACGTACGCCGGGTCGGCGACCGGGAAGTCCCGGTGCACCACGGAGTCCTGGTGACCCAGCTTGCTCCACAGCTCCTCGGCGATGTGCGGGGCCAGCGGCGCGATCAGCAGGACCAGGCCCTCGGCCACCGAGCGCGGCACCTCGGTCAGCTTGGTGACGTGGTTGTTCAGCTCGGTGATCTTGGCGATGGCGGTGTTGAAGCGCAGCCCGGCCATGTCCTGGCGCACCCCGTCCACGGCCTTGTGCAGGGCGCGCAGGGTGGCCTCGTCCGGCTCGGTGTCCACCACGGTCACCTCGCCGGTGGCCTCGTCCACCACATTGCGCCACAGCCGCTGCAGCAGCCGGTACTGGCCGACCACGGCGCGGGTGTCCCAGGGCCGGGACACGTCCAGCGGGCCCATCGCCATCTCGTACAGGCGCAGGGTGTCGGCCCCGTACTCGGCGCAGATCTCGTCCGGGGTGACGGCGTTCTTCAGGGACTTGCCCATCTTGCCCAGCAGCCGGGAGACCTTGCCGCCCTCGTAGTAGTAGACGCCGCCCTCGTGCTCCTCGACCTCCGCCGCCGGCACGGCGATGCCGCGGGCGTCCCGGTAGACGTACGCCTGGATCATGCCCTGGTTGAACAGCTTGTGGAACGGCTCGGCCGAGGAGACGTACCCCAGGTCGAACAGCACCTTGGACCAGAAGCGGGCGTACAGCAGGTGGAGTACGGCGTGCTCGGCGCCGCCCACGTACAGGTCCACGCCGCCGTGCGGGGCGCCCTCGCGCGGCCCCATCCAGTAGCGCTCGGCCTCCGGGTCGACCAGCCGCTGGTCGTTGTGCGGGTCCAGGTAGCGCAGCTCGTACCAGCAGGAACCGGCCCAGTTGGGCATGGTGTTGGTCTCGCGCCGGTAGCGCCGGGTGCCGCGGCCGTCTCCCAGGTCCAGTTCCACGTTCACCCAGTCCTCGTTGCGGGACAGCGGGGTCTCCGGGGAGGTGTCGGCGTCGTCCGGGTCGAAGGTGCGCGGGGAGTAGTCCTCGACCTCCGGCAGCTCCAGCGGCAGCATCGACTCGGGCAGCGGGTGGGCCACGCCGTCCTCGTCGTAGACGATCGGGAAGGGCTCGCCCCAGTAGCGCTGGCGGCTGAACAGCCAGTCGCGCAGCCGGAAGTTGACGGTGCCCTCGCCGATCCCGGCGGCCTCCAGCCACGCGGCCATCGTGGCCTTGGCCTCGGGGACGGTCAGGCCGTCCAGCGAGACGGCGCCGTCCGCGGAGGTCTCCGCGCCGGTGGCGGAGGAGTTGATGATCTTCGCTTCGTAGGAGTCGAAGGCCTCGTCCCAGGCCGCCGGGTCGGTGCCGCGGCCGTCGGTGGGCTCCACCACGCAGCGCATGGGCAGCTCGAAGGCGCGGGCGAAGGCGAAGTCGCGGCTGTCGTGCGCCGGGACGGCCATGATCGCGCCGGTGCCGTAGCCCATCAGCACGTAGTCGGCGATGAAGACCGGCACCGGAGCGCCGCTGACCGGGTTGACCGCGAAGGCGCCGGTGAAGACGCCGGTCTTCTCCTTGGCGTCGGCCTGCCGCTCGACGTCGGACTTGGCCGCGGCGAAGCGGCGGTACTCGGCGATCGCCTCGGCCGGGGTGGCGTGCCCGCCGGTCCACACCTGGTGGGTGCCCTCCGGCCAGGCCGCCGGGGCGATGGTGTCCACCAGCTCGTGCTCGGGGGCCAGCACCATGTAGGTGGCGCCGAACAGGGTGTCCTGGCGGGTGGTGAAGACGGTGATCTTCTGGTCGCCCTCGCCGTGCGCGCCGTGCACCGGGAACTGGATGCGGGCGCCCTCGGAGCGGCCGATCCAGTTGCGCTGCTGGAGCTTGATGGCCTCCGGCCAGTCCAGCTCGTCCAGGTCGGCCAGCAGCCGCTCGGCGTAGGCGGTGATCCGCATGTTCCACTGCCGCAGCTTGGCCTTGAAGACCGGGAAGTTGCCGCGCTCGGACCGGCCCTCGGCGGTGACCTCCTCGTTGGCCAGCACGGTGCCCAGGCCCGGGCACCAGTTGACCGGCGCGTCGGAGGCGTACGCCAGCCGGTAGCCGCCCAGCACGTCGGCGCGCTCGGCCGCGGTCAGCTCGGCCCAGGCCCGGCCGCCGGGCACGGCCCGCTCACCGGAGGCGAACTGCTCGACCAGTTCGTCGATCGGCCGGGCCCGGCCCGCGCTCTCGTCGTACCAGCTGTTGAAGATCTGCAGGAAGATCCACTGGGTCCACTTGTAGTACTCCGGCTCGATGGTCGCGAACGAGCGGCGCTTGTCGTGGCCCAGGCCCAGCCGGCGCAGCTGCGCCTTCATGTTGGCGATGTTGGCCTCGGTGGAGACCCGCGGGTGGGTGCCGGTCTGCACGGCGTACTGCTCGGCGGGCAGCCCGAAGGCGTCGAAGCCCAGGGTGTGCAGCACGTTGTGACCGGTCATGCGGTGATAGCGGGCGTAGACATCGGTGGCGATGTAGCCCAGCGGGTGGCCGACGTGGAGTCCCGCGCCCGAGGGGTACGGGAACATGTCCATGATGAACTTCTTGGGCCGCGCGACGACCGCGGGGTCGCCCGCCAGCTCGCCCGTCGGGTTGGGGGCCGCGTACGTGCCGTTCGCGTCCCAGACGTCCTGCCAGCGGGCCTCGATGTCGGCGGCCAGTGCGGCCGTGTAGCGGTGCGGCGCGGCGGCCTCGGCGGAAGTGGTCTCGCTCATCGTCCTCAAAGCTCCATCGATGTCTCTGTCAGCGGTATGCGTCGTCGGTGTGACGAAATGAAAAATCCCCTCGCACAGGAGGGGACGCCGCGCCGATGCCGACCGTGGGGGACCTGGCTCGTCCGGGCTTCCGGACGGCTCACCGCCATCGGTCGGTACTGATCAGCGCGGCCCGCTAAGCAGAAGGCGTACGGCACGCATGGGCTCAGGTTACCGCAGGGTGTGCGGCGGGCGCAGCGAGCCCGCGCGGCACAGTGTGGTGCGGGACACATCGGCACATCCGCACATCGGTGCATCGACACATCGGTGCACCGGCACATCGCGCACAGCGGGGGCGACCGCCGCGCGGACAACGAAAAGCGGGCCGTCCTTTTCGGACGACCCGCTTTTCCTGGGAGTGGAGCTAAGGAGAATTGAACTCCTGACCTCTTGCATGCCATGCAAGCGCTCTACCAACTGAGCTATAGCCCCAGGCTTTGCACCGTTCGGGCTTCCTTTCGGCTTCCCGCTCCGGCACGGCCTACATTACACGGACCTCCCGGTGTTCTGCCAAATCGGTTCCGCGCCCCCTCCCCGCGGGCCCCTCCGACCGCCTCTGACCGGCGGCGGAAGGGCGCCGGCGGGCGTCGGCGGGGAGCGGCGCTCAGGCCGTCGCGAAGGAGTAGAAACGTTTGAGTGCGCAGTGCTCGTCCAGCAGCCGCCCATAGATCGGCTCCCCTTCGAGTTCGCGGTACGTCTCGATCGGATCGCCCTTTATGATCAGCGCCCGCGCGCACTCCACACACCAGTACTGGTACGCGGTGTTGAGCGGCTCCATGTCCCGGACGATCGGTGTGCCGCTCCCGCACCAGTCGCACTTCCGGCTGTGTGCCCCCATCACTCCGCTCCAGATGCGACCGAGAGCCGTACCTGCCAGGGAGACGCCGCCGTTGTCATCGAACCATCCATCCCCTCGGCCCACGCCCCCTCCAGCCGTCCCGATTCTGCCATGCGAAACGGAACGGGTCAGCGGCTCCGCGACGGCAGCAACCGGACGGCCGCCCCGGCCAGCGCCGCGCCGCTCAGCGCCAGCGAGGTGACCCACATCGCCTCGGCCGAGGCCGCGGCTCCCGGCCCGGCCAGCCGGCCCAGGAACAGCGCGCCGAAGGCCGCCACCCCCATCAGCATGCCCAGCTGAGCGGAGGTCACCAACACCCCGCTGGCATCCGCCGCGTCCTCCTTGCGCACCGTCGCCAGGGTCCGGGTGAGCATCGGGCTGTAGGCGAGGCTCAGTCCGGCGCCGACGCCCAGCAGCGCCGGGTAGCAGACCGGCCCGACGCCGGCCCCGTGGCGCAGCGCCACGCCGAGCCCGGCGAAGGACACCGCGGCGAGGACGAAACCGCCCGGCACCATGACGGGCTGCCACCGCTGCGGCAGCCGCTGCCAGTTGAGTCCGACCAGGCCGAAGGCCGCCGCGCACGGGACGAAGGTCAGTCCGGTACGCAGCGCGCTGTAGCCCAGACCGCTCTGCAGGTGCAGGGTCAGCATCAGCAGGAAGCCGGCGTTCGCGGACATCGCCAGGACTGCGCTGACCATGGCCGACGGCACCCCGGGCGCCCGTACCACCCGTGGGGTGATCAGCGGCGCGCCGCCCCGGGCCGCCAGCCGGCGCTCGTAGCCCGCGAAGGCGCCGGCCAGCACCGCGCTCAGGCCCAGCCCCAGCCAGCCCCACAGCGGCCAGCCCTGGTCCTGCCCGAGCACCAGCGGCACGGTGAACAGGGTCACCGCCGCCGCCAGCAGCAGCATCCCCGGCAGGTCCAGGGCGCGGGCCCGCTCCGCCGTGGAGATGTCGTCCCGCGGCATCATCCGGGGCCCGACGGCCAGCAGCAGCACCCCGATCGGCACGTTCACCAGGAACATCGGCCGCCAGCCGGTGCCGAACAGGTCCGCGCTGACCAGCACTCCGCCCACCACCTGCCCGGCGGCGGCCCCGGAGGCCAGCACCGCCGAGTAGACGCCGAGCGCCCGGGCCCGCGAAGGGCCGGTGTAGGTGCGCTGGATGAGGCTCAGCACCTGCGGCAGCATCAGTGCCGAGCCCGCGCCCTGGACGAAGCGGAAGCCGATCAACTGGCCGGTGCCGGTGGCCAGCCCGCAGGCGAGCGAGGAGGCGGTGAAGACCGCGAGACCGGCGAGGAACGCCCGCCGGTGCCCGATCCGGGCGCCGAGCCGGGCTCCGGTGATGAGCAGCACCGCGTAGGAGATGGTGTAGCCGGCGATGATCAGTTGCAGCCCGGCGCCGGAGGCGTGCAGGTCGGTGCGGATGGCGGGGGCGCCCACATTGACGATGAAGACGTCCAGCAGGGCCATGAACTGCCCGGTGAGGACGATCGCCAGCAGCCGGCCGGGCCGGTGGCGGCGGTCTCCTGCCGCACCGTCAGCGGGACTGCGGTCCAGGGCTGGGGCGCCGGGCGCGGCGGCGGGGCGCGGGTGCACGGTCGATGTCATGGGATCGACTCTGGCCGTCTACCGGTACCAGTAACGAGAGTCCGCTGATGCTGGTACTGGCAGCACCTGGCATCGCCTCGGCGGAAGGCGGACCATGGAACCGGTCCGGGCGGGCGCCCGGAGGCGCGGACATCGGGGGCGAGCATGAGTACCAATACCACCAGGCGCCGGCGCACCGAGCTGGCGGCCTTTCTGCGCAGTCGGCGGGGCCGGGTCACCCCGGCGGACGTGGGGATGCCGCCCGGCTCCCGGCGCCGCACCCCGGGGCTGCGCCGGGAGGAGGTCGCCCAGCTCTCCGGAGTGGGCGTCACCTGGTACACCTGGCTGGAGCAGGGGCGGCCGATCAACGCCAGCGCGCAGGTGCTGGACGCGGTGGCGCGCACCCTCCGGCTGGACGCGGCCGAGCGGGAGCACCTGTACCACCTGGCCGAGATGCCGTACGTGCGGGACCGCGAGCAGGCCGCCACCGGTGTGGGCCCCGAGGTGCGGGGCATCATCGAGACACTGGACCCGCTGCCCGCGGTGGTCTACAACGCGCGCTACGACGTGCTCGCCCACAACCGCGGTTACCGCAACCTCTTCCCCTCGCTGTCCCTCGCGCCGGCCTCCGAACGCAATGTGCTGTGGCAGGTGTTCACCCGCCGGCAGTGCTGCTGCCCGCTGCGCAACCGCGACGAGGAGCAGCACTCCATCGTGGCGACCTTCCGCGGTCACTACGGCCGGCATGTGGGCGAGCCGGCCTGGGAGTCCCTGATCACACGGCTCTCGTCGTGCAACGAGGTGTTCCGCCGGCTGTGGGAGAGCGGCGACGTGGCCCCGCCCGGCAACCGGCTGAAGACCATCCAGCACGCCTCGGTGGGCGATATCCGGCTCACCTCGACCTCGCTGTCGGTGGGCGGCGTACCGGAGACCCGGATCGTGGTCTACACCACGAACGACGAGGAGAGCCGGGAGCGGCTGCACCGGCTGCGCGGCATCGAGGATCCGCTGGTCGGCTGCCTGGAGCACGCCCGGCCGGTGTCCGCGGTCCGGGCGCGGTGGGAGGAGTGGTCCGCCGCTTCCGGCCCACTGGCGGCCGCGGGCTAGCCGGTACGCGGGGAGTGGTGGGCCGGCGGCGGAGCGTCGGGCGGTACGGCGCCCCCTGGCCGGTTTCCGAGAGGTGGTCCCCGCGACCCGGCCCGGCGGCGGCACTCGGCCGGCGGGCCCGGGCCGTGCGGCGCGGAGGGCCCCGGTGCGTACGACCAAGGGGCCGCGGCGAGCCCGGCACTCCCCCGCCCGGTACGTACGTCCCACCAAAGCGAAGATCCCGGCCCCCTGTTGGGGGACCGGGATCTCGCGGGCTGTGGAGCTAAGGAGAATTGAACTCCTGACCTCCTGCATGCCATGCAGGCGCTCTACCAACTGAGCTATAGCCCCGCGGTTCTCTCGTCGCTTCGGGGTTTTTCCCCGCCGCTCCGTGCGAACAAGAAGAACCTTAGCCTGTGACCAGCCCGAATGGGAAATCGGCCCCTCGGGGGCCGTCCGGCGGCCCGTTCAGTCGTCGTCGCCGAGCACCGGTTCGGGCAGTGTTCCGGCGTTGTGCTCCAGCAACCGCCAGCCGCGGGCGCCCTCGCCCAGCACCGACCAGCAGCAGTTCGACAGTCCGCCGAGCGCCTCCCAGGACCCGGACTCCAGGTTCAGCAGCCGGCCGATGGTCGTGCGGATGGTGCCGCCGTGGCTGACCACCACCAGGGTGCCGCCGTCCGGCAGCTTGTCGGCGGCGGCCCGGACCACCGGGGCCGCCCGGTCGGCGACCTCGGTCTCCAGCTCGCCGCCGCCGCGCCGCACCGGCTCACCGCGCTTCCAGGCGGCGTACTGCTCGCCGAAGCGCTCGATGATCTCCTCGTGGGTCAGGCCCTGCCAGTGGCCCGCGTAGGTCTCCCGCAGCCCGGCGTCGCAGGACACCTCGAGCCCGGTCACCGCGGCCAGCTCGGCGGCGGTGGCCACGGCGCGCTTGAGGTCCGAGGAGACGATGGCGTCCGGCCGCATGGCGGCCAGCAGCCGGGCCGCGCGCCGCGCCTGGGCGACGCCGGTCCCGGTCAGCTCGATGTCGGTGGAGCCCTGGAAGCGGCGCTCCAGGTTCCACGACGTCTGGCCGTGCCGCCAGAGCACTATCCGGCGGCCCCGGCCGCCCTGGGAGCCGTTCAGCTCAGATCACCGTCCCCGGCGCCGGCGGCCTGGGCGGCGTACTCCGCGGCCTTGCCCTGGGTCGCTACGGCGTCGGCGGGCAGCTCCAGCTGCGGGCAGTCCTTCCACAGCCGCTCCAGCGCGTAGAAGACCCGCTCCTCGCTGTGCTGGACGTGCACCACGATGTCCACGTAGTCCAGCAGCACCCAGCGGGCCTCGCGGTCGCCCTCGCGGCGCACCGGCTTGGCGCCGAGCTCCTTGTTCAGCCGCTCCTCGATCTCGTCGACGATGGCCTTGACCTGGCGGTCGTTGGGGGCCGAGGCCAGCAGGAAGGCGTCGGTGATCGAGAGCACGTCGCTGACGTCGTACGCGATGATGTCGTGCGCGAGCTTGTCGGCGGCGGCCTGGGCGGCGGCGTTGATCAGCTCGATGGAGCGGTCCGTGGCGGTCACAGGTGCGTCTTTCGGGTCGGGGTCGAGTGGGTGTCGGAGGGCCTCGGCCACGGCACTGGTGCGGGCCGAGGACCACGACCGGCGGCCGACAAGGTCTGCCGCGGCCGCCGGCCGGCCGGTGGCCGCTTCGGCGGCACGCCGCCGGGGCCGGGTGGCCTGACACTCCAAGGGTCTCACGGGCCGGGGGGATTCCCGCCAGGCGTTTTACCAGTGCCCGCCCGCACCCTCGGGGGGTGCGGGCGGGCACCGTGTGCTCGCGGCCCGCAGCGGGCCGCGAGCGTGGATCAGTCGGCCGCGCCACCGCCGGAGGCGCCGCCGCCGGTGGCGCCCTTGTAGTCCTGGCCGAGCACCACGGTGACGTCGGCGTTGGCCGCGCCCTTGCCCTTGACGACCGCGCCGGCCGGCAGGCCCAGGGTCTTGGCGACCTCCCTTGCCTGGGCGGCCTGCCGCTCGTCGGCGTAGGTCACCCGCGAGGTGGCCTGGGAGCCGCCGGTACCGGCCCCGACGACCGTGAAGCCGCCGTTGACCAGGGCGACCTGCGCCGCGCCCGCCGCGCCCGGCCGGCCGCTGGCGTCCCGCACGCTGACCCGCGCCACGCCGCCCTGGTCGGGGTTCTTCACCGTGCCGCCCAGGATGTCCTTCACCACGTGCTCGGTGGACTGCTCGCTGAGCGTGCCGTCCGGCTCGACGGAGAGCAGCGCGGTGTCGTACGCGCCGTCCTGGGCCAGCCCGGCGAGGCGGGCCAGCGAGACGCCCAGCGCCCGCTCGCTGAGCGAGGGGTCGGGGATCTGGGCCAGCGCCCGGACGGTGGTGGTGGCCTCGTCCTCGTCGCTGGACAGCTTCCGCAGCACCGCGTTCATCACCTGGCCGAACCGGCTCAGCTGCTTGGTCTGGGCCTCGGCGGGAGCCCGGTAGGTGGCGTAGGCGACGGCCGCCCGGCCGCTCAGGTCACGGGCCTTGCCGCGGGTCACCACCGGGTCCTCGCCCTGCTTGGCGGCGGGCACGGTCGCATCCGCGTCGACGGTGATGCCGCCGACCAGTTCGACCAGGTTCTCCAGGTAGGGGGTGTCCAGCCGCCAGGTGCCCTCGATACGGGCTCCCAGCAGGCTGCCCAGCGCGTCCCGGGTGGCGTCCGAGCTGTCGTCCACGGAGTTGCCGAGGGTGGTCGAGCCGCCGTCCTCGGTGCCCACCGCGAGCGCGTTGGGCAGCAGGACGGTGGTGCCCTTCTTGGCGGTCTCGTTGTCCACCAGCAGCACGGTGGAGGTCTCCGAGGCACCCGTCTCATGCAGGTGCACCACGATCACATCGCGCTTCTGCCCGCCTTCGGCACCGGCCCGCGCCGTGTCACCGCCCTCCTGCCCGGGCAGTTTGCCCGCGGACCAGAGGTAGCCCGCCCCGCCGAGGGCCACCAGCACCAGCAGTACCGCCAGGGCGATGATCCGGGTGCGGGCCTTGCGGCGGCGCTCGTCCCGCCGCTCGGTGCGGGTCTCGGCGAACTTCAGCCAGTCGATGACGTCCTCGGAGTCCTCGTCGGGCTCTTCGAGGAAGGAGAACTGCTCGGTGCGGTACGGGCCCTCGCCGTCCGCGGCGTCCTCGGGGTGCTCGGGGTTCCTGGCGTCCTTGGCGCCCTTCTCGGCAGCGTCGCGGCCCGCGGAACGGGACCCGCGCTGCGGCGGCACCGAGGCGGCCGGCCCTCCGGCCTCGGTCCTGGGCCGGCGGGACGGCCGGGTGCGCCCGGATTCCGCCGCGGCCCCGGCCTCCGGCACCTGACCGGTGCCGGTGCCGGTGGTGGTGGCACCGGCGGTCGCGGTACCGGCGGTGGTGGCGCCGGGGTCGTACGCGGTGCCCTCGTGGGCCCCGGGTGGCCGCTGGGCGGCGGTGCCCGATCGGCCGGTGTCGTACGGGGTGTGGCCGGGCTGCCCGGGCGGGCCGGGTACGGCCTGCGGGGGCGCGGCCGACGGGTCGCTCCAGCCGCCTGACGCGGGGTCGTACCCAGGCTGCGGGGCGGTCTGCTGATCACCCCAGCCGGGCCCGGCAGCGGGATCGTAGCCCTGCTGCCAGCCTCCGGACTGGGCGGGCTGAGCGCCCTGGTAGCCCTGCTGCTGCCCGTAGGACGGGTCGTAGGACTGCCCGGGGTAGGGCTGCTGCCCGCCGCCGTAGGAGGACTGCTGGTCCCAGGACTGCTGCTGGTAGCCCTGGGTGGGCGCCTGGCCGTCGTAGGTCTGGTAGCCGTACTGCTCCGGCGCCGGCTGCGGCGGCTGGTAGACCGGCTGTCCGTAGGCGTCGTACCCGTAGGTCTGCGGCTGCTGACCGCCCTCGGGGTAGGGCTCGCCGCGCCCCAGGTCCTGTCCCTCGTTCACCGGTACCCCTTCAGTCGCGGTACAGCTCGCGCTTGTCGATGTAGCGCACCACACCGTCCGGCACCAGATACCAGACCGGATCGCCGGCCGCGACCCGCGCTCGGCAGTCCGAGGAGGAGATCGCCAGCGCCGGGACCTCGATCAGTGACACCCCGCCCTCCGGCAGCCCCGGGTCGGCCAGTATGTGGCCGGGCCGGGTGACGCCGATGAAGTGGGCCAGCGAGAAGAGCTCGCCGGTGTCCCGCCAGGTGAGGATCTGGCCCAGCGCGTCGGCGCCGGTGATGAAGAAGAGGTCCGCGTCCGGGTTGAGCTCGCGGAGGTCCCGCAGGGTGTCGGTGGTGTAGGTGGGGCCGCCGCGGTCGATGTCGATCCGGCTGACCGAGAACTGCGGGTTGGACGCGGTGGCGATCACCGTCATCAGATACCGGTCCTCGGCCGGGGACACCACCTTGTGGCTCTTCTGCCACGGCTGGCCGGTCGGTACGAAGACCACCTCGTCCAGATGGAACTGGGCGGCCACCTCGCTGGCGGCGACCAGGTGTCCGTGGTGGATCGGGTCGAATGTCCCACCCATCACGCCGAGCCGCCGCTTAGCGGGCCGTTTCTGCTCTCCCATGCGTGCAGACCCTACTGGTCCCGGCGGAGTGCCGAGGCCGGAGGTGCCCCACCCCGCCGCGGTCAGCGGTCGCGGTTGAAGCGGGTGGTGATGATGAGCAGCAGGAGCAGGATGGCGAGCGCCGCGCCACCGGTCAGGTACGGGCTGAGGCTCTCGTGGTTGCCGCCGTGCTCGCCCTCGGAGGCGAGAGTGGCCAGAGTGTGCGCGGAGCTGAATGCGGTCATCGTCGCCAAGACCAATCCGGTGTGTGAGCGGGCTGATACGTCTGCCACATCGTAAGCGGGGAGATCCACGGCCTGCCGCCGGGGCTCGCGCTGGGCTCCGCCGGGCCCGTCCTCAGTCCTCGCGGCGGTATCCGCGCAGCAGCAGCCAGGCGACCAGGGCCGCCCCGAGAAGTCCGACCAGGATCACGACGCGCAGCACCGTGCCGGGCCCGCCCTGGTCGGCGGCGGCGAGGAGTTCGGTGCTCAGGCCAGTCATATCGGGCATGTCTCCACGGTAACCGCAGGGCCGGCAGCCCCTAGGGTGGGGCTACCCGGGGGACGGGCGACGACGGCAGAGCCCAGCGAGGGGGGTCCGATGAGTGACGGTGGCGGCCAGGGCCGTGCGAGCACGGCGAGGGGCGAGCGGCGGAGGTTCCCAGGTGTCTCCTCACGCGCGTACGAGCATCCGGCGGACCGTTCGGCGCTGGTGGCACTGCGCAGGCTGAGCGGCTTCGACGTGGTCTTCAAGGCGCTCAGCGGGCTGCTGCCGGAGCGCAGCCTGCGGCTGCTGTACCTCTCGGACTCGGTGCGGGTGAGCGACCGGCAGTTCGCCCACCTCAACGACATGCTGCGGGACGCCTGCTACATCCTGGACATGGAGCGGGTGCCGGCGATGTACGTCACCCAGAACCCGCAGCCGAACGCGATGTGCGTCGGCCTGGACGAGCCGATCATCGTGCTGTCCACCGGGCTGGTGGAGCTGCTGGACGAGGAGGAGATGCGGGCGGTCATCGGCCATGAGGTGGGCCATGCGCTGTCCGGGCACGCGGTCTACCGCACGGTGCTGCTCTTCCTCACCGATGTCGCGCTGAAGGTGGCCTGGATACCGCTGGGCGGCATAGCGGTGACGGCGATCGCGACCGCGCTGCGCGAGTGGTTCCGCAAGTCGGAGCTGTCCGCGGACCGGGCCGGCCTGCTGGTGGGCCAGGACCTCCATGCCTCGATGCGGGGCCTGATGAAGCTGGCCGGCGGGCACCATCTGCACGAGATGAACGTGGACGCCTTCCTGGAGCAGGCGGAGGAGTACGAGAACTCCGGTGACCTGCGGGACTCGGTGCTCAAGATCCTGAACGGGCTGCCCCGCAGCCACCCGTTCACCACGGTGCGCGCCGCGGAGCTGCGCACCTGGGCCGCCGGCCGCGACTTCCAGCGGATCATGGACGGTCACTATCCGCGGCGTGCGGACGACGCGGCCACCTCGGTCTCCGGCTCCTTCAAGGAGTCCGCGGCCCACTACGCCGACACGGTCCGCGGCAGCAGGGACCCGCTGATGGCCTTCGTCCGGGATGTCGCGGGCGGCGCCGGCGATCTGGGCGGCAGGCTGCGGGACCGCTTCACGGGGGCGGGTGCCCGCCCGGGCGCCGACAAGGCCGGGCCGCACCCCCGGGAGGACGGTCCGGGGCCCGGGGAGGACGGCCCGGCGCCGGACCCGGGCGGGACGGCCGGCGCCCCGCGGGGGGACTGAGGTTCCGGCGGGCTGAGGGACCGGCGGGGGCCGAGCGCCCGCGGCACGCCCTCGATGCACGTGCAGGGGCCCGTGCCGAGAGGCAAGGGGCCGAGGTAGCTCGGCCGGTCAGTGGCCTGCCGGGAGGCTCGGCTGGGCGCCGGGCGCGAGCACTCCGCACAGCCCCGCGGTGGGCTGGCCGAGGCGGTACGGGTCGGTGACGGCCGGCCCGCCGCCCTTGGCCCGCTGCCCGGCCAGCAGCGGCTGGAGGTATCCGGCGGTGTCGGCGCCGCAGGACTGCGGGCCCGCCTGCACCGCGCTGTACACCAGCTGCACCTGGTGGTCCCGGAGGTCCGCCAGGTTCAGGTGGAAGCGCGCCTCGCGGTGGACGGTGAACAGCGAGGCCTTCGCCGTGCCTGGGCTGTCGGCCGGCCGGACCGTGTAGACGAAGCTGTGGTCGGCGGTGATCTCCAGGGTGCCGGGGTTCAGCTCGGTCGCGGCCAGGGTGCCGTGCACCCGCACCGGCTCGTCGGTGAGCACCACCCGGGAGGGGTCGAAGCGGGTCAGCCAGCCGGTGGCGGCGTGCTGCCCGTCGTTCGCGGGGTGGCTGAGACTGCTCTCGAACTGGTCCTGCTGCCCGGGGTCGAGCAGCAGCCGCACCGGCTGGCTGGCCCCGCCGGAGACCACGGCCCGGTCGATGGAGGACTCGACGATGTAGTCCTTGACGGTGAGCAGCGCGGACATCACCTGGTTGGCGGAGAAGCTCTGGGTGCGGTGGGCGCCGGGCAGGGTGACCCCGTCGGCGTCGGTGCGGAAGTCCGCCGCCGGGCTGTGCGCCAGCAGGTCGGCGGGCGCCCCACCGGGCACCGGGTCGCGCGGCGCCAGCGGCACCACTGTGCTGCGCATCGGTTCCGAGCCGTCCTGCCCGGGCGGCTGGTAGGGGTGGCGGATGCCCATGTAGACGGCGGTGGCGAAGGCCAGCACGATCAGCGTCACCAGTACCAGGGCCTGCTTGGAGGGGCTGTACCGGCCCATGGAGCGCCGGGAGCGCACCGCGGGGGTGTGCTCGCCGATCCGCTCCTGTGCGGAGAACTCCTGAAGGCGGGCAGCGCGCACAAACGATTCGTCGAAGACAACGGACCGGTACTCGTCGTCGTTGCCGCCCGGGGCGCCCTCGGGGGTCCCCTCGGGAGGGTCTCCACGCCCGCTCATACCACAAGGGTAGGTCGGCACGGCCTCACGTAAACGCGGGGCGGGAAAGGAACTTCGGTCGGGTTACGCGCGCCGCGCCCGGTCACGGGGCGTGCGGTACCGCCGTGGCGGCCGGCGTCCCGGTGGTGTCCCGGCCGGTCGGCGCGGGGCTCTCCGGATCGGCCGTCGGAGTGTCGACGCCGCTGCTGGCCGGGGCCGGCGAGGGGTCCTGCCGGCTGCCGGAGGCGCCGCGGTAGACCGCGCTGAAGGCGAGCGCCACCACCCCGATGCCCATCAGCACGGCCAGCACCCAGGCCACCGGCCGCTGCCAGCGGGCGTGCCCCCGGTAGGGGCGGCCGGCGGAGCCGTAGCGGCCGTACGGGCCGAAGGAGCCGTCCTCGGGGTCGTACCGGCCCGGGGCCCGGTCGTCGTCCGGGTCGGGCTCGCCGTCCGGGCCGAACCCGTCCTCGTACAGCTCGTCGTCGATCGGTCCGGCACCGGTGCGGCGCCGGGCCGCCTCGGCCTCGGCCCTGGCCTCGGCCGCCGCGAGCATGCGCTCGACGGCGGTGGGCTCGTGGATCTCGGCCGACCGTACGAAGTCCTCGTCGAAGACCACGGTGGCGAAGGCGTCCTCCGCATCCCCGTGGCCGCGGTTGTCGTCGGGCTCGTCGCCGTCCGGGAACGGCCTGCCCCCCACGTCGTCCGGCACCCCATCAGAGTAGACCGGGGCGGTTGATTTGGGCAGGGTGGAAACAGGGTCAGCGGGTATGGCCGTCGCCGGTGACGATGTACTTGGTGGAGGTCAGCTCGGGCAGGCCCATCGGGCCCCGGGCGTGCAGCTTCTGGGTGGAGATGCCGATTTCGGCGCCGAAGCCGAACTGGCCGCCGTCGGTGAAGCGGGTGGAGGCGTTCACCGCGACGGTGGTGGAGTCGACCAACTGGGTGAACCGGCGGGCGGCTGCCTGCGAACCGGTGACGATCGCCTCGGTGTGGCCGGAGGTCCACAGCCGGATGTGGGCCACCGCGGCGTCCAGCGAGTCCACCACCGCCGCCGCGATGTCATAGGACAGGTACTCGGTCTCCCAGTCCTCCGGGGTCGCCGGCTCCACCGTGGCGGGGGTGCCGGCGGCCAGCGCCAGCACCCGCTCGTCGCCGTGCACCGTCACCCCGGCCTCGGCCAGCGCCGCCAGGGCGCGCGGCAGGAAGCGGTCGGCGATCGCCTGGTGCACCAGCAGGGTCTCCGCGGCGTTGCAGACGCTGGGCCGCTGGGCCTTGGAGTTGACCAGGATCTCCACCGCCATGTCGAGGTCGGCGTGCTCGTCCACGTAGACATGGCAGTTTCCGGTGCCGGTCTCGATCACCGGAACGGTGGACTCGGTCACCACGGTACGGATCAGCGAGGCGCCGCCGCGCGGGATCAGCACATCGACCAGCCCGCGGGCCCGCATCAGCTCCCGCACCGAGTCGCGGCTCTCGCCGGGCACCAGCTGCACCGCGTCGGCCGGCAGCCCGGCCCCGCCGACGGCGTCGCGGACCACCCGCACCAGGGCGCTGTTGGACTCGTACGCCGAGGAGGAGCCGCGCAGCAGCACCGCGTTGCCCGCCTTGAGGCAGAGCGCGGCGGCGTCCACGGTCACGTTCGGCCGGGCCTCGTAGATGATGCCGACCACGCCGAGCGGCACCCGCACCTGGCGCAGGTCGAGGCCGTTGGGCAGGGTCGAGCCGCGCACCACCTCGCCGACCGGGTCGGGCAGCGCCACCACCTGGCGCACGTCGGAGGCGATGGCCCGGACCCGCTCCGGGGTCAGGGTCAGCCGGTCGATGATCGACTCACTGGTACCGGCGGCCCGGGCGCGCTCCACGTCCCGCGCGTTGGCCTCGACGATCTCCTGGGTACGAACCTCCAGGGCGTCGGCGATGGCGCGCAGCGCGTCGTCCTTGGCCGCGCGCGGCAGCGGGGCGAGGTCGACGGCCGCGGCCCTGGCCCGGTAGGCGGCCTGGAGGACCGGGGAGTCGGGCCAGGGGTTGGCCAGGGGCGAGGTCGGTGCGCTGGTCATGCCGGAAGCCTACTGAGGCGGGGCGCCCCCGGAGCCCGATGTTCCGCGTTTCGAGACAGGGGGGACCGGAATGCGGCGCGGCCATGGCCCCCGCCTGGTCAGCGGGGCAGGCCGCCGACCGGTACGGCGGGCGGTGGCCCGTACCCCTCCGCTATCCGCTGGTGGTAGGTCTCCCGGCCGATGACCTCCAGGCCGACGATCTCCCAGGGCGGCAGTTGGGCGGTGGACCGGTGCTCGCCCCACAGCCGCAGTGCCACCGCGGCGGCGTCGTGCAGGTCCCGGGCCTCTTCCCAGTAGCGGATCTCGGCGTGGTCGGCCGCGCACCGGCCGATCAGCAGGAACGGATGGTCGCGGGCGAGCTTCGACAGTGCCCGTCTGACCTCGGTGAGCGGTGCCCGGGCGCCGGAGAGGCTGAGCGTGACATGCCACAGCCGGGTGGCCTCCCGGCCGGTGCCCGCGGGCTCCTCGGCGAGCCCGCGGGCCCCCTCCGGTCGCTCCGGCTCACCCGCCCCCGTGCCTCCGACACTGGTCAGCGCACGCTCTCCCGCCACAGCCCGCCGGATGTGGGCGGCGCCGCCGCCTCGGGACAGCGCCCCCGGACGCCCTCGTCTCACCGCGGCCTCCCGTCCGTCCGCCGCTCCGTCGCACCCCGGCACGGAGCGTGTGGTGCCGCCCGGCACCGTGGAACCGCCGCCGGGCGGTTCTGCCGCAACAAAGTTGACCAGCCTCGAGCCGGGCTCGGGGCGGTTTTACCGAAGGTGCCCATTGCGTGGCGGGACTTGTCACGTTTTCTCTGCCCTTTCACTTCCCCGGTTCGCGCTCGGCGCCGAAAGCGGGTGCCCCTGCGGGGAGGGGAGGCGCTGTGGAG
>NZ_SRID01000109.1 GCF_004684805.1 Streptomyces palmae
CTACCCACCATCCCCCGTGCCCGCCCCTGGCCGCACCTCACGAGGTCCCGGCGCCATGTCTCCGCGGCGCCCGCGTCGGCACCGGCCTGGGCGAGGGGCACGTAGATGACGTTCTCGACAGCGGCCGGGTGACGAAGCCGGGCCCTGCGCTCGCGGTGGTTCCGTTCGGGGCAGCGGTGGTGGCCACCGTCGGGAAGGGTGGCGAGTGTGCCGACCAGGTCATCGCCGGGGCGGCGCCCGCGGCCTGGCCGAGCCCCCGGATGGCGCAGGTCCTCCACCAGCCGGAGGAGTGGGCCTGCCGCAGCGCCGGTACGGCCTGATGATGTGCTGGTGGGAACAGTGTTTCGGGCAGGAGGAGAGCACTGGACGGCGGCGGCCCTCCCCAGGCTCCGGAAGGAGTCGGCGCCCCTCCGGCCCGGCCGGCGGCCCGGTCGGCCTGTACCTCCTGGCGGGCCGCGGGCCCCTCGACACCACCCGGTCCTGACGCGGTGCTACGCATCGGGGGTGACGACCGGTGCCTGAGCGGCCGGAATCCGCGGCAGCCGGGCGCGAGGAGTGGGAAGCCCGTCGTCGTGTGCGGCCGGGGCCGCTGTGGTGGCTTGGCGCCGGCCTGCTGGTGGGGGCCGCGGTCCTGGTGGCTGTCTGGCGGCGGCACGAATTCGCGCAGGCGTTCAACCTCATCTCCCGGGTGCGTGTGCCGCAGCTGGCGGTTGCCGTGGCGTGCGAGGCGCTGTCGTTGGTGTGCTTCGCCGCTGTGCCCCGTCGACTGCTGCTGGCGAGCGGGGTGCGGTGGAGTCTGCGGCGGATGACCGCCATCGCGGTGGCCGCCAATGCCGTGGCCGGCGCACTGCCGGGCGGGGCGGCCTTCGCCACCGCATGGGTGTACCGGCAGCTGAGCCGACGGGGAGTGGAACCGATGCTCGCGGCTGCCGTGCTGGTGGTTGCGGGGGCGCTCTCGGCGCTGGGCCTGGCGATCCTGATCGTATCGGGGCTGTTGACGGTCGGTACGGCCGGTGCCGCTGCCGTGGTGCGTCCGCTCGCCGGAATCCTTGCGCTGGCGCTGGTGATCGGTCTGGTGGTCTTCAGCCTGTCCCGCTTCGCGGGTTTCCGCACAATTGTGCGACGAACCTGGGTCCGCGCGGGCGAGCGGTTCAGGCAGCTACGGCGAGCCCAGACGCTGCTGGTGCGCGTTGTGGAACAAGCCAGGAACCTGCAGCCCGGCTTCCGGCCATGGCTGAGACCAGCCGCGTACGCCCTGCTGAACTGGGTCTTCGACGCCGCCTGCCTGACAGCCTGCCTATGGGCGCTGGACATCGGCGTGCCCTGGCGCGGGATCCTGCTCGCGTACGCGCTCACGCAGATCCCCGGCAGCCTGCGTCTGACGCCCGGCAGCATCGGGGTGGTCGAGGCGAGCCTGTCCGCACTGCTGGTGCTCTACGGCCTGTCTCCCGGAGCGGCGATCGCCGGGGCGCTGCTGTACCGGGCCATCAGCTACTGGGCACTTCAGCCGGTCGGCTGGGCGATCTGGATCCGCCTGACCTTCCAGGCCGATCGGCCCTCCCCTCCTCCCGGGCTCCGGACGGACCACGGCACACCCCGACCGGACCAGCGACCTCCCCATGAGCCGGGGACCTGACGGCTGCGCCACGCCGGGCCACCGACGGTCGGGCCGACGTTCGGGTCTGCCTGCCCATGCGAAGGATCTCCAGCGCGATTCGGTGCGGTGGCATGGCAGCGGGCACACGGTTTCACGTCGGTCGCAGCGCTGCCGCGAGACCGTTCAACCGCAGCCTGGTGGCTCCTCGCAGGTGGGGAAGGTCGTCGTCCGGCGACGCGGACGGGGTCAGGAAGGCCGCTTGCTCGGTCCACCGCAGACGAGTGCCGTCGGCCTCCGGGCGCAGTTCGACAGTCACCAGCGAGACCCACCGCGGGAGGTCGTCCACGCGTGCCGTGTACGTGTAGACGATCCTCGAGCCCGACACGATGTCCAGGTACCTGGATGAGTAGGCGAGTCGCTCCGGCGCGGCGCCCGCAACCGTGAACACACTGGACGCGGTCTCGCCGCCGTTCACCGTGAAGTCGTGGTCGTACGACACCTGGCGGCCCGGCAGCTTGAACCACCGGCGCCGCACCGGGGTGTCGGCGAAGGCCCCGAAGACCGTTCCCGGGGAATCGGCCAGGTGGAAATCCACGGTGAAGGTGTCGTGCCGCACCCCCTGGACCGCGTCGTCGACGTGCCCGTCAGCGGACGAATCCGGTGCAGCGGGTCCTAGGAGCATGTTTCCCTCATCTGGCGTAGCAGGGGTTCGGGCGGACGCCCGTTAGTTACTATCCGTATGTAAAGGGGCTGCGGCGACTGCGATCAAGAGCTTGCGCTCACGCACTTTGAAGTCAGCTACGGATGCGAAGGGAACCGGCGTATGGGATCGGCGCTGCGTTCGCAACTGGAGGCCGCGGGGGTCAGTCCCGAGTGCGCGTCGACCATCGAACTCGTGCGGGATGTGCTCGCCCGGGTCGGGGACAAGTGGACCGTCTTGGTCGTCATCACGCTTGCTGACGGGCCGCTGCGCTTCACGACGCTCCACGGGCGGATCGCCGGGGTGTCCCAGCGCATGCTGAGCCAAACGCTGCGATCACTGACCCGTGACGGCCTGGTGACGCGGACGGCCTACGCCGAAGTGCCGCCCCGGGTCGAGTACGAACTCACGCCCTTGGGCCGGTCACTGAGTGACAGCGTCACACACGTCGTGCACTGGGTGCAGGACCACCAGGCCGAGATCGTCCGCAACCGCCAAGAGTTCGACGGAGGCGATCTCCCAACGCCGTGAGACGGTGAGAGATGCCCGACACGGCGACACGGTCAGTGATCCTTTCAGGGCGGAACGGGGAAGTAGTGCTGCCGGGCGGCGGGCCGGGCGGAGCGGACGACGAAACCGCAGCCCGGCCGGACGGCCCGCGGCAGCCAGGACGCGAGACGCAGGCCGGACAGAGCACTGACTCTCAGTAGGTCCGCTGCCGGTGGATAGCTGATTCGACAACCGAATCAACAGCCGTGGGACGACAGACAGGTGTGCTCCGGAAAGCAACAGGTCGAACATGCGGCCGACCAGGAGCTGTGTAAACCTTGGGTACAGCACCAACTGCTGTGCTGTGGAACGTCGATTCCTCCCATCGATGGAATCGCCAACCTCTCGTCTCGAGCGGAGAGGAAATCTTCGAATGCCAACCTTCGAGAATGAAGTCACGCAACCTCAAGAGACAGCGATCCATGGAATATCGGATGGAGCTGACGCAATTGCCGTCTTCGGCCAGGGTTCGGCTGTCGGAATCCGGGGCGACGGAGGCAGCTGGCACGGGGTGGCCGGAATAAGCACGAGTACGACTGGTGGCGCCGGGGTCAACGGCACAGGAAACATCGGCGTACAGGGAATCGGCTCCACCTGGGTGGGCGTCTACGGCGAGACCCAAGCTCAGCCAGGTCCGGGCTCGTCCGGTGTATGGGGCGACGGAAAAGACGGCGGAGACGGGGTCAAGGGTCTGGCGAACGGCCCGGGGAAGGCCGGAGTCATCGGCGTTCACCTCTCGAACAGGGGCCCCGGCGTCTTCGGGATGGGCGCTCCGGCCGGCCACTTCGTGGGAAACGTCGAAGTCACAGGAGGCCTGGAGGTCAACGGGTTCTCCGTGTCGGACCAGCTGCAGAATGTGGCCGATCTCGAACAGCGAGTCAACACGCTGAGCGATACCGTCAACCAACTGTCCGATACGGTCACACAGCAACAGAACACTATTAACTTCCTCGTCTCGCGTGTTGGCTCCATGTGACGCTGCCCCCACCGAAAACCTCATCCGGGGCTTGGACCTGCGCGTCCTCATGAATGGCCACGGGTGCCCGCATGAGCGTGCCGATCTGGTGGCTCGCGCCGCTGAGACCGGCGCACCTTGAGCGGAAGTCGTCCTCGCGTAGACCGATTCGCGGGTTGACGTGGTGCAGAAGCCCAGGCCCGGCGTGGTGGTCGGTCACGTATGCCTGGTCGAGATCGCTCTGTTCGTCGTCCACCCAGGCGAAGGGACGGCCCTTGGCGTAGTCCACCAGGGGACCGGTCTTCCAGTGGACCCCTTCAGGGCGGTCCTGGAACAACACGTCGCCGAAGTCGACGAAGGGGAGGCCAGGAAGGCCGAGCACCGGGGCGATCCACCGGTAACATCGGCTGCGCGAGCACCTCGGCCCTCTTCTCGCGGTCCGGCCCCGCAGACGGTTCCGTAAGAACACCGTGCTCGAACACGGTCTGCACGGCAAGGCTCGCAACCTTCCCCCGCAGGCGTGCTGTTCTCGGCTGGCACTCTGGTGTTGTCCGGGCTGTCGCCGTTCGGTACCGGCCCGGCCAAGGCCCTGAGCAAGGAGGCCGCCAGCCGTCGGCCAAACCACCGCGGGCGTGCTCCTCGGCCTGCTGGTCTCGGCGACTATCCGGCCTCGCTCGACCTCGGCATCGCCCTACTGTATGCCGCGCTCGCCGCCCAGACCCCACCTCATGACGGCACGGTACCCGGGATCACACAGCGGTTCAGTCGTCGAGCGTCGCACCAGAAGGCCTTCCGCGGCGCGATGCGTGTGTGGGGCCTGGTCCTGTCCGGCAGATCATGATCGGAGCCATAACCAGACCGCTGCTGCGGTCACGGTGCCGTGGAAGACGGAGGCCCGCTTGTCGTAACGGGTCGCGACCGCACGGGAGTTCTTCAGTCGGCTGATGGTCCGCTCGGCCTCGTTGCGTCTCCGGTAGTGGTCGCGCTCGAAGCCCGTGCCGTCCGCCGACCAGCGGCGATGCCTCTCGTAGACGGTCTTCCACGAGCCGTAGCGTTCCGGCGCAGGTCACGCCACGGGACGCCGTTCCGATCCGGAACAGGATCCCGTTGACCACGGTTCGATGGTCGTTCCACCGACCGCCCCTGCCTGCCCGAAGGCGGCAGGGGCGGCTCCAGAAGAGACCACTCGCGATTCGTCAGATCCCCCCGACCCATGACCGAACCAACAAGCGGCCGGTCGGAAAGTCCCATGATCCCCGGACAGTGCCTAGTGCGGTGCGCCGCCTGCCCGGTCGATGGTGTGCATCCTCAAATGCTTGGGACGCAGGGTGCTGCTGAGCTGGGGACGGCTGTCGGTTCCGGCGGCAGGGCGGAGTTTCCAGCGTGCGGCGATGGTGGCCAGAGCGAGAACGACCTGGGTCAGGCCGAACTGATCACCCATGCACTTGCGGGCACCGCCGCCGAAGGCGAAGAAGGAGTCTCGTTCTGGTGACCTGCCTGCGGTGGCGGCCCACCTGCCAGGGTCGAAGCGCCCGGGGTCCGAGCATGTGTCGGGCCGATGGTGGATGAGATAGGGGCTGTAGGCGATCGTGGTGCCGATGGGGACGCAACAGCCGCCGAGACGGGTGTCACGGGTGGCGGTCCGGGTCATGAGCGGCACCGGCGGATAGAGGCGGAGCGTCTCCCTCACGATGCCTCCGGCCAGTGGAAGCTTGGGGATGTCCTGGTAGGTGGCGGGACGTCCGCCCACAACCGCGTCGACTTCCGCGTGCAGACGTTCTTCAACGCCTCGATTGCGCGACAGGAGGTACAGGGACCAGGCCAGCGTGGTGGCAGCCGTCTCGACGCCGGCCATGAAGAAGGTGACGGCCTGGTCGGCCAGCTCGATATCCGACAGGCCCGGTCCATCGCCTTCGGGATCGCGAGCGCTGAGCAGGATCGACAGGAGGTCATCACCGCCGCCGTCCTGGGCGACGGCACCCAGACGGCCGCTGACGGCACTGGCGACCGTGTGGCGGAGCCGGCTGTTCGCGCGGTGGTAACGGCGGTTGGCGGTGGTCGGCAGCCGGTCCAGGACAGCGGGTAAGAACATGCGCCGGTAGATGCCGGCGAGCACGACCGTCAGATCGTCCGAGATGTGCGCCATGGTTTCCGGGCGCAGCGTGGTGCTGAACATGGTCGCGAGCAGCACCCTGCTGGTGATCTTCTCCATGTCGGCCGGTACGTCGATGACCTGACCGTCGTTCCAGCACGCGGTGACAGCGTTGACGTGTTCCAGCATGACTTCGGCCTGGTCGGCGAGGCGGACATGATGGAAGGCGGGCTGCGTCAGTCGCCTCTGCCGCCGATGCTGCGCGTGCGGGCACGTCAGAACGCCGTTGCCGAGGACTTCCCTGGCCCGGTCAAAGAAGGCTCCGCCCTTGTCGAAGACACGATCATTGACCAGCACCTGTCGGGTGAGTTCGGGAGTGCAGAGCACAATCGCCCGCTGAGGACCAATCCGGATCTGCACCAGATCACCGTAGGCAGGCAAAGACCTGAGGAAGCCGAGCGGGTTGCGGAACAGCGGGAGGGCATGGCCGACGAGCGGCAGCGCTCCGGGTGCCTCGGGAACGGCAGCCGTTGTTGTCACGGGGCTCCCTCTCTACTCGCTGTGGGTGGGACGAAGCGATTCCGCGATCAGTGCTGCGACGATCTGGCGGCCGGCGACGACACACAGGCCGTGGGCATCCCAGCTGCACGAGGTGATACCCAGCCAGTCCGGCCTACAAGCTGCACGCGTGACCGAATCACTGCTGCGCTCCTGGCCCCTGTGCGACATCCCGTGAGTTCCTCTGAGCCCTGCTGAGTCCTTGCCCCCGTGGTCAGGGCGTTCTGCCTCCTTGGAGTGTTCTTCGATCCAGTGACGTAACAGGATTCTTGAAGCGTTCTCGCTTCGTCCGATCGACCTGCGGTCGGGGTGAAAGCCAGGAGGCTCGGGTTGGCGCTGGCAGCCGTACGCGACCTGCGCGAGTTCCGCGATTCGGTCTCGGCGGAGGAACTGGAGCAGTTCGAGACCGACGTGCTCGCCGGGTTCGTCCTCGCGCGGGCTTCGGCAGGGCTGGCGGACGGCACCATCCGCGGGGACGTCGGGCACCTGGACCAGATGAGGTCCTGGTTCGGCCGGCCGTTGTGGGACATGGAGCCGACTGACGCCGACGGGTACTTCGGGACGGTGCTGCGGGGCTCGCCGAGCGGCACCCGGCTGGCCCGCGCGCAGGCGCTGACCACGTACTTCCTGTTCCTGGAACTGCGGCACAAGGTCGAGATCCATCGGATGACCGGGCGGGTCGTCGAGTGCCCGATCGACGAGATGGACCGCCCGCGGGGATCCAAGGACGCCGCCCTGCGGATCCCGCCGACCGAGCCAGAGATCAAGACACTGTTCACTGGCTGGGGCGGCGAGCTGGCGACCTGCCGCACGTTCGCCCGCACCGCGCGGAACTACACCGCATCGAAGCTGATGTCGCAGGTCGGGCTCAGCGTGAGCGAGGCATGCGAACTCGACCTGGCCGACATCAAGTGGGACCTGGGCCGCTTCGGCAAGCTCCATGTGCGCCACGGCGAAGGGGCCCGGGGATCAGGCCCGCGCGAGCGGATGGTGCCGCTGATCAACGGCGCCGACCGCACGCTGCGGTGGTTCATTGAGGACGTCTGGGGCCAGTTCGACGACGACCCCGGCGGGAGTAGAGCATGGCGTGAACGCGCGGGGTGGTGCGGCCTCGGGCCGCGGCCAGGGCGGCGTCCATCCTGTGTTCGGCGTCATGGGGGCGGTCGGTGTTGTAGGCGGCGAGGGCCCAGAAGGTCAGGGCGTGGGCGTCCAGGGCCGGATCGTCGGCCGCGTGAGCTGCGCGCAGAGCAGTCGATCAGGTAGGCCGCGGTCTGCGCTTCTCGGTTGGAGAGCTCGGGGTTCTCGTGGAGGTGTCGTCGCCACCGGGCCGGGTCGGCAGCTGGGTGGAGGACTGCCTCGTCGATTCGGGCGTGGATTCCCGTATCGCTGTTTGCGACTGAGACCTCGGGCGTCCTGTTCACGCGACCGATCCCTTGAGCAGATCGACGAGGGCATCGCTGTGGGTCAGTTGCGGATGATGCCCGGCACCCGGCACCGAGATCAGCTCCACGTTCGGAAGTGACTCGAGCTGCTCAACCGCGCCCGGGGAGATGGGGTCCTCGCTTCCCGTGATGATACGGACCGGGCCGCTGAATCGCCCAAGCGCTTCCTGCAGTTCGGCACGCCACTGCTCCGATCCCGCAAGAGCGAGTTGCTCGGCCACCCTTTGGGCGCTGCTCCGTTTGAGGTCACTGACGCTGGACTCGAGAGCAGCCGCGCCCGCTTCTGCGCCGGTCAGTTGGCGTGACAGCCGCACAGGGTCGGTGTGTCGCAGATAGGTGCGAACGAGCGGCCGCAGTCTGGCCGTGGCACCGATGGGGGCTTGGAGGAAGAACGGTGCGACCAGCGTGAGGGACTCCACCTGCGCCGGGAACCGGTCAGCAGCGACTACTGCCGCAGCCGCACCGATGGAATGGCCGATGAGGTCGGTCGGTTCGTCTGCCAGCATGGCCGGCAGCCACTGTTCCCAGTCCTGAACGCCGGTACCGTCGCTGAGGCCGAGCCCGGGCAGGTCGACGGCGCGTGCGCCGATTCCCGACGCGACGTCGGCCCATGTGTCTGCGTTCACTGGCAAGCCCGGAAGGATCACCCGGCTGGATCCGGGTACGCCGAGCTCGAATGTCCTCAGGCCACCGGCGGCGACGATTCGACGGCCACCAGCCATGGCGGCACCGAAGCGATGGGCGGCAAGGTGGTCCGCCCATCGTTCGAGAGACACCAGCACGTCGGGCATCTGGATCCCGTGTCGGTCGGCGAATTCGATTGCGGACTCGGTCGGATAGCGGTCGGCGGACAGGAAGGTGAGCGTCTCGGGATCTGCCTTGGTGATCCGCGGCGGGAGCCGCTTGATCACACCGATCGGCATCCGCATGCGCGGGACCTTCGCGCCGAGATGACGGCCGACGTGCGTGAGCAGGTCTGCCAGCGGCGGGGTGTCGTCGTCGAGAACCCAGTAGGCCTGGCCCACCGCTGCCGGGTCGACCGCCGCTGCTGCCATGAACGCCGCCAGGTAGTCGACTGTGACGACCGGGAGGAACGTCGATTCGTTTCCGGGCAGTGCGGCTGCTGTGCCGTCCCAGATCTGCTCGATGGTGGTCGCCAGGCCGATGTGCTGGTCGGACTCTCCAGTCGTGCTGTCGCCGATCACGCTGGACGGGTTGACGATGGTCCAGGAGACTCCGCGCTTCTGGGCTCGGGCCTGGAAGATCGCGTCAGATTCCACCTTTGACGCTTCGTAAGCGCCAAGCTCCTTGTAGACCGCTATGCGGTGGTCGTCGGGCCACGGAATCGCTGACGGGTCTTGCCCGCCGACGCGGTAGCCCGAGACGTGCACGACTCGCTGCAGGTCGGGGAGGTCGGCGGCGAAGTCGATCAGCTTCTCGACGATGCCGACGTTCGCGCTGCGTGCCTCGTGGGCGGTCATCCCAAATCGGTAGGACCCGGCACAGTTGTGGATCTCGGTCACGTCCGCAAAGGCCGCTGGGCCGCCGGCGACAATCTCGGCGGCGTCGAAGTCGACGATTGTCGTACTGATACTCCGTGTCAGGCCATGCTCCCTGAGCCACTGCTCCACACGCGCTCCGGACTCGGCGGTCCGAACCGCCGCAGTGACGTTCGCGCCAGCCGCGGCAAGGGTCAGGACGAGGTGTCGGCCGACCAGTCCCGAAGCCCCGAAGACCAAGGCGTGGCGTGAATCTCCGCGCGGTGTCATCGCGTCCCTCCAACGGTCTGACAGCGCTGATTGATGAGCTCCGCCACGACGTCGGCGGCGGAAACCAGCGGTTGAGTGCTCTGCATGGCGCGCGAAACGATGACCGCCCCCTCAATCGTCGAGACGACAACCGTCGCCAGAGACCGGGCCTCATCCGCGGCGACTCCACTGGCTTCGAGGAACGTCGCCGTCGGCGCGATCCACGACTCGAAGGCGGTCGCGCACGCTTGCCGCAGCCGCTCGCTCTCCGCCCCCATCTCCAGGGTGACCACCGAGACCGGGCATCCCAGCCGGAAGTTGCTCTCACTGACGATGGTCGCCAGGGCCTCGATCGCGCCGCGGGCAGCCTCGGCCGGGCCGCCCGCGGAAACTGCGGCCTCGGCGATCAGCGTCTCGAACCGCCTGGCCGCAAGCTCGACCGCTGCGACGCCCAGGCCCTCCTTCCCCTCAGGGAAGTGGAAGTAGATCGACCCCTTTGGAGCTGCGGCATGTTCGATCACGGCGTTCAGCCCCGTGCCGCTGTAGCCGCTGGTCTGGATGAGTTCGAGCATGGACTCTGCGAGCCGCGCCTTTGTCAGGTCTCCCTTGGATGCCATGCCCCTAGAATAGACCGGTCTACATATTCTGCAATCGAGGCGGAGGCGTCAGCAACGTCATGCCAGCAACATCCAGGTCGCGGTCCCGCCGCCGTCCCCGCACCCGCGGGGGTTGCTCCCCGACCGCGTCCACGTTCACGTACAGCGGGGTGTTGTCCCCGGCCCCGCGGGGGTTGCTCCTCCTCTGCCAGCCCCTCGGGTCCGGCATGGAGGTTGCCCCCGCACCTGCGGGAGTCGCTCTGTCGGCGCGCTGTGGCAGTCCCCCGCCCATCCCCGACCTCCGTGAACCCGCAACCGACGCTCCCTCCGAACTGTTGGCAGGCGGCACCTACACCACCAATGAGCTCGCCCGACTCCGCAAGGTCGGCCCTTCCACGGTGCGCCGCTGGCGCACCGCGAAGCCCCCGCAAGGCCCGCCTTTCATCGCGATGTCCAGTCGGCACATCCTCTACAGCGCCATCGACGTCGACCGGTGGCCGGCCGCCCGTCGCATCGAGCCGGTGAAGGCAGCCTGATGGCGCGGCAAACGCCGCCGACTGGCGTGAAGCTGACGGTCGACGTGGAGTACCACACCGTTTTCCCCCATCCGCATCGGGCGCGGGTGCGCTGGTTCGACCCCGAGACGAAGAAGCGGCTGTCTCGGTCGGGGATGCTGCACCGTCCGCGCCGCCCTGGTCGCCGTGCTCGACACGAGCGGCCCACCAGGAGGGGAAACGACTTTCCTCCGCCGGGCTGAATGGCGCTTGAACCACTCCGGCGCGCTGCCACCCCTGCCAGCCACTCCCCGGCCACGCCTGCAACCTGGTTCAGCTCCGCCCGTAACGTCATGCCCACAAACCCCAGCCGACTCGGACCCGTGGTCGCAGCCAGCACATGGGTGGCATCCGTGCGCCGCCGCTTGCCCGCCTTGACCAGCCCGGCCTCGCCAGCCGCCCGTAGCACCGCCTCCGCACCTGCCGCGCGTCGAGCACGTCGTCGCCCAGGCCCAGGAGACCGGCGCGCTGCCCGCTCGGCACGCCACGCGCATCCTGAGCGAGGGCATCCTCGGCATGAGGGGCTGGATGCACCGGTGGTACCGGCCGGACGTCAGCACCGCCGCCGACGTCGCGGACGCGTTCAAGGACCTCATCGGCCTGGGCGCAGGCATTTCTCATGGCGGCCGAGCGTCATGACGAAGTTCATCCGGTCGTAGTACCCGGCGATCTTCTGGCAAATCCCGTGCACTTCGCAGCCCTTGCCGCAGGGTATGTGGTCACTCGTCACCTGTCCCGCCTTTCCTGCGAGGTGCCCGCGACTTCGGTGCAGACCTGTTCGGTGTGGTCGGCTTCAGTGAGTCGTGACATGGTCGGTCGGCGCCGCGCCCCTCGGTGGCTTGCCCGCGAGTGCCCGCGTACCGGCGCCGAGCACCAGGAGCCCGGCAACCGCCTCCGCACCGTAGACGGCGGCCATGAACGGGGACCCGCGATGGTCGGCGCCGACGAGGTCGCCGATGAGGCCGAGGAACCCGCCCCAGGAGCACGCCGACGCGCTTCCCACCCAGGCCGCCGCCAGGGGCAGCCGCACCCGGTACCCGGAGCGCCCGCGGGCCAGGACGGCCAGACCGCCGGCGGCGGCCGACGACAGCGCCGCTTGGGTGGCCTGGACGACGCGGGCGCCCGAGTCCATGTCGGAGATACGCGCGGCGGTCAGCCCGAATTCGGCGCCGCACGCCCAGGCGAAGCGCGCCAAGGCCGTGGCGGCGAGGAGCCCGGCCGCGACGGCGGCCGCGGTGCGGGCGGCAGGCGGGACGCGGCGGGTGAACGCGCGTACCGGGGCGTTCACGACGCTGCCGTGGCGGTCGTGAACGTATATCGCGAAGGCGCCGAGCAGTGCGGCGCCTTCGACGATGAAGCCACCGTAGACGACGCCGTAGACCCACGGTTGGAGGAAGTCGTCGCCGGCGGACGGGTTCGCGCTGCCGAGCAGCCCGACGACGAGTTGGAACGGGACCGCGAGCATGATGGCCGACAGGAGCCCGGACGCCGTCCACATCGGCAAGGCGACGAGCCAGGTGCGGACGCGGGGACCGCCGGGCCGGGTGAGCCAGTACGCGATCACCTCGGCCGCCGCGTCCATCAGGAACGTCACCAGGTTTACGGCGATCCACGCGGCGGTGCTCAGTCCGCTGCGGTCGATCACGCCGACGTCGACGCAGCAGACCCAGAGCAGCTTGAGACCGAGGTACGGGAGACACGCCACCACGGCCGCGAAGCCGAGACGGCGCCGGAGGCGGGCGTGGCGGCCGGTGTCGACCGAGCCGACGACGGGCCCGGTGGACGCGGATTGGTCGGCCACAGCGAGTGGTCCGCGGCGCGGGGCATCCATGTCTTCAGCCCGTCCGCAGGCTTGTCGGGGCCGATGCATCCACGGACCGACGTGCGGTCCGCGCGCTGAGGTAACGCAGGAGCCGAACATACGCACTCCGCTCGGCACGACCGCCGTCTCCCCGCCCGAAGGCATACCCGGCGCGGTCCAGGCACTCCTCGATCAGCGCGTCGTGCAGCCGGCGGAGGGCCGGCGGCCACGAGAGCCGAGCGCTGCCGTGAAGTCGCATGGCGATGACGTGGCGGAGCACGGTGGCGCCCGGTTCGGCAGGCTGGACGACGAATTCGCGGATCCCCTCGAAGCCGCGCGGGGCCGAGAATCGGAACCGCACCCGCTGTCCGGGCACATAGGCCTCGACGGAATAGCGGATGGGGCCGTGGCCGCCCCGCGAGCCGACGCGCAGACCGCGGTCCAGCACCATCCTCGGCCAGGACCGGCCCCGCCACAGTGGGTCGTCAGCGCTTACCAGACGGTCGGTCAAGGCGCCGACCCGCTCGGATGGCACCTGGATCCGGCGCTCCTGGACGTTCAAGACCGCCATTCGTGCCCCCTGCCAGAATATTGGACGCATCTCTCTAATTGAAATGGAGAGTACCCTCCATTTCACGGCCAGGCCACCTCGCTACGACGAATCGGACTTGCTCGGCTCTGCGGTACGCCTGGCCGCCGCCCTTGGACCGGCCGCGGTGACCATGGCGGCAGTCGCCCGCGAGTGCGGCGCGCCCAGCGGTTGGGTCTACCACCGCCTCCCGCGACGGGCCGTCCTGTTGGCCGAGCTGTGGCTGCGTACCGCCGGCGAGTTCCAGGCGGGCCATTTCGCCGCGCTCGCCTCTGCCCAGAGCCGCACGACGCGGGCGGCGCGGACGCACGCCACGTCGTCGCCTGGAGCCGGGCGAACCCCGAGCAGGCCGCTGTGTTGCTGCACGGAGCCGATGCCTTCGGCCGGGACGGGTGGCCGGAGCCGCATGCCCACCGCCCGGCCGACGCCAACCGGCGGGTTCGCGAGGCGTTGTCGGAGTTGACCGTCCGACTGGATGCCACCGCGCCCGCAGACGTCGAACGTGTCGTGCCGGCGGTCGTCGACTTACCCCCTGGCACCGGTCCGGAGGCATCCGGGGAACGGGACGACCCTGCCCGGGTTCGCCGAGAACCTCGCCCAGGAAGGTGCGGCCGATCTGCTGCGCGGGCACGGACGGATGGTCGACGAGACGTAGCCGCACAGTTCCGCGGGAACACGGAACCGCTGCCGGAACACTAGCCGACCTGTGCGTCAGCGCCGGGTCCACCGGTGGTGGTGACGAGCGCGAGTGCCGCGTCAAGCAGTGCGGAGGTCAGGACGGGGAGCTGATCGGAGGACTCGGACAGCAAGTACAGCCAGGCGAAGACGGGGCCGACCAGCACGGCGTTGAGGATGGCCGCGTCGGGGCGGCTGGTCAGTTCACCACGGGCGATCGCGGCGTCGAGGATCTCCGTCAAGGTCTGGATCTGGGCCCCCCGGTATTGCGTGACGAACCGGGCGAGCAAGCCCGGGTCGGCGTGGATGTCGGCCAGCAGGCCGGGCAGTGCTCCCGGCGGGGCGGAAGCCATGCTGCCGGTGATCTCGGCGAGTACGGCGGCCAGGTCGGCGCGCAGCGAGCCGCGGGCGGGCGGCTCGGCCAGGAACTGGCCCTGGGCGGCGACCTCGAAGATCATTTCCTGTTTGGTGGCGTGGCGGCGGTAGATCGCCGCTTTGCCCACGCCGGCGCGCGCGGCGACCTGGTCCATCGTGAGCCGTGCGTATCCCACCTCGACCAGCAGCTCCCGCACCGCGGAGGCGACGGCCTCATCGACTCGGCTGTCGCGCGGACGGCCCCCGCGGCTTTCGGCTTGCTTTCGCACAGTCATGGGGCCATGATACGGAACCACGGGTACCGGAACTGCGAGTTTCGAAACCCGGCCTGAACCGTGCGGAACCGACAGGAGACAGCCCTGATGAACGCAGGCTTCATCGCCTACCACTATCCGTACGCCGACTACCGCGACGAGTTCGCCCGCCACGTGGCAGGCGTCGCCCGCGTCTTCCGCAACACGCCCGGATGCCTGTCGGCGGACTGCTGGATCACCACCACCCCGGACGGCGAATCGGTCGTCTCCATCGTCCGGACCGAATCCCCGCAAGCGCTGGAGGCGGCCTTCGCCACGCTCCGATCCCCCGAGACGGAGCAGGAACTCGAAGCCGAACTCGGCGCGTCCCCGCCGGGAAGCGTCGACGGCACCAACACGGAGCTCTTCGCACGCCCCCACGTGGTCCACCCGCTCACCGGCCTCTGAGACCGGCCGGACATGCACCTGGGCGCGCCCCGCAGATCGGAAAGGACTGACAGCAGATGCGAATGCCGATATCCGCCCACACCGGACAGCCGTGGCGGATCCACGAGCTCACCCGCGACTTCCGCGTCGACGACGTGTGGGGGTTCCGAACGCCCGGTGCCGGACCCGGCGACTTCCCCGTGATGCTCGCCGCGATGCGCGCGGCGAACGAGGTCGTCAGGCAGCCCGCCGCGACCCGGTTCCTGTTCGCGGCCCGGTGGAAGCTCGGCGCGCTGCTCGGCTGGGACAAGCCCGAGTCGGGTCTCGGCGCGCGGGTCCGCTCCCTGCGCGAGGGCCTTCCACCGGATATGGCCGCGACCCGGAACGGCTACGTCGTCCCGGGCACCCCGATGGCCCAGCTGTACGACCTCGATGACGAGGCAGCGCTGGAACTGGCGAACAAGACCGTACACACCGTGTGCCACCTGGGCTGGGTTCGGGGCGCCGGCGGCGACTACGAGTTGCGCATGGCCGCGCTCGTCAAACCCAACGGCACGTTCGGACGGCTGTACATGGCGTTCATCAAGCCGTTCCGCTACCTCGTCGTCTACCCGGCGCTCACCCGCCGGTGGGAGCGCGCCTGGCGGGACCGGGACAGCCTCGTCCCGAATCGCCTCGACTCGAAGGCCCTCAATTCGAACGCCCTCAGCCCGAACACCGACAACACGGCCCGGGTACCCGATGCCCGCAGCTGACGTCGAGACCAGCGAAACCAGCACGTCCACTGCCCCGAACACCCCCGATCCAGCACCCCGTTGGGCGTTCCGAGCCGCACATGCGACGGCTCTCACCACCGTGCCTCCGGGCTGTGGCGGATCGCCCTGGCCCTCGGCCTTCCGGTCGGTTACAACGACCAGGTGCTTCGCGACGACTTCCATATCCCCGGCTGGGGTGTGGTCTACGTCGTCGGGCTCAGCGTGGTTTCCGAGGCCTTCGCCCTGCTGACGCTCGGCCTGGTCCAGCCCTGGGGCGAGGTGGCGCCGCGCTGGATCCCGATCATCGGCGGCCGGCGCGTCCGCCCCCTCGCCGCCGTCATCCCCGCCGCCCTCGGCTCACTGGCCCTCATCTGCCTCTGGAGCGGCTTGGTGTTCTGGTGGAACGTCGAGGAGCATCCGGCGATGAGCGGACCCTGGCACACCATCGTCGGCATCCTCTACCAGCCCTTGGTCCTCTGGGGCCCGTTGCTTGCGGCCGTGACCGTGTCCTACTACCGCCGCCACCGCTGACCAAGCCGTACCCGGTGGCGATCACGCGGAGTGACCGTCCACCGCTGCCTGTCCACGCTCTCCAGCTCCCTGGGCGACGCCGTCCGTCACCACCGCCTCGCCCACAACCTCGCACGCCCCGCCGTCCTCCTCCGGCCACCGGCAGCCGAGCGTCGCATATGGACACCGGAGGAGGCGGTCCGTTTCCTGCGTTACTGCCACACAGCCGATCCCTCATCGCAGACCTGTGCGAAGTACTCATCGGCACCGGCATGCGCAAAGGAGAAGCACTCACACTCCACTGGAGTGACGTCCACCCGAGGGAGAAGGTTCTTTAGATCCGCTACGCCTCTCCGCCATCAACAACAGCCAACTGGTCATCACCCGACCGAAGACCCGCAGCAGCAAAAGGCTGGGCAGCCCTCTCCCCTGGAGTCACCGCGGCATGCAGCACCAGGCCAAGTCCGCCGCCAGTACCACAACGACCCCGGCGACTACAGGTCCTGTCGACCCGTCACCGATCTGGTCTTCTGCCGCCCCGAACGGCCGCCCACTGCGCCCTCAGACGGTCCTGGACCGCTTCCGCCGCCTATCCGGTGAGGCAGGAGTCCCCCGCATCACCCACTACGACCTCAGACACCTCACCGCCAGCCTCACCATCACCGCCGGCGTCCCCCTCACCGTGGTCTCCCAGACCCTCCGACACTCCACCTTGTCGACCACCGCGAACACCTACGCCCACCTCACCCAGCAAGCCGCCCGCGACGCCACCGACGCCACCCTCACGCTGGCCGAGCGAGGCAGCCGACACCACCAACCGGCGGCACCGCGACCACCACGCCTGGATCCACCACAACCTCAGACCGCTCTACTCCCCCAACACCACCGCCACTTCACCCGGCGTGCCGATCCCGCAGACCTTCCATACGACCACCAAGCCCGCGAACACGGAAAAGGCCGCTCCCACCTCTCGGTGGAAACGGCCTCCGACCTGCGAAAACGCTGGTCGGGACGACAGGATTTGAACCTGCGACCCCTTGACCCCCAGTCAAGTGCGCTACCAAGCTGCGCCACGTCCCGGTGCTTGTTCGGTTCGGGGATTTTTTCCCCTCGCCGACCGCGCATGAGAACAATACCGCACTTCAGGGGGTGCTCGTCCACCTGTGATCGCGGGCGGGGCGGCGCGGGACTCAGGTGGAGCTGAGTAGGAGTACTCATGCGGCCGTGTCATCGGGCGTGCACGCTGTGTGCATGACGACTCCATCCATCCAGCGGCCGACGACCACCGCGTTCTTCGTGCAGGCGGCCATCTCGTTCGGGATCTCCTTGGCGGCGGTGGCGTACGGCATCGCCAAGCTGCCGGTCGGGGCGTGGGAGCGGGGTTTCCTCGCGCTCGGGCTGGTCTTCGTGGTCACGTCCTCCTTCACGCTGGCCAAGTGCGTGCGGGACCGGCAGGAGGTCGAAGAGGTGACCAACCGGGTGGACAAGGCCCGGATCGACAAGCTGCTGATCGAGCAGGACGTCTTCTCCAACGGAGGCGTCTGACCGGTGCGGCCGAGCGGCCCGTCGCCCTGGAGCGCAGGGTGGCGGGCCGCTCGTACGTGCGGATCCAGGTCCCTCGGGTCGACCAGTGCGCCCGGCGGAGCCGCGGGCCGCTCGTGCGCGCGGATTCGGGGGCCGGGGCGAGGTACGGCGGTCAGATGTGCCCGGGGCTTCGCCCAAGGGGTGCCGGAGGCTTCACCCAAGGGGCACTGGGGGCTTCGCCCAGGGGTGGCGGGCCCGGCGCCGGGGGCGAATACGGG
>NZ_SRID01000010.1 GCF_004684805.1 Streptomyces palmae
GCCCGAGGCAGCGCCCCGTCCGCGCCCGCCACACCGCCGCCCTCGCCCAGGCGAGCGCCAGCCGCGCCCGTCATACCGCCGCCCTCCCGGAACGGAGCCCCAGCCGCGCCCGCCGGAGCCCCGTCCGCCCGGAGCGAGGCGTCGCCTTCACCCCAACCGACCGTGTCCACGCCGGACCCGCTCGCCCGTCCCGCGGCCCCGTACGTCCCCGGGGCGTCTCCCGCACTCACGCGATCGCCCCCGAAGGGGTGGTCACGCCCTCATGGGTGAGCAGCAGCTGCTTGCGCTCCAGCCCGCCCGCGTAACCGGTGAGCGAGCCGTTCGCGCCGATCACCCGGTGGCAGGGGCGTACCAGCAGCAGCGGATTGGCTCCGATCGCGGAGCCCAGGGCGCGCACCGCGGCCCGGGACACCCCCATGCGCTCGGCCAAGCCTCCATAGCTGGTGGTGGTGCCGTACGGGATCTCCTCCAGCGCGGCCCAGACCCGCCGCTGGAAGTCGGTGCCCCGGTCGGCGGTGAACTCGATGTCGAAGCGGGTGCGGGTGCCCTCGAAGTAGTCGCCCAGCTGCCGGACGATCTCGGCGAAGGCGTCCGGGTCGGCTCGCCAGTCCGCCCGCACCACCGCACCGCCCTTCTGCCCCGGCACCGACAGCGAGGCGAGGGCCGTCCCACCGCTCGCGGTCGCCGACTCCTCTCCGACGAGCAGCAGCTCGCCCAGCGGGCTGTCCATCGTCGTGTAGACCGTCATGATCTTCTTCCTCTCGCGGCCCATGGCCTTCCGGTTCCGCTTCCCACTCTCCGCCTTCCGACGGCGGACTGCTGGCGGGAATCGGACATCGCACCCGAGCCGCGTCCGACCGGCCGGCCGGCCATCACGCACCGGCCGCACCGACCGCACCGACCGCACCGCAGAGACCAGACGTACCAGACACGCCGAACACACCGAACACACCGAACACGCCGAACACGCCGAACACACCCGGTGACGCCCCACGATCCGGCCGTCCCCCGTTCAGCCGCAGATCAGCACCAGGTCAGCCCCAGGTCGGCCTCAGCCCCCGGTCGGCTGGTCGGCGGGCCTGAGCAGGACGAAGTCGGCGCCGAACGGGTCCGTGCAGACCGCCAGCCGGCCCACGCCCTCCGCGTCCTCCGGGCCCATCTGCAGCGCGCCCCCGTGCTGCGTCACCCGGGCGACCGTGGCGTCGCAGTCCGCGACCGCGAACACCGGGTGCCAGTACGGCTTGCCGCCCGTCGCCCGCAGATGCCCCGCCGCCATCTCCATCAGCCCGCCCTGCATCCGCTCCTGCCCCAGCCCGGCGGGGGTGATCAGTGCGTACGTACCCCCGCCGCCGGGCAGCGGGATGTCCTGGGTGGTCCAGCCGAAGAGCGTGCCGTAGAACTCCTTGGCCGCCGCCGCGTCCGTGGTGTACAGCTCCGTCCAGCACAGCGAGTTCGCCGCGTCCACCAGCTCCAGGCCCTTGTCAGTGCCCGGCTGCCAGACCGCGAACTGGGCCCCGAGCGGGTCGGTGAACTGGGCCATTCGGCCTTCCCCGTCGGCGTCCGTCGGGGGCACCCGTACCGAGCCGCCGGCGCTCTCCACGGTGCGCGCGGTGGCATCCGCGTCCGGCACCATGAAGTAGAGCATCCAGGCCGAGCGCGCCCCCTCCTCGGTGAGCTTGCCGAGCCCGGCGACCCGTTTCCCTTCCGCCTTGAACGCCCCGTATCCGCCCTCCGGCCCGAAGCTCTCGTACCGCCATCCCAAGACCGCGCCGTAGAAGCTCTCCGCGGCACCCACGTCGGGGGCGCCCAGATCGAGCCAGCACGGGGAACCGGTCACGAAGTCAGTGGTGATCACGGCGATTCCCTTCTCACCTCGAATCCCCCTCACCGACTCAGCGTGACACCCACCACCGGCGACCGCCCGCCGACCATCCCCGGGGCGGCAGGCCCGCCCGGCGTCGAACCGTGCGGCCAGACCACCGTCACCCCTGCTACCGCGCCCCGCCGCGACGCCACAGCACCACACTCACCGCGGTGATCCAGGCGAAACCGCCGAACCGACCGACCGGGATCAGCAGGGTGGCCGGCTCCGCGACCAGAGAGAGCAGCGACAGGACGCTCACCGCGGCCAGGACCAGGCCGGACCAGGCGATCCAGACCGGCAGCGTCCGACTCGCCCGCGCGGTGCTCGACACCTGCCACAGGGCCAGGCCGAGCGCGCCGACCGCGGGAGCGGCGCCGGTGATGAAGGCGAGGTCCATGACGGTACGGGACACCACCAGGTCCGCCGAGGAGCCCACCATCGACAGGGTCCAGCTCGCACCCGCGGACAGCATCAGCAGCGCCCCGGCCACGGTGCCGGCCGCCCGGACCACACCCGCCTGCGCGGACGTGCCGTGCCGCCCCACGTAGTCCGTCAGCCACGGGACGAACGCCAGGAGCCCCAGCGCCGAGAGCGTCTGGAACAAGGCCCTCAGCCTCAGCGAGCGGTGCAGTGCGGAGGGGTCGGCCAGCAGATAGTCCCGCAGCACCTCATCGCTCGAATACGGGGTGGCGAGCGGGCCCGACGGCGCGACGATGCCCGCGATGACCAGGCCGGCCACGAAGAAGAGCACATACAGGACGCCGCTGAGCGCTCCCATGGACGGTCGGCGGGACAGGGGGAACGACGACAAGACAACCGCCTCCAGGCGTTGGCACCCGCCGGAGGGAAAGCCCGCGTCCGGCGCGGCTCAGTCCACCGGACCGGCCCCGCCAGGACATCCGGCAGCGGAAGCGTCCCGCCGTACTCCCGCGGAAGTAACGCGCACCGGACGCATGACGCCCCCTCACCCACCGCCCCGCCACGGGTACTCCGCCGCGCGCCCGGTTCCGGCAGGGCAGCCGGCGCCCGAGCGCCAAGCACTCCAGACCGGAAACCGAGACTCGAACCGAACCCCCAGGCATCCGCCCGGCCCACCCTCAGCACCGGGCCATGCCACGACAAAGGGCCAGGTAGGAATGTTCCTACCTGGCCCTTCAAGTGAGCCGCCTAAGGGAATCGAACCCTTGACCTACGCATTACGAGTGCGTCGCTCTGGCCGACTGAGCTAAGGCGGCATGCTGCGCAGCCAGAGTGGCAGAAGCAGCGTCGCCAAGTCTACACAGTTTCCCGGGGTGCTCCGCACGGCTCGGTGTTCGGGGTGTATGCGCAGGTCAGGAGCAGTGTTTGGCGGCGGAGGGCGGGGTGCCTTCCAGGAGGTAGGTGTTGATCGCGGTGTCGATGCAGTCGCTGCCGCGGCCATAGGCGGTGTGGCCGTCGCCCTCGTAGGTGAGCAGGGTGCCCGAGTCCAGTTGGGCGGCCAGGGCCTTGGCCCAGGGGTAGGGGGTGGCCGGGTCCCGGGTGGTGCCGACGACCAGGATCGGGGCAGCGCCCTTGGCGTGCAGCTGGTGCGCGGATCCGGTGGCGGGCACCGGCCAGTAGGCGCAGTTCAGCGAGGCCCAGGCCATGCCCTCCCCGAAGGCCGGGGACGCCTTGCGGAAGGCGGGCAGGGCCTTCCGCACATCGCTGGTGGTGTGGAAGGCGGGCGGCATGTCCAGGCAGTTGATGGCCGGGTTGGCGAACATGAGGTTGGCGTACCGGCCGTTCTCGCGCTCGTAGTAGAGGTCCGCGAGCTGCAGCAACGGGGCTCCGTCACCGTCCATCGCGGAGTGCAGTGCCAGGCGGAGCTGCGCCCAGGCGCTCTCGTCGTACATGGCGGCGATCACCCCGGTGGTGGCCAGCGACTCGCCCAGGGCTCGGTGCGGGTCGTCGGTGGGTACCGGGTGCTGGTCGAGGTGGGTGAAGAAGCGGCTCAGCCGGTCGGCGGCGGCATCCGGACCGCCGGTGCCCAGCGGGCAGTCCCGGTGCTTGGCGCAGTCCTTGGCGAAGGCGGTGAAGGCGGTCTGGAAGCCGGCGGTCTGGTCCCGGTTCACCCTTTCCGTGGAGAGCGAGGGGTCGAGCGCGCCGTCCAGGACGAGCCTGCCCACCCGTTCCGGGTAGAGGTCGGCGTAGGTGGCGCCCAGGAAGGTGCCGTAGGAGGCGCCCACGTAGTGCAGGTTCGGCTCGCCGAGCGCGGCCCGCAGGACGTCCATGTCGCGGGCGGACTCGACGGTGGAGACATGGCCGAGGATCCGGCCGCTGTGCCGGGCGCAGCCGGCCGCGAACTTCCGGTAGGCATCGACCAGGCCTCGGATCTCGGCCGCGTCGTCGGGTGTCTGGTCGATCTGGGTGTAGGCGTCCATCTGGCGGTCGGTGAGGCATTTCACGGGTTCGCTGCCCGCCACTCCGCGCGGGTCCAGGGCGACGACGTCGTACCGGGCGCGCACGGCCGCCGGGTAGCCGATCCCCGCGTAGTCGTGCAGGTAGCCGATGGCGGATCCACCGGGGCCCCCGGGGTTGACCAGCAGCGAGCCGACCCGCCGGCCCGGCCCGGTGGCCTTCTTGCGGGAGACCGCGAGGGACAGGTCCTCGTCCGGATCCGGGTGCCGGTAGTCGAGGGGGGCCTTGAGGGTGGCGCACTCGAAGTCGGCCGGGCCGCAGGCGTGCCAGGAGAGTTTCTGCTCGTAGTAGCGCTTGAGCGCGGCTGCCGGCGGAGCCGTGGCGGACGGCGGGTGGGAGGGCTGCCGCTCCTCGTCCCCGTCGTCGGAGGAGCAGCCGGTGACCAGCAGGGCGGCCGCGGCGAGCATGCCGCCGGTGCTGCGGAGTGTGCGGCTGAGCCTCATCGGTCGGCGCCCTTCGCTACGGAGTACGTGCCGCGACGCGGGCGAGCAGGCCCGTGCGAGTGCGCCGCGACACCGGATGTGTCGGAGCGTATCCACGCGGCTACGATCCATGCGCCCGCGCGCGGACTCGTACGGGTGAGAGCGGTGGCGGCCCGCTGCCGCCCGGGCCCCTGGCCCGGTCAGCCCGGGTTCGCGAACCCGGACCGGGGAGATGGCGAACGCCCGTCGGCGGCTGAGAGCGGTGGCGGCCCGCTGCGCCCGGGACCCTGGCCCGGTCAGCCCGGGTTCGCGAGCTGGCGGTGGGGCCCCGCGGGGCTCGGGTCAGCCGGCGCGGAGGGCCATGGTCATCGCCTCCACCGCGAGCAGCGGCGACACGTTGCTGTCCAGTGCCTGGCGGCAGGCCGACACCGCCTCGATACGGCGCAGGGTCCGCTCCGGCCGGGAGCCCGCGGCGACCCGCTCCAGCGCGTCACGCACGTCGGCGTTGGCTATCGCCGTCTCGGAGCCGAGTTGCAGGGCGAGCACATCGCGGTAGAAGCCGGCCAGGTCGGTCAGCGCGAGGTCCAGGCTGTCGCGCTGGGTACGGGTCGCCCGTCGCTTCTGCCGGTCCTGGAGGTCCTTCATCGCCCCCGCGGTGCCGCGCGGCAGCCGCCCACCGGTGCCGGCGGCGGCGCCCAGTGCGGCGCGCAGCTCCTCGGTCTCCTTGGCGTCCACCTCTTCGGCCAGCTGCTTGGCGTCATCGGTGGCCGCGTCGATCAGCTCCTGGGCGGCCTTGAGACAGCCGCCGACGTCGTCCACCCGCAGCGGGAGCTTCAGCACCGCGGCGCGGCGGGCGCGCGCCCGCTCGTCGGTGGCCAGTCGGCGGGCCCGCCCTATGTGCCCCTGGGTGGCCTGGGCCACCGAAGCGGCCAGGCCGGGTTCGATGCCGTCCCGACGCACCAGCACGTCGGCCACCGCGTCGACCGGAGGGGTGCGCAGCGTCAGGTGGCGGCAGCGGGAGCGGATGGTGGGCAGCACATCTTCCAGGGAGGGCGCGCAGAGCAGCCAGACGGTGCGCGGCGCGGGCTCCTCCACCGCCTTGAGCAGCACGTTCGCGGCGCCTTCGGTCAGCCGGTCGGCGTCCTCCAGGACGATGACCTGCCACCGGCCGCCGGCCGGGGAGAGCTGTGCGCGACGCACCAGCTCACGGGTCTCCTTCACACCGATGCTGAGCAGATCGGTACGGACGATCTCCACATCGGCGTGGGTGCCGACCAGGGTGGTGTGGCATCCGTCGCAGAACCCGCAGCCGGGCGCCCCGCCCAGGGCTCGGTCCGGGCTGACGCACTGCAGCGCGGCGGCGAAGGCCCGGGCGGCCGCGGCACGCCCCGAACCGGGCGGGCCGGTGAACAGCCAGGCGTGCGTCATCTTGGAGCCACCGGGCACCTGGGGCTCGGCGGACGCGGTGGAGCCACCGCCGACGCCGGCTCGGTCCCCCGCTGCGGCCGCGGTGACCAGCGCGTCGGCATCGCGTGCGGCAGCGGCGAGCTGGACCGCCACACGGTCCTGCCCGACCAGGTCGTCCCAAACCGCCATCGTCGCCTCCCGCCGGCCTTCTCGCGACTACCCATTGTGGGGCACGGCACGGACAACGCGGTGCGGCCCGCGGCCGGGCCCCGTCCAGGCACCGGCCGGCCCCGCCCATCGCCCGGCCGGGCCGGACACGCCGCTGCCCCCGCCTCGTGGCGGGGGCAGCGGTGATCGGCAGCTGAGGGGCGTGCGGTGCGCCGGTCCTCAGTCGCGGCGTCGGTCGCCCTGGTCGTCGTACGGGCCGAGGAGTTCGTCGGCCAGCGTGGGCAGGTCGTCCAGCGGGGTCTCCTCGGCCCATTCCGGACGGCGCCGGTCCCGACCGCGGCGCGAGCCCTCGTCGGCGGACGGGTCGTACGGCAGTGCGCTCTCCGGGTGCTGCCCGGCCTGCTGCTCCGGGGCGAACTGCGGGAGCTCGCGGGTGCGGTCGTTGTCGGGGTCGCCCGACGCGGAGGGACCCTCCTCCGGCCGGAACAGCCACGGCGGCACCCGGTCCGCCGGGTTCTCCGGCCGGTCCGCGGAGACGGCCGGCAGCACGGCGGTCTCATCGGCCGCGCCCGCGACCGGCGGCAGCACCGCGGTCTCGTCCGCCGCCCCGGGGACCGGCGGCAGTACCGCGGTCTCGTCCGCCGCGCCCACGGCCGGGGGCACCGGCGGCTTGGGGAGTACGGCGGTCTCCTGAGCATCCGAACCCGTGTCGCCCGCCTTGGTGTCGTGGTCGACGCTGAGCGCGGTGCGCGGGTCCACCCGCGGGGCGACCCTGGCCTCCGCGACGCCCCCGGCGCCCCCCGCGGACGCGGAGCCACCGGTGGCGCCGTCCTGCTCGGGGCCGGACGGGCTCGGGACGGCGGGCGTCTCGATGGTCGGGGCGTCGTCCGCGGTGCCGGCCTCGGGCCGCCACACCGCCGGCGTCTCCATGGTCGGCGCCTCACCGGCCGCGGCGGCGTCCGGGCCGGAGCCGGCCCGCCCGCCGGCGGAGGGGTCCTCGGGCTCGCCGTCCGACCCGGCTCCGTCGGATCCCCGTCCCCGGTCGACGCCCTCGGAGCCCAGCCCCGTGGTGCGCTCGGCCTCGGCCCGTTCGGCGGCGGCCTGCTCCGCGGCGCGGGCCGCCTCCTGCCGGGCGCGCTCGGCCCGCAGCAGGGCCTCTTCCGCCTCCCGCTGCATCGCCTGGCGACGCGCCTCCTCCTCGGCGCGCTGCCGGGCGAGCTCCTCCTCCTCGCGGCGGCGGCGCTCCTCCTCCAGCGCGCGGGCACGGTCCTCGGCCTCGATCCGCCGGCGCTCCTCCTCGGCTCGGCGCTGGGCGTCCTCGGCCCGCTTGCGGGCCTCCTCGGCCTGGCGCTCGGCCTCGCGCTGCCGGGCCTCTTCCTCCTCGCGGCGGCGGCGCTCCTCCTCCTCCGCGGCGGCCTTGGCCAGCGCCTCCTGGCGCTCGCGCTCCAGCCGCTCCTCCTCGGCCTTGCGCGCGGCCTCCTCCTCGGCTCGCCGGCGGGCCTCCTCCTCGGCGGCCTTGCGGGCCTCCTCCTGCGCCTTCAGCTCGGCCTCGGAGAGCGGCAGCATCCGGTCCAGCCGGTGCCGTACGGCCGTGGTCACGGCCTCCGGCAGCTGGCCGGCGTCCACCACCAGGTAGCGGCCGGGGTCGGCGGCGGCGAGGGTGAGGAATCCGGCCCGTACCCGCTGGTGGAACTCGGCGGGTTCGGACTCCAGCCGGTCGGGGGCCTCGGTGAAGCGCTCGCGGGCGGTCTCCGGGGAGACGTCGAGCAGCACCGTCAGGTTCGGGATCAGTCCGTCGGTGGCCCAGCGGTTGATCCGGGCGATCTCGGTGGGCGCCAGATCGCGGCCGGCGCCCTGGTAGGCCACCGAGGAGTCGATGTAGCGGTCGGAGATCACCACCGCGCCGCGCTCCAGGGCGGGACGCACCACGGAGTCCACGTGCTCGGCGCGGTCGGCGGCGTACAGCAGCGCCTCCGCGCGGTGCGAGATCCCCGCCGAGGCGACGTCCAGCAGGATCGACCGCAGCCGCTTGCCGATCGCCGTGGCACCCGGCTCCCGGGTGACGACCACCTCGTGGCCCTTGCCGCGGATCCACTCCGCCAGCGCTTCGACCTGGGTGGACTTGCCGGCCCCGTCGCCGCCCTCCAGGACGAGGAAGAAGCCGTTGGGGGCCATCGCCTCCTGCGCGTCCGCGCCGCGCAGCGCCTCGCGCAGATCGCGGCGGAGCGGCACGCCCTGGCGGTCGTCGGTCTTGCCCAGGATCAGCGCGGCCACCGGCAGCAGCAGCGCGCCGACCAGCATCAGGGTGAAGGCGGCGCCGCCGTGCGCGAACACGAAGTCGCCCCTGACCAGCCGGTGCGGGCCGATGGCGGCGGCCAGCAGCGGGGCGGCCACCGCGCCGACCCCGACGAAGACGCGCACCACGGCGTGCAGGTGCTCGGTCGTCCGGCCGAGCCGCGACTCCTCGGTCTCCTGGTCGAGCAGCGAGTGGCCGAGCCGAGCGGCGACGCCGGCGGACAGACCGGCCAGCACGATGATCATCAGCACCGTGCTGGCGTCGTGCACCAGGCCCGCCACCAGCAGGGCGAGGCCGGTCAGCGCGATGGCCATGGCCAGCAGCCGGCGTCGGGACAGGCCCGGCAGCAGCTTGGGCGCGAAGCGGATGCCCAGCACCGGGCCGCCGCTGAGCGCGAGCACCAGCAGGGCGAAGGCGACCGGGCCGCCGCCCAGGTCGGCGGCGTGCAGCGGGGCGACGCCGACGGCCGCGGCGATGGCCCCGGCGACCGCCGCGGAGGCCAGCACCAGGTGCGGCAGCGCGCCGGTACGGCCCTTGTCGGGGCCGGTGGCGGTACGCGGACGGCGCAGCCCCTCCAGCGGGGAGCGGGCCCGCGGGGTCTGCGCGGCGGGCAGTTCCACGAAGGCCAGCACATTGAGCGCGGCGGTGAAGAGCCCGGCCGCGAGATACGACCCGAGTGCCGCCTGGTGCTGGTGGAACCAGTCGATGCCGGACCCCAGCAGATTGCCGACCAGGGTGGCGCCCAGCAGCGCGATGGCGGCCAGCGGCAGCGAGACGAAGGTGGTGCGCTGCCCCAGCCGGCGCAGCGCGTCCAGGTGGTCGGGGAGCGGCCGGACCGCGGCGCCCTCGATGGGCGGCGCGGGCAGCAGCGCGGGAGCCGCGTCGTCCTTGGCCACCGTCCAGCAGCGTTCCGCGACACCGACCACGAAGGCGGTGATCAGCAGCCAGGCGAGGGCGTCGGCGGGCGTCCAGTTGATCCACAGCGGCGCGATGATCAGCAGCACGGCCCGCAGCCCGTCCGCGCCGATCATGGTCCAGCGGCGGTCCAGCGGTCCCGACGGGCCGACCAGCGCCGACACCGGGCCCAGCAGCACCGCGCCGAACAGCACGGTCGCCAGCAGCCGGGCCCCGAGCACCGCGGCCACCGCGAAGGCGGCGCCCCGGTAACCGCCGCCGAAGGAGCCCTGGGCGACCGCCGCCTGCAGCGAGAGCAGCACCAGCACGAGCACCGCCAGGGCGTCTCCGACACCGCTGACCAGCTGGGCACCCCACAGTCGCCGCAAGGCGGGGTGGCGCAGCAAGGCTCGTACGGCGCGCTCGCGGGAGTCCGCGGCAAGGGCTCCGGAGGTGGGGGGCACGTCCGTTGGCTGCTCGGCTCGCGTCATCCCGCAAGCCTATCCGGCTCGGGTGAACAGATGAGCCGCCCGCCCGAACAAGCGGGCGGCCGTACGGGTGTCCGCCACCGATCGCGCCCGGCCGCGCCCCCTGGGGGTCGCGGCCGGGCGCGATCGGTGCCGCTGCTGGTGTCGCCGCTGGTCGCGCGGCTGCTGAAGCGGCCGCGCGGGCGGCTACTCGGCGCTGGAGTTGTTGCTCGCGGCGGTCTTCTTGGCCGCCGTCTTCTTGGCCGCGGTCTTGGTGGCCGCCGTCTTCTTCGCGGCGGTCTTCTTGGCCGCGGTCTTCTTCGCGGTGGTGGCCTTCTTCGCCGGAGCCTTCTTCGTGGTGGCCTTCTTGGCGGTCTTCTTCGCCGTCTTCTTGGCCGGTCCCTTGGCGCGCTTCTCCGCCAGCAGTTCGTAGCCGCGCTCGGGCGTGATGGTCTCCACGCTGTCCCCGGTGCGCAGGGTGGCGTTGGTCTCGCCGTCCGTCACATACGGGCCGAAGCGACCGTCCTTGACCACCACCGGGCGCTCGCTGACCGGGTCGGTGCCCAGCTCCTTGAGCGGCGGCTTGGCCGCTGCCCGGCCGCGCTGCTTGGGCTGCGCGTAGATGGCCAGCGCCTCGTCCAGGGTGATCGTGAACAGCTGCTCCTCGCTCTCCAGCGAGCGCGAGTCGGTGCCCTTCTTGAGGTACGGGCCGTAGCGGCCGTTCTGCGCGGTGATCTCCACGCCCTCGGCGTCGGTGCCCACCACGCGCGGCAGCGACATCAGCCGCAGCGCGTCCTGGAGGGTCACGGTGTCCAGGGACATGGACTTGAAGAGCGAGGCGGTACGCGGCTTGACCGCGTTCTTGCCGGTCTTCGGGGTGCCCTCGGGCAGCACCTCGGTGACGTACGGACCGTAGCGGCCGTCCTTGGCGACGATCTTGCGGCCGGTGACCGGGTCGGTGCCCAGCTCGAAGTCGCCGCTCGGCTTGGCGAGCAGTTCCTCGGCGTACTCCAGGCTCAGCTCGTCCGGCGGCAGGTCGTCCGGGACGTCCGCGCGCTGCCCGGGCTCGCCCTCGACCGCGCTGGGGCGCTCGATGTACGGACCGTAGCGGCCGACGCGCAGCACGATGCCGCTGCCCACCGGGAACGAGGAGACCTCCCGGGCGTCGATCGCGCCCAGGTCGGTGACCAGCTCCTTCAGGCCGCCCAGGTGGTCGCCGTCGCCGTTTCCGGCAGCGGCGGCGGCCGTGGCCTCGGCGGCCGGGCCGCCCTCGCCGAAGTAGAAGCGCTTGAGCCACGGGACCGCCTGGGCCTCGCCGCGCGCGATGCGGTCGAGGTCGTCCTCCATCTTGGCGGTGAAGTCGTAGTCCACCAGCCGGCCGAAGTGCTTCTCCAGCAGGTTGACCACGGCGAAGCTCAGGAAGGAGGGGACCAGCGCGGTGCCCTTCTTGAAGACGTAGCCGCGGTCGAGGATGGTGCCGATGATCGAGGCGTAGGTCGACGGGCGGCCGATCTCGCGCTCTTCCAGCTCCTTGACCAGCGAGGCTTCGGTGTAACGGGCCGGCGGCTTGGTGGCGTGGCCGTCCGCGGTGATGTCCTGGGCGCCCAGCCGGTCGCCCTCCGCGACCTGCGGCAGCCGCCGCTCGCGGTCGTCGAGCTCGGCGTTCGGGTCGTCGGCGCCCTCCACGTAGGCCTTCATGAAGCCGTGGAAGGTGATCGTCTTGCCGGAGGCGGAGAACTCGGTGTCCCGGCCGTCGCTCGCGGTACCCGCGATCTTCACGGTGACCGAGTTGCCGACCGCGTCCTTCATCTGGGAGGCCACGGTGCGCTTCCAGATCAGCTCGTAGAGCCGGAACTGGTCGCCGGTCAGCCCGGTCTCGGCCGGAGTGCGGAAACGGTCGCCGGAGGGGCGGATCGCCTCGTGCGCCTCCTGCGCGTTCTTGACCTTGCCCGCGTAGCTGCGCGGCTTCTCGGGCAGGTAGTCGGCCCCGTACAGCTGGGTGACCTGCGCCCGGGCGGCGGTGATCGCGGTCTCCGACAGGGTCGTGGAGTCCGTACGCATATAGGTGATGAAGCCGTTCTCGTACAGCTTCTGCGCCACCTGCATGGTGGCCTTCGCTCCGAAGCCCAGCTTGCGGCTGGCCTCCTGCTGGAGCGTGGTGGTGCGGAACGGCGCGTACGGCGAGCGGCGGTACGGCTTGGACTCCACCGAGCGCACCGCGAAGGCGGAGTCGGCGAGGGCGGCGGCCAGCGCGCGGGCACTCGCCTCGTCCAGGTGGAGGACGTCCGTCTTGAGCCGGCCGTTGGAGCCGAAGTCGCGACCCTGGGCGACACGCCGGCCGTCCACCGTGGTCAGCCGGGCGGTGAAGCCGCTCGGCTCGCCGCCGTCACCGGTCCGGCCGGCGGTCCCGGGCGAGAAGGTGCCGGTCAGGTCCCAGTACTCGGCGGAACGGAAGGCGATGCGCTCCCGCTCGCGCTCGACCACCAGGCGGGTGGCCACCGACTGGACGCGGCCCGCCGACAGCCGCGGCATGACCTTCTTCCACAGCACGGGGGAGACCTCGTAGCCGTAGAGGCGGTCCAGGATGCGGCGCGTCTCCTGGGCGTCGACCAGGCGCTTGTTCAGCTCGCGCGGGTTGGCGACGGCCTCCCGGATGGCGTCCTTGGTGATCTCGTGGAAGACCATCCGGCGGACCGGCACCTTGGGCTTGAGCACCTCCTGGAGGTGCCAGGCGATGGCCTCGCCCTCGCGGTCCTCATCGGTGGCGAGGAAGAGCTCGTCCGACTCGGCCAGCAGCTCCTTGAGCTTCTTGACCTGGCTCTTCTTGTCGGCGTTCACCACATAGATCGGCTGGAAGTCGTGCTCGACGTCCACGCCGAGCCGACGGACCTCGCCGGTGTACTTCTCGGGCACCTCTGCGGCGCCGTTCGGCAGGTCGCGGATGTGCCCGACGCTCGCCTCGACGACATAGCCCGGGCCCAGATAGCCCTTGATCGTCTTCGCCTTGGCAGGCGACTCGACGATGACGAGTCGGCGGCCGCCCTGTGCGGTCTCGCTGGTCGGGGACAACTTCGCTCTTCTCTCCGGTCGGCGCTCGATGAACGGGACCTGTACGGTTCCCTGTCCTTGCGGTGACGCTGCGGAGTGTGACGGTACATCCCGCCCCCGTGTCAAACGGAAAAAGCCCACAACGCCACTCGAACGGTAACCCGACAAGCGTCCTGTGCGCCGCCCGGACCGACACACCGCCCCGGCGAGGCCCTTCCCAGGGGTAACCGAGACACCGGATTCCGCTACTCGCCGAAGCGGCACCGGTCGCAAGAGCCGCCACCGAGCCGATCACCCCTGCGTACCCTCTGCGACGCCGCAGCATGCCCACTCCTGCGGAGCCAGGCCGTGGGCTGGTCAACTCTTCCAGCGGCGAAGACGAGGTCGACAGGAGAGGGACCGCGCCCGAGACGGCCGGCGGAATCCGCGGGATCGCCTCGGCCGTCTCCCTGTTCATCACGTATGCGCGGCAGGAGCGCGGAGTCAAGGCTTCCGAAAAGGCGGGCAAAGGAGATCAGGCAGGAGAATGCAGGGCCGGGCGGGACGGGGAAGAGACCGGAAAGCGAGCCGAAGGACCTCCGATCAGGAGCGCGCCGGGAGCCGCCGGCCGCTACTCGAGCCGCTGGGCCTTTCCCGACCGGACGACCGGTCCCGGCGCCGTCGCGGATGTCAATTTGTGCAGCCAGGAATGCGCGGATCGGTTCGCCAGGATGGGAGGAGCGGAAGTCGGCGTCAGCGCGTACGCGTGACGATCTCCCCGCTTCACGACGGGACGGTGGCGAGCCAGAACATGCCCCGGTCCGACCTGCGCCGCACGCCGACCGACCCGAAGGGTCCGACGGAGCCCGAGACATGGACGCTCGGCGGGAGCGCCTTCGTCCAGGGGATTTACCTTGACGGTGGCGAACAAGCAGATACCCGCAGCTTCGACCTGTTCTTCTACACCGGAGACAAGGACTGCTCCTTCGGGGTGGAAGTAAACGTGACGAGTGGCGACAAAGACGAGTGGTACCCGGTCAAACTCATCGAAAAGGGCGACGGACGGGGATTCGTCGCAGGGCAGGCCAAGAATTACCAATCGATGGTCACCCCGAAGCGGGACCGCGCGGGAAACGACGTCGCGGGCCCCGGAAATCCATTCGGCCCGATCAGCCTGAAAAAGGAACCACTGGCCGGGATTCAGCGCCGGCCCCGGCCTTAGAGCAGCCGCTCGAAGCACCGGGAACCCGCCACCCCCGCGTAGGCGCCGAAGTTGGGGATCGGGCGGTATCCGCAGCGGGTGTAGAAGCGCACGGCGGCGGGTTGACCGTCTCCCGTCTCCAGCCGCAGGCGGGTCCAGCCCTGGCCGCGCGCCCACTTCTCCAGAGCGGAGAGAACGCCTTCGGCGACCCCGGAGCCGCGCCGGGCGGGGTCCACGTACATCCGCTTGACCTCGCCGATCCCTCCGCCGAGGTCGCGGAGTCCGCCGCAGCCCATCGCGCCGCCGTCGTCCGCGGACGCCACGAAGAACACCGCGATGTCCGCCGCCGAGGGCGCCACCCCGGGCTCACTGTCCGGGGTCCCGTAGATCTCGGCGATCTCGGCCCGCTGCCGGGCGCGCAGCGCTACCGCGTCGGGGTGCTCCCAGGGCACCTGCTCGATCCTCATGGCGGGATTGTGCCGAGTGGGTGTTGCCGGGAGGTAAACCCCTACGGCCCGCCCCCGCCGCCGAAGGCCCCCGCTTCGGCTACTCCACCACCGGCACCAGGAAGCCCTGCTCGACCAGCAGCCGGATGGACTCCGGGGTGCGGTCCCGCAGCAGCACCGGGTCCTCGCCCAGCAGCTGGGCGATCGCGTCCAGGATGCGCCCGGCGCTGAGTGTGCCGTCGCACACCCCGGCGAATCCGGCCCCCACCGTGTCCACCTTGGTGGCGCGCCGCATGCCCCGGTTCTGCCGGAGCACCACGTGCTCCGGGTCCTCCGCGCCCGGCAGCCCGACCTGCTCCTGCACCACCTCGTCGGCCAGCCGGAAGCGGTCGGCGAGCAGGGCCGCGTCATCGCGGGTGCGCAGGTAGTCCTGCCGGTCGAAGTGGTCGGCGATCACCCCGCCCAGCGGCTGCTCCACCGGGTGCGGCCACTCCTCCACCACCACCGAGGGCCGGTCCGCACCGGACTTGCGCAGGGTGATCCAGCCGAAGCCCACCGCCCGGGTCCCGCGGGACTCGAACTCCTCCAGCCAGGCGTCGTAGCGGGCCGCGTACCGGGCCGGGTCGCCCAGGTGGTCGCCGGCGTCGCGCAGCCACAGCTCGGCGTACTGGGTGATGTCCTGCACCTCACGCTGCACGATCCAGGCGTCGCAGCCGCTGGGCACCCAGGAACGCAGCCGGTCGCGCCAGTCCTCGCCCTCCACGTGCTCCCAGTTGGCGAGCAGCTGGCACCAGCCGCCGTCGGTGAGGTGGTCGGCGGACCGCTGCACCAGGGTGCGGCACAGCGCGTCGCCGCTCAGCCCGCCGTCCCGGTAGACCAGCCGGGCGCCAGGGGAGATCACGAACGGGGGATTCGAGACGATCAGGTCGTACCGCTCGTCGCCGACCGGCTCGAAGAGCGAGCCCTGGCGCAGATCGGCCTCCGGGGCGCCGGAGAGCGCCAGCGTCAGCCGGGTGCAGGCCAGCGCCCGTGGATTGAGATCGGTGGCGGTGACGTGGGTGGCGTGCCGGCCGGCGTGCAGCGCCTGGATGCCGGAGCCGGTGCCCAGGTCCAGCACCCTGCCCACCGGGGTGCTCACGGTCAGCCCGGCCAGCGTGGTCGACGCCCCGCCGACACCCAGGACCAGCTGCGAACGGTCCACCTCGCCGGCGGCGGCCGCACCACTCGCCCCGCCCACGGCGCAGCCCAGGTCGGAGACGATCCACCAGTCCTGGCCCTCCGGCCCGCCGTACGGCCGGACGTCGACCACGGCGCGTACCCCGTCCGCGGCACCGGCCTCCGATGCGCCGTCAGGCACCAGCCAGCCGTCCGCCAGGCAGTCGTCGACCGGCAGCACCGCCCGGGCGCCCGCCAGGGGCACCGACCGCTGCAGCAGGAACAGCCGCACCAGGGTCCGCAACGCGCCCTCGCCCCGGGTGGCGCGCTCGGCGGGCACCGTCTCGCCCCTGGCGAGCGCGGTGTACGCGGGCGCCCCGAGCAGGTCGAGCAGGCCGTCGGCGGTGAAGCCGGCGGCGAGCAGCGCGTCCCGGAGGCGAGCGGTACGGCTGGGGTCGGCGGTCGGCAGCGGGCTCGGCTGGTACGTACTCACCACCCCATTGTCACGGCTGCCACCGACAAGCCGCCCACCCAGGGCGTCCGCTGACGCCGCGCACGGCGGAAGGCGGTGCTCCGGGTACATACCGGGAACGTCGGTACCGGACGCCGAAGCGCCCGGCCGCCGCTACGCCGTGGGCTCCGGCACCGCGGCGCCGGTCGGCCGCTGGCAGCCCTTCTGCTGGCTCATCGAGGTGCCGACCTTGCCGGCCTGGAGCTGCGCCAGGGCCTTGCCGCCCGAGGTGCTGAGCTTCTTCAGCTCTTCCACGATGCCCTTGAGGCCGGCCGCGAACTCCGACTTGTCGGAGGTGTTCAGCTTCTCCACGGTGGTCTTCAGGTCCTCGTAGGCCTTGGCGGTGCCGTTGAGCTCCTTGACCGCCGCCTTCTGGGTCTGCGCGCCGTCGTCGACCGGCGGCGCCCCGGCCTTCTGCACCGAGCTTCCCAGCGCCCGGTACGCCTCGGCGATCTCCTGGAAGGCCTGGGCGTCGGTCTGCTGGAGCTTCTTGGAGTCCTGCTCGTCCTCGGCGCGCTGGATGGCCGCGTTCGCCGACTGGATCTTCTTCAGCTGCGGCTGTATGTCATCGCAGACCGTCTTGGCCCAGGCGTCGACCTTCTTGTCGTCCTCGCCGCCGCCGCCGCAGCCGGACAGTGCCAGTACGAGCGCCGCACCGCCGGACAGTGCCGTCACGAGCTTCTTGTTCACCGGATTGGTCCCTTCCATGGCTCTCGGCCCCGGAACATACACGCCGAAAGGGCAATGCCGACGAGTCGAGAGTCCTGTACGAGATCTATTGATGCGTTTTAAACCAAGCCGGGTGTGGTTTTGAACTCGTCATGCGGACGGGCGGGCGGCAGGCCAACGCCTGCTGCCCGCCCGCCGGTTGCGGCTGTTCGCGGCGGCCCCGGTTAGGACACCACCGCCGGGTCCGGCTGCTGGGCGACCCGCTCGGCGTTGCCTTCGTCACCCACGGCGATCCCGCGCCGCTTGGACACGTAGACCGCGCCGACGATGATCACGATCGCCAGGATCGCGATGCCGGCCCGCAGCCCGGGACTGGAGTCGTCGCCGTAGCTGAACTTCACCACCGCCGGGGCGATCAGCAGCGCCACCAGGTTCATCACCTTCAGCAGCGGGTTGATCGCCGGGCCCGCGGTGTCCTTGAACGGGTCGCCGACGGTGTCGCCGATGACGGTGGCGGCATGCGCCTCGCTGCCCTTGCCGCCGTGGTGACCGTCCTCCACCAGCTTCTTCGCGTTGTCCCAGGCACCCCCGGAGTTCGCCAGGAAGACGGCCATCAGGGTGCCGGCGCCGATCGCGCCGGCGAGGAAGGAGCCGAGCGCGCCGATGCCCAGCGAGAAGCCGACGGCGATGGGCGCCATCACCGCCAGCAGTCCCGGAGTGGCCAGCTCGCGCAGTGCGTCCTTGGTGCAGATGTCGACCACCCGGCCGTACTCCGGCTTCTCGGTGTAGTCCATGATCCCGGGCTTCTCCCGGAACTGCCGCCGCACCTCCAGGACCACCGCGCCCGCCGACCGGGACACCGCGCTGATCGCCAGCCCGGAGAAGAGGAAGACCACGGCGGCGCCGAGGATCAGACCGACCAGGTTGTTGGGCTGGGAGATGTCCAGGCTGAGGTTCATCTCGCCGGTGACGTCCCTGTTCACCTTGTCGATCGCCTCGGAGACGGCGTCCCGGTACGAGCCGAACAGCGCGGCCGCGGCCAGCACCGCGGTGGCGATGGCGATGCCCTTGGTGATCGCCTTGGTGGTGTTGCCGACGGCGTCCAGGTCGGTGAGCACCTGCGCGCCCGCGCCCTCGACGTCCCCGGACATCTCGGCGATGCCCTGCGCGTTGTCGGAGACCGGACCGAAGGTGTCCATCGCGACGATCACGCCCACGGTGGTCAGCAGACCGGTGCCCGCGAGCGCGACGGCGAACAGCGCCAGCGTGATGCTGGTGCCGCCGAGCAGGAACGCGCCGTAGACACCCAGCCCGATCAGCACCGCCGAGTAGACCGCGGACTCCAGGCCGATCGAGATGCCGGAGAGCACCACGGTGGCCGGGCCGGTCAGCGAGGTCTTGCCGATGTCCCGAACCGGCCGCCGGGTGGTCTCCGTGAAGTAGCCCGTCAGCTGCTGGATCAGCGCGGCCAGCACGATGCCGATCGCCACCGCGACCAGCGCCAGCACACGGGGGTTCCCCTCGTGGCCCAGGATCTCCATGTCCGTCACCCCGTCCAGATCGGCGTAGGAGGACGGCAGGTAGGCGAAGACGGCAACGGCCACCAGCACCAGGGAGATCACCGCGGAGATGAAGAAACCCCGGTTGATCGCGGTCATCCCGCTGCGGTCGGCGCGGCGCGGGGCCACCGCGAACACACCGATCATCGCGGTCACCACGCCGATCGCCGGGACCAGCAGGGGGAAGGCCAGACCGGAGTCGCCGAACGCCGTCTTGCCCAGGATCAGCGCCGCGACCAGGGTCACCGCGTAGGACTCGAAGAGGTCGGCGGCCATGCCCGCGCAGTCGCCGACGTTGTCGCCCACGTTGTCCGCGATGGTGGCGGCATTGCGCGGGTCGTCCTCCGGGATGCCCTGTTCGACCTTGCCGACCAGGTCGGCGCCGACATCGGCGGCCTTGGTGAAGATGCCGCCGCCCACTCGCATGAACATGGCGATCAACGCGGCGCCGAGGCCGAAGCCCTCTAGCACCTTGGGGGCGTCCGCCGCGTAGACCAGCACCACACAGGACGCGCCGAGCAGGCCCAGCCCCACGGTGAACATGCCGACCACACCACCGGTACGGAAGGCGATCTTCATGGCCCGGTGTGAAACGGCCGTCAGTTCCTGGCCCGGCTCACCCGCCGGCACCTCGGTACTTCCGCGGTCCGCGGGTGACGGCACGACCGGGGTCGCCTCACGCGCGGCCGCGGCCACGCGCACATTGCTGCGCACGGCGAGCCACATGCCGATATAGCCGGTGGCCGCCGAGAATCCCGCACCGATCACAAAGAACACGGAACGGCCGATCCGCTGCGACCAGTTGTCGGCCGGCAGCAGCAGGAGCAAGAAGACCACCACGGAGGCGAAACCGCCGAGCGTACGCAACTGCCGGGCCAGATAGGCATTCGCGCCTTCCTGGACCGCCGCGGCGATCTTCTTCATGTTGCCCGTGCCCTCGCCCGCCGCGAGGACCTGCCGCAGCAGCACCATGCCGACGGCGAGCGCCGCCACCGCGACCGCCGCGATCACCAGCACGATCACACGATTGTCGTCGGTCAGTTCCGCAGCGGCGAGGGTTGGGGGAAGGTCAATCCGATGAGGGGTGAGAGGCCCCGCCATTCGTCCTCCTTGACGTTTGGCACATGGGCGCGTAGCTGTTCTGCGACCGCGGAACAGCCGCCACGCTCAGGCGTCCTGAGCTCAAGATGTGGACGGATTGTAGGGAGCCGAACGGGATCAAAACAGAGTGTCGGAAAGGGAATTCGCCTACACCAGGGAAGATCAATAGGTTTGAGGTGCCGAAATTCCCCCGGATGAAGTAAAGGCAGAAATTCACTGACGATCACGAAGTGATCCTTAAAGGGATCATTAAATGATCTCGGAGTCTTATGAACGCCCCTGTTCAGCGAGGCCGCGCCGACCGGTACGCATCACCGGTACGGGTGATCCGCGCGGGGCCGGCACCCTTGCGAGGGAGGCCGTGGGCGGCCGGGCACGGCACCGGGGCGCGGCGACGACCGGCCGACGGGGCCGTCACCGGCTGGCGCGATTCAGCCCGGCACGGTGCGGCGAAGCAGGCCGGCAGTCAGGCCGAATCCCACGGACCACCGGGCACCCGGGGACGGCCATGCCACGCTGCGGGCGGCCGTGAGGTGGAAACGGGGTGCCGTGCCGCCACAGGGTCAGTGCGGGTGGGGCGGGGCTCCACGCCACGACCCCCGCCGCGCCATGCGCACACACGACGCGGCCCGCCCCGGCGTACGAGGCCGGCGGCGCCGAGTGCGGCATGCCAGACCGCGAGCGTTGCCTGCGCCACATGGGGCACAGGCGCGTAGCTGGGCGCGGCGCACGGGGCCGAGACACGCAGCTGGGCGCGGCGCACACGGGCGGGAGGTGACATTGAGCCCGGTCCACGAGGCCGGGCACGACATGCGAGGGCGTGACTGCGGCGCCAAGCGGCGGCATCACCCACACAGCGACAGCGCTGGGCGGCGGCATCACCCACACAGTGACGGCGCTGGGCGGCGGCATCACTCACACAGTGACGGCGCTGGGCAGCACGGAAGAGCCCGCGCACCACGCCGTGCCGGGCCCACAGACGACCGTGAGCGGACGTGTTAACACCGCTTCAGACGGCCTGGCGCTCCCCTTCCGCGCAAGAGCCGCGGCGGAGAGCCGGACACACAGCGCTACAAGCGCGAACCGCTAGGAAAGGGCTGGGGCGGATGCGGCCGGCCAGCTCATCCGGATGACACCGCCGGATTCGTCCGCCGACACCTGGACGTCGTCCACCAAGCCGCTGATCACCGCGAGCCCCATCTGGTCATCGCTGTCGGCGGCCTCGTCACCGGCCCCAACGTCATCCGCGCTCGTCATGACGGCATGCGGGGCCTCATCGCCGACCTCGATGGAGAACCGCTTCTCCTCCTCGGTCAGCGCCACCCGCACCGGGGCGGACACCCCGCTGCTCTGGTGGAGGCTGACCGCCCGGGAGCACGCCTCGCCCACGGCGAGACGCACCTCGTCGAGCACGGCCTCGTCCACCCCGGCCCGGCGCGCCACGGCCGCCGCGACCAGGCGGGCGGTCCGTACGTGCTCGGGCAAGGCGCTGAAGCGGAGTTCGACGGTGGCCATCCCATCCCCCTCGGAGCTACGGGCGTGCGTCTCAGGGGGCCGGGCGGGGCCGCCCGGTACTCCCCTTCGGTCTTCCCGCGGAAACTGATCAGTCAGTCGCCGCGACGGCGTCGTCAACCGAGGTGTGAATCGGGAACACCTTGGTCAGACCAGTGATACGGAAGATTTTGAGAATGCGCTCCTGGTTGCAGACCAGGCGCAGCGAGCCCTCGTGGGCACGCACCCGCTTCAGGCCGCCAACCAGCACGCCGAGCCCGGTGGAGTCGAGGAAGTCGACGCCCTCCATGTCGACGACAAGGTGGTAGCTGCCGTCGTTGACAAGCTCGACCAACTGCTCGCGCAGCTTGGGCGCGGTGTAAACATCAATCTCGCCACCGACCTCGACGACCGTGCGGTCGCCAACGGTCCGAGTCGACAGGGACAGGTCCACGGATCCTCCAGCACCTTGCATCGAGCGGTCGCCCCCCATGGATCGGCAGCCGCGATGGCATTCAATCACTTACCTGCAGGCGCGCACGACGCCTTGAGCCCATTGTCCGTCACTCCGGTGACACACTCGGTGTCGATGGCCGATAACCAACTTCCGCCACCGGCGGGCATACACCCTTCACCCCGGACCGTACTCGCACGGATCGCCCGCGGGGGAGACAGGGCTGCGCGCATCACTCATACGGAGCACTTGCCCCCGCGGATCGGAAGCCATGCCGAATGGCCGGAGCGGATCCGTCCCGAAGTGGTGGCCGCCATCCGGACGGCCGGGGTCGAGCATCCGTGGGAACATCAGGCGCGTACCGCCGAACGGGCGATCAACGGCGAGTCGGTGGTGGTCGCCACCGGCACCGCCTCCGGCAAGTCGCTGGCCTATCTGGCCCCCGTGCTCAGCGCCCTGCTGGACGGCTCGGCGCCGGCGCCCGGCGGCCGGCAGCGGCCCATGGCGGGCGCGGCCGGGGGCGGTCCGGCGGCCGGCCGGCGCGGTGCCACGGCGCTCTACCTGGCCCCCACCAAGGCGCTCGCCGCCGACCAGCGCCGCACCGTGGCCGAGTTGGCCGCCCCGCTGGGCAGTGCGGTGCGCGCCGCGGTGTACGACGGGGACACCCCCGTCGAGGAGCGCGACTGGGTCCGTGGCTATGCCAACTATGTGCTGACCAACCCGGACATGCTGCACCGCGGCATCCTGCCGGGACACGCCCGGTGGGCCTCCTTCCTGCGCTCACTGCGCTATGTGGTGATCGACGAGTGCCATACCTATCGAGGCGTCTTCGGCTCGCACGTCGCCCAAGTCCTGCGCAGGCTGCGCCGTGTCTGTGCCCGCTACGGGTCCGATCCGGTCTTCCTGCTCGCCTCCGCGACGGCCGCCGATCCCGCACGCGCCGCCACCCGGTTGACCGGGGTGCCGGTCGTGGAGATCACCGAAGACGCCTCACCACGCGGCGAGGTGGTCTTCGCGCTCTGGGAGCCCCCGCTCACCGAGCTGCACGGCGAGCGGGGCGCCCCGATCCGCCGCACGGCCACCGCCGAGTCGGCCGACCTCCTCACCGACCTGGCCGTCCAGGGCGTCCGCACCCTCACCTTCGTGCGTTCCCGCCGGGGCGCCGAGCTGATCGCGCTGATCGCCCAGGAGCACCTGGCCGCCGTGGACCGCTCCCTCCCCTCCCGCATCGCGGCCTACCGCGGCGGCTACCTGCCCGAGGAGCGCCGGGCCCTGGAGCGCGCCCTCCACTCCGGTGAGCTGCTCGGACTCGCCGCCACCACCGCCCTGGAACTCGGCATGGACATCGCCGGCCTGGACGCGGTGGTCATCACCGGCTATCCGGGCACGCGAGCCTCGCTGTGGCAGCAGGCGGGCCGCGCCGGACGGGCGGGCCAGGGGGCGCTGGCGATCCTGGTGGCCCGGGACGACCCGCTGGACACCTATCTCGTCCACCATCCGGAGGCCCTCTTCCGGCAGCCGGTGGAGTCGACCGTGCTCGACCCGGACAACCCGTATGTGCTCGCCCCTCATCTGTGTGCCGCCGCCGCCGAGCTGCCCCTGACCGAGGCGGACCTGGAACTCTTCGGCCCCTCCGCGTCGGAGCTGATGCCCCAGCTCGAGGAGCGCAGGTTGCTGCGCCGCCGAGCCACCGGCTGGCACTGGACCCGCCGGGAGCGGGCGGCCGACCTCACCGACATCCGCGGCACCGGTGGCAGTCCCGTACAGGTGGTGGAGGCGGCCACCGGACGGCTGCTGGGGACGGTGGACGCCTCGGCCGCGCACACCACCGTCCACGACGGCGCCGTCCACCTGCACCAAGGCCGCAGCTACCTGGTCGACCGGCTCGACCTGGAGGACTCCGTCGCACTGGTCACCGAGGCCAGCCCGTCCTATTCGACGACCGCCCGCGACACCACCGCCATCTCCATCCTGGAGACCACCACCGAGGTGCCGTGGGGTGCCGCCAGGCTGTGCTTCGGCTCCGTCGAGGTCACCAACCAGGTGGTCTCCTTCCTCCGGCGCAAGCTGATCACCGGCGAGGTGCTGGGCGAGTCCAAACTCGACCTCCCACCCCGTACGCTCCGCACCCGTGCCGTGTGGTGGACGGTGACCGAGGACCAGTTGGATGAGGCGCGGGTGATCCCCGAGGCCCTGGGCGGGGCGCTGCACGCCGCCGAGCACGCCTCCATCGGCATGCTGCCGCTCTTCGCCACCTGCGACCGCTGGGACATCGGCGGTGTCTCCGTCCCCCTGCACCCGGACACCCTGCTGCCCACCGTCTTCGTCTACGACGGCCACCCCGGTGGCGCGGGCTTCGCCGAGCGGGCCTTCCACACGGCCGCCCAGTGGCTGACGGCCACCCGGGAGGCGATCGCCGCCTGCGAGTGCGAGTCCGGCTGCCCGTCCTGCATCCAGTCCCCCAAATGCGGCAACGGCAACGACCCGCTGGACAAGAAGGCCGCGATCCGCCTGCTGACCACTCTCCTGGCCGGAGCGCCCACCACGCCCACCACGCCCAGCGCCGACTGAGCCGCCGGCGCCGCCCTGCCATGCGCCAAGCCCGTCGCCGCGGGGCCCGTACGCCGCCTCGCCGGTCACCAAGCCGGCGTGGCCGCGGCAGCCCGACTGCCTCGGCAGCCGGCCCCGAAGGACGTCCCCGCCCGCCGGTACGGCACTCCCCACGGGCAACCGCACGACACCTTCCGCACACGCAAGTACGGCACTCCCCACGGACAGCCGCACGCCACCTTCCGCAGACCCAGGTGCCGCGCTCCCGGTGGGCAGCGGTGCGGCAGGATCCGCCGGCCCGGCTCGGGAACGCACCCGGGGCGCGAACGGCCCGACACGTACCTCGGCGGTCAGATCGGCGATCTCGCCCTGCACCGCACACCGCACCACCCTGGCGCCCTGAGCCGCCGCGACCCGTCTGGCCAGGCGGCAGGCAGGGCCCGCTCCCTCCAGGGCGTGGTCGGCCGCGGCGAGCGCGGCCAGGTCGGCGGCGCCACCCGCCCGGTGCCGGGCCACGGTCACCCGGCCCATGGTGAACAGCCCCGCGAAGATCGCGCACAGCGCCGTTGCCGCCACCGCCGCCCACACCGTCGCCGAGCCGCGGTCCCCGGTCCGCCTCACCACGCCGTCCTCCTCACCGTGGGGCCCAAGACCGCCGAGCCGCCCCACCCGCCGGTGGCACCGGGAGCTCCGGAGGCATCGGCAGCACCCGCGGCCCCGGGTGCCGAGGTGTCCTCGGCAAGCGCCACCGCCTCCCCATGCAGCCGGACCGCAAGCGGCCCAGGGCCCGCGGCCCGTACCTCGACCCGCACTCGCACCAGGTCCCCCTCGCGCCGCAGCTCGACCCTGGCGCCCTTCGGGGCCGCCGACCGGGCGGCGGCGACCGCCGCGGCGGGTGACTCCGAGCGGGCCGCGGCGCGTGCCCCGGCCCGTGCTCCGTCCACACACCGCAACTGCGCGGAGGCCGCCATCAGCGCCCAGATCAAGGCCAGTGCGAAGAGCACCAGCACCGGGGCGGCCAGAGCCGCCTCCGCGGTGACGAAGCCACCATCCGCTGCCCGGCGCCGAGCCCCGGGCTCAGAACTGCGCATGGAGCGCCCTTTCGATCACCGATTGGAGGGCATCGCTCACCGCACCGCTCGTCACCACCTTGTAGAGCACGGCGGCGAACGCACAGGCCGCTACCGTCCCCATGGCGTACTCCGCGGTCGTCATCCCCGCTTCGGCCCTGCTGCGCGCCGCGGCCCGTACCGCCGCTCCCCAGGCCCTCAGTGCCCGGCTCCCCTGGGCACACCAACGCTTGGCCATGTCATCCCCCTTGTGTTCCGTTCGACGTTTGGTGTTCCGTTGCCTCTGTTCGACTGCCAGGCATCTCGCCTGACGTCTCGTTCGACTCTTCGACCGCCCGGCCCGGCCGGCTCTGCTCGGTGTCGCCCGACCCGGTCCGCCAAAGCGCGTCAGCGCCGGCGGACCGCGCGGCGTTCGGGGCCCGGCCGACCACCGGCTCGGGCGGCTCTGCCCGCCCGTCGCCCACCGGCGAGGTCGGCTAGGCTCTCCGGTCGTCCACCGGCAAGGTCGGCTCAGCCCGCCACTCGGTCACCCGTACGGACCGGCCGCACCGAACCGCCCGAGCCCTGGTGACCCGCCGTCAGTGGGCGTTCGCCATGCCGCCGCTGAGGCCGACGACCATCGGCACCACGCTCATCAGCAGAAAGGCGGGGAGGAAGCACAGCCCGAGCGGAGCAGTGCTCAGCACCTGCGCCCGCCCGGCCCGTGCGCCGGCCGCCCGTCGCTGCTCGGCCCGGCAGTCAGCCGCCACCCGCGAGACCGCTTCCACCGCGGGCGCACCCGTCGTGCCGGCCCGCTCCATGCACTTCGCCAGTCGGGCCGCGCCCGGCAGGGCGCCCACCCGTCCCCACGCCTCGGCCGGTTCACCGCCGAGCCGCAGTTCGGCACTGGCTCTGCTGAGGCGCCGCCCGAGCCTGCCCCTGAGGGAAGCGCCCACGGCCTCCGCGGCTTCTCGCGGACCGGCTCCGGCCGCGAGACAGGCGGCAAGCAGGTCTGCCGCCAACGGGAGTTGAGGGGTGACGGCGGGCTCCGCCGCTGGTTCCGGCCCATGGCGGGACCGCCGACGGCGCTGCCACCAGCCCAGTCCGAAGGCCGCGGCCAGCCCCAGCAGACAGCCCCTGGCTCCGCCGACGAGGCCGATCCCGGTCAGTAGGGCAGCGGCCGGCGGCAGCCAACCGCGCGACACCTCCGACCGAGCCCGGTTGCGCCACCCGCGCCACCGTCCACGGGGATCGAAGCGGCGCTCGCCCGCGAGGCGCACCATCAAGGCCGCCCGTCGGCGCACCTTCCGTTGGTGCCGTGCTTGCATGGTCATCGCGGCGGCGCACAGCAGGACGGTCGGACCGCCCACCGTCATCCCCAGGCTGTGGACAAACTCTCCGGCCATCTCTCCTCCGTTTCCTCGGGTTCCTCCGTTTCTCCGGACTCCTCCGGTCCCGCGGCGGTCCGCACCAGACGCGCGGTCCACGCGAGACCGGCCCACTCCAGGAGCCCGCCCAGCAGCAGGCAGACCATGCCCACCGGTGTGTGGAGCAGGACCCGCAGCGGATCCGCGCCCATCGCGGTGCCGATCAACAGGACGAAGACGGGCAGCACGGCAAGCACCACCCCGGTCGCCCGCGCCCCGGCGAGCTGGGCATGCAGCTGGGCGCGTTGGTCCCGCTCCGCCCCAAGCGCCGCGCCGACACGGTCCAGTCCCGAGGCCAGGCCCGCCCCGCCGTCCACCGCCACCTGCCAGCAGGCCGCGACCCCGGTCAGCCCCTCCGATCCGGGAAGGCGGGCCGCGCCACGCAGCGCCCCGGGCACATCTCCGCCGAACCGCGCCGCGGCACGGACCAGCGGCCAGTGCTCCCCGAGCCCTTCCGGGGATGCGGCCAACAGCGCCTCGTTCGGCTGCCGCCCGGCCCGCAGCTCCCCCGCGACGGCTCCGCACAGCTCGATCACCCCCGCGGTCCGCCGGTCGCGGTGCCGGCGGCGCTCCCGGCCGCGCAGCCATCGGGCCGCCACGGGCACCGCCGCCGCCCCGGCCAGGAGCGGGACCACCGATGAGGTGAGTGCCGCCAGCGCCGCACCGGCCGGCAGCCCCCACAGCCCGCGTCCCCACCGTCCGCCGCAGCGCGCCCACCACCGATCCCGAACCGCGAGCACGGCATCCGGCAGCCGGCACCGCCCCTTGAGGGCGCCGGCCCCCACCAACCCGCCGTCCGCGAACAGCAGCCGCGCCCGGCGGAGCCGGCGGTCGCGCCCGGTCAGCAGCCACACCGCCGCTCCGGCCGGCAGCACCGCGCCGAGCAGCACGGACCCGGCCCAGCCGCCCGTCACCGCGCATCGCCGCCCCGCAGGCAGAGCTCTCGGAGCCGCTGCCAGCCGGGGGCGTGGGCGAAGCCGCCGGGGCTCCACACGGCGGCGGGCAGCGTCGTCACCAGCCCGGCTCGGTCCCGCTCCAGCACATGGAGCTCCGCGATCCTGCGCCGGCCGTCCCTGTCCCGTACCAGGTGGATCACCACCGACAGCGCCGCCGCCAACTGGCTGTGCAGCGCGGCCCGGTCCAGCCCGGCCGTGGAACCCAGTGCCTCCAGGCGGGCCGGGACATCGGCCGCCGCGTTGGCGTGTACGGTCCCGCAACCGCCTTCGTGGCCGGTGTTGAGCGCGGCGAGCAGGTCGGTGACCTCGGGGCCGCGCACCTCGCCGACCACCAGCCGGTCCGGGCGCATCCGCAGCGCCTGACGCACCAGGTCCCGCAGTGTCACCAGGCCCTTGCCCTCCTGGTTGGCCGGGCGGGTCTCCAGGCGCACCACATGGGGGTGGTCCGGCCGAAGTTCGGCGGAGTCCTCGGCCAGCACGATGCGCTCGTGTGGGCCCACCAGGCCGAGCAGTGTGCTCAGCAGCGTGGTCTTGCCGGTGCCGGTGCCGCCGCTGATGACATACGACAGCCGCGCCTCCAGCATGGCCCGCAGCAGCAGCTCACCGCCGGGCGGCACCGTGCCCGCCGCGACCAGCTCCGCCAGACCGAACGCGCGAGGCCGTACCACCCGCAGCGACAGGCAGGTGGAGCCGACGGCGACCGGGGGAAGGACCGCGTGCAGCCGGGTGCCGTCCGGCAGTCTGGCGTCCACCCAGGGCCGTGCGTCGTCCAGCCGGCGCCCGGCCACCGCGGCCAGCCGCTGCGCGAGCCGGCGGACCGCCGCCGCGTCGGGGAAGCGGAGGTCGGTGCGCTCCAGGCCGGCACCGCGGTCCACCCAGATCCGATCGGGCGCGGTGACCAGCACGTCGGTGACATCGGGGGCGGCCAGCAGGGGCTCCAGCGGGCCGGTGCCGACCAGTTCGGAGCGCAACGCCGTGACGACGCCGAGCACCTCGGTGTCCCCGAGCAGCCGGCCCTCCTCCCGCAGGGCCGCGGCGACATGGGCGGGGGTGGGCTCGACACCACTGGCGGCCAGCCGCAGCCTGACCGCTTCCAGCAGCTCGGGCGCCTGGTGGCGGGTGCTGTTCACGACGCCCCGCCTCCCCCGCCGGGCATGGCCCGATCCCAGAAGTCGGCGCAGAACCGGGCCAGCGGCCCGCGTGCGCTGCCGCCCGGTGGGCTGCCGCTGTCCAGGGCGGCCGACAGTCCCGGCTCACGTGGCAGCTCTCCGGCCAGGGGGAGCCCCAGCAGCCGGGCGATCTGCTCATCGTCCAGGCCTGACCCGAACGGTCCGCGCACCACGGCGCGCAGGTCGCGCAGCACCATCCCCACCGATGCCGCCACCCGGTGGGCCGCGGCCACCGCGCGCAGCTCGGCGGGCACCACGAGGAGGCCGAGGTCCAGCTGCCCGAGCGCCTCCACGGCCGCGTCGTCGATACGCCGGGGCAGATCCACCACCACGACCCCACCGCGCCGGCGGGCTGCCGCCAGCACGGACCGCATGGCGGACGGCGGAATGGCCACCGAGTCACCGCGGTCCCAGCTGAGCACCCGCAGCGCGTGCAGCTGGGGAAGGGACTCCTCCAGGGCCCCGGCGCCCACCCGGCCGCGGGATTCGGCGAACGCGGGCCAGCGCAGTCCCTGGGCGGATTCGCCGCCCAGCAGGACGTCCAGTCCGCCACCGAGCGGGTCTCCGTCGATCAGCATGGTGCGCCGGCCGCCGCGGGCCGCGGTCACCGCCAGGGCGCAGGCCAGGGTGCTGGCTCCGGCACCGCCGCTGCCGCCGATGACGCCGACGGTCAGGGCCTGGCGGCCGACGCCCTCCGCCACATCGGCGATCCGGTCGACCAGCCAGGTCTCCGCGTCGGGCAGGAAGAGCACATGGTCCGCCCCCACGTCCACGGCTCGCCGCCAGATCCCGTGATCGTCCAGGTCCTGTCCGATGAGCAGCACCCCGGCCCGGCGCGCCCGGCCGGCCAGCCGCCCGGCGCAGTCGTCACCGAGGAGGACGAGCGGCGCCCCTTCCCAGCTGCCGCGCCGGATGGGCGCGCCATGGGCCACCTCCGGCTTCGCTCCGGCCGCCGCGCACAGGCGCAGCAGGTCGTCGAGAAGCCGCTCGTCCTCGGTGACAATCAGCGGTCTGACCTGGCACCCGTCGACCGCCCCCAGGTGCTCGGGGGTGATGGCTCCCGCCATGGTGACCTCCCCATCTCGTTACGCGCTTTCACGTACGCGAACATCGCGCGCCGTCATTGCCGAGAATCACCGTGCCGAGGCCTGGGAAATCTTGTGGATCTTGGTCGAAAACTGTGGACAACTCATCAGTTGTGAATATCCCAATCACCTATACCGGTGACTTCCAGAGCGCACTCTGGCGATTACCCACCGTCACGTTGCAGGATCATGAGGAGGCCGCGGCACAGCAGCCGCAGGAAGCGTCCAAGATCGGAAGAGAGGGACGGAAATGCGTCCGGACATGCGACGACCCCCGCCGGGGGGGAGAGCGGGGGTCGTCCCCACGGCCGACTCGGGGGGGGAGGAGCCGGACCGGGTTAGCACGGTCGCGAACGATCCGTGACTTCCATGGTGTACCCGAAGGCCTTCTCAGGCAAACCCACGCGCCACAGCTTACGCCGAATGGTGGGCCCTATGCTCAGCGTCGTGGAAAACCACTCCTTGCCTCGCACAGCGGCCTTCTTTGACCTGGACAAGACGGTCATTGCGAAGTCGAGCACCCTCACCTTCAGCAAGTCCTTCTACCAAGGGGGACTGATCAACCGTCGAGCCGCGCTGCGCACCGCGTACACACAGTTCGTCTTCCTGGTCGGCGGTGCCGATCACGACCAGATGGAGCGGATGCGGGAATACCTCTCATCCCTCTGTCGCGGGTGGAACGTTCAGCAGGTGCGCGAAATCGTCGCCGAGACGCTGCACGACCTCATCGATCCCATCATCTACGACGAGGCGGCGTCGCTCATCGAAGAGCATCACGCGGCCGGCCGCGATGTGGTGATCGTGAGCACCTCGGGCGCCGAGGTCGTGGAGCCGATCGGGGAGCTGCTGGGCGCGGACCGCGTGGTCGCGACCCGCATGGTCGTCGAGGACGGCGCCTTCACCGGAGAAGTGGAGTACTACGCCTATGGGCCCACGAAAGCGGAGGCGATCGCCGAGCTGGCGGACTCCGAGGGATACGACCTGGCGCGCTGCTACGCCTACAGCGACTCGGCGACCGACCTGCCCATGCTGGAGTCGGTGGGCCATCCCCACGCGGTGAACCCGGATCGCGCGCTGCGCCGAGAGGCAGTCGCCAGGGAGTGGCCCATACTCTCCTTCGACCGGCCCGTCCGGCTCAAGCAGCGGCTCCCCGCACTGTCGATGCCCTCCAAGCCGGTACTGGCCCTGGCCGCCGCGGCCGGAGCCGCGGCCGCCACCGCGGGCCTGGTCTGGTACGTCAACCGCAAGCGGGCACCGTATGCGGCCGTGCGTCACGGAAAGTAGAGAACGCGGCCGGGTTCCCATCCTTCCGCTTCCGGTTCACCCCGTTGCGGGGTAGAAAGGAACCAAGGCCCGCGAGACCAGGGGCATCCGGGAGGATCCTCCGCAGACAGGCCCCACGGACCGACGCATGAACACCGGGCACCCACGCGACGCCGACCCGTCGATTACGGGCCAGCCGCACCAGGTACGGGCAAAGACCCCGACCTGATGGGCGACTTTCGAGCACGCCTGGTAACCCGGTGGCCGTGCCAGCGGCGGTGCCGGCTCTCCGGCACCGCCGCAACCCCGCGGGGGCCGCTTCAGGCCGCCCCGCGCTGCAGGGCCTCGCACACCGCGACGCTCTCCCGGGCACCGAGTTCCACGGCCCGCCCGCAGTGCGCGATCCAGGCCGCCACGCCCTCCGGAGTACCGGAGACATAGCCCTCCATCGCCGCCCGGTACGCCTCGGCGCCCAGCTCGGCATGGCCCACCTCGGCCGGGCAGACGGACTTGGGGTCCAGCCCGCTGTCCACCAGCACGATGCGCTCCGCCGTACGCGCCACCAGCCCGTTGCACGAGCCGAACGGGCGCAGCGCGAGCAGTTCGCCGTGCACCACCGCGGCCTGGACCAGGGCGGGTGCCGAGCTTCCCGCGAGCAGCAGCCGGGACAGGCCGTCCAACCGCCCCGCGACCTCGTCGGCGCCGGGCAGCGGCAGCCCGATCAGCGGCTCGTCGACCGCCTCACCGGCGAGCCGCGGCCGGCCCACCGTCTCGTCCGGTCGCACACCGCCCGCCGCCACCAGGTGCAGTCGGGCCAGTACCCGCAGCGGGGACTGCCGCCAGACGCTCAGCAGCTGCCCCGCCTCGGCCGTCAGCCGGAGCGCGGCACCCACCGTGCGGGGCTCGCCCTCGGAACCGAAGTCGGTCCGCCGGCGGATCTCCTCCAGCGCCCAATCGGCACCCGAGAGCGCCGCCGAAGCGCGCGCGCCACGCAGCGCCGCCTCGGAAGTGATCTCGTTGCTGCGGCGGCGCATCACCCGGTGGCCGTAGACGCGGTCCACCGCCGTACGCATGGCGTTCACGGAGTCTGCGACACCAGGCAGGGAGCCGAGAGCGGCCAGCGGATCAGCTGTCGTACTACTCATGGGTACGACACTACGCACTCCGGCCCCCGGCCCCCCGTTGGAGTGGTCTTCTTCACGCTTGAGCCGCGCGGGCCGCGATCTTCGCACTAGGCTTGTTGAACATGAAGATCGCTTTCGTTGGCAAGGGCGGCAGCGGCAAGACCACGCTCTCCTCCCTGTTCATCCGCCATCTCGCGGCCACCCGGGCCCCGGTCATCGCTGTCGACGCCGACATCAACCAGCACCTCGGGGCCGCCCTCGGCCTCGACGAGGCGGAGTCCGCCGCTCTCCCCGCGATGGGCGGCCGACTGCCGTTGATCAAGGAGTACCTGCGGGGCTCCAACCCCCGCATCGCCTCCGCTGACACCATGATCAAGACCACCCCTCCGGGTGAGGGTTCCCGGCTGCTCCGCATCGACGAGAGCAACCCGGTCTACGAGTCCTGCGCCCGGACCGTCCGCCTCGACAGCGGCGAGATCCGGCTGATGGCGACCGGCCCCTTCACCGAGTCGGATCTCGGCGTCGCCTGCTACCACTCCAAAGTGAGTGCGGTCGAGTTGTGCCTGAACCATCTCGTGGACGGCCGCGGGGAGTTCATGGTCGTCGACATGACGGCCGGCAGCGACTCCTTCGCTTCGGGCATGTTCACTCGCTTCGACATGACGTTCCTGGTCGCCGAGCCCACCCGCAAGGGGGTCTCGGTCTACCGCCAGTACCAGGAGTACGCCCGGGACTTCGGAGTCGCCCTGCGAGTCGTGGGCAACAAGGTGCAGGAGCCGGACGACCTGGAGTTCCTCCGCGCGGAGGTGGGGGACGACCTGCTGGTCACGGTCGGCCACTCGGACTGGGTGCGCTCACTGGAGAAGGGGCGGGCCCGTCCCTTCGCGGAGTTGGAAGAGCCCAACCGGCAGGCACTGCAGACGCTTCAGGACGCGGTGGACGCCTCCTACGAGCAGCGGGACTGGCAGCGCTACACCCGCCAGATGGTCCACTTCCACCTCAAGAACGCCGCGAGTTGGGGCAACGAGCGGACCGGGGTCGACCTGGCCGCCCAGGTCGACCCCTCCTTCGTCCTCGACGAGCGTCTGATGGCTACTCCACTTCCCGCCTGAACTCCGTGGTCCGGTCCGACGGAGAACTCCCCGACGGGCCGGACCGGGCCAAGGGCTCGGGCAGCGGCGGCTCGGCGGGCCGCACCGTGGGCCGGGTCGCCGCCGGGGACGGCGGTGCGGGGGCGAGGTAGTCCGCCCAGCCCCGCTCGGGCCGTTCACCGACCTCCAACCTCCCCAGCCGCTCGAGCACTTCCGGATCCTGGGCGTCAAGCCAGTCCGCGAGCTGCTTGAAGGAGACGCAGCGCACCTCCTTGCGCGGGCAGATGTCCGCTATGGCGCCCTCCACGGCGTCCATGTACGCGCCGCCGTTCCACGACTCGAAGTGGTTGCCGATGAACAGCGGTGCGCGGTTGCCGTGGTAGGCACGCCGGAAGGCGCTCAGCACGCCACTTCGCATCTGCCCGCCCCAGGCCTTGTGCCGTGCCGGATCGCCCTGGGTGGTCCCGGACTGGTTGGCGAGGAAGTTGTAGTCCATCGACAGCGCCTCGAAGGCCCGTCCCGGCATGGGGATCTCCTGCAGCGGGAAGTCCCAGACGCCGTCGGTCTTCCGCGGCCACACCTGCCGGCCGCCCGGGGAACTGGCGTCGTAGCGGAAGCCCATGCTCTTGGCCGCCGGTATCAGATTCCGCTGGCCCTCCAGGCAGGGAGCGCGACCACCGACCAACTCGGTGCCGTAGTCGAACGGCAGCGGTTCCTCCTGCCGCAGGCCGGTGTTGGTCTTCCAGTTCTTGACGAACGCCACGGCCTGCCTGATCTCGCTCCGCCACTCCTCCGTGGTCCAGGTGCCGACACCGTTGGCACCGCAGAAGTGGCCGTTGAAGTGGGTGCCTATCTCGTTGCCGTCCAGCCAGGCGCCGCGGAGTTCTCGTACGGTGGCCTGGACGCCCCGTATGTCGTTGAAGCCGATGTCCGAGGCACCCCGGGTGCGCCGCGGCGGGTCGTAGAGGTTCCGCTTGGACTCGGGCAAAAGGTACACACCGCTCAGGAAGTACGTCATGGTCGCGTGGTACTTGCGCCCGACCCGGCGGAAGCGGGAGAAGAGTTTCTGGCTGTCCTCACCGGCGCCGTCCCAGGAGAAGACGACGAACTGCGGAGGCGCCTGGCCCGGCTTCAGCCGCCGGGCGACCGGCTGAGCGGGCTGCGGGCCGGTGTTCGCCGTCGAGCCGTCGCCTATCAGCCGGACCGGACGATTCGGCACCCTGGGCGCCGCCAGCCCCTTGCGCCCCTGCGCGTGGTCCGCGCCGGCACCCTGGCCGGCGGAGCAACCAGCCGCCGCGCCCAGCGCGGCTATCGCGGCGAACGCCATCGTGAATCTTCTTCCGACCTCCATCGGCCACCTCACCCCTCACTACCCCGAGCACTCAGATAAACCATGCCAATCCGGGGAGAAATGGACGCGACCGAGTGAGCCATCTTGTATGAAGATTCACCCCCCAGATGGAACCTGCCGCCCTGTCGACCGAAAGCCCTTCCACCGGCTCTTTACTCGGCATTACGATCCATTTACCGACTCTTGAGAGTTACGAATCCATCACCCACCGTGACATTCGCCCGGTGAACCTGTCCCCCGCGACCCTGGTACGTGACCGTGCAGCCCCGGAGGAGACGGCATGCTGCAACTCTTGAACCGGATCGAAACGCCCTCCTGGCGCCGAGCCCTTCCCACCACGATCGTCCTCTTCCTGCTCTCCGTCCCCCTCTCCCTCGGGGTCGCCCTCACCGCCGGAGTCTCCGTCCACACAGGGCTGGTCGCCGCGGCCACGGGTATCGCCGTCGCGACACTGATCACGCTTCACCGGCTCACACACATCCGCGTCGCGGTCACCCAGGACGCACACGGGTATCTCGTGCGGTTCGACGGGCAGTTGACCTTCCTCGCGGTGGCACGCATGACCACAACGCTGGCCCGAGTACCGGACGGCATCCCCGCGGTGGTCGAGCTGGGCGGACACTTCATGGACCACTCCGCCTACGACGCCTTGCAGTCCTGGTCGAAGGGTCACCAGGAGCGCGGTGGGCGGGTCACCATCAGCAACCGCGCCGGCCAACTGATCGCCGAACCGCCCAGTCCACACACCTGCCACCACTGGACACCGTGGCGCAACCACCAGCACACCAGCCCCGCCGAGGCCGCCACCACCACCGGCGGCGGACAGCTGCTGGACGGGCTGAGCGCCTTCCAGCGGAACACGGCCCCACTGGTCCGAGACGAGCTGGCCCGGCTTGCCCAGGAAGGGCAGCGCCCGACCCAGCTCTTCTTGACCTGCGCGGACTCCCGCCTGGTCACCAGCATGATCACTTCAAGCGGCCCGGGGGACCTGTTCACCGTGCGCAACATCGGCAATCTCATGCCGCCGCCGGGGAGTGAGACCTCCTGCGACTCCGTGGCCGCGGCCATCGAGTACGCGGTGGACGTGCTGGGCGTCAGCAGCCTCACCGTGTGCGGGCATTCCGACTGCGGCGCGATGCAGGCCCTGCTCGGCGCGCCCCAGGAGCCGGGCGCGCAGACACCGCTGGCCCGCTGGCTGCGGCACGGCCGCCCCAGCCTGGCCAGGATGCAGCGCATCAGCCGGCTGGGACGGGGGGAGGTCGCCCTGGCGGAGCGCCCGGTCGCCGACGACGCGGAGCGGCTGGCGCTGGTCAACGTGATGCAGCAACTCGACCACCTGGCGGCACACCCCTGTGTGGCGCGCCGGGTGGCCGATGGATCGCTCACCCTGCAGGGGATGTACTTTCACGTGGGAGAGGCCCAGGCATACGTGCTGGACCGGACCTCCAACACCTTCAGCGCGGTACGGCCAGGACCGGTGGGCGCCCTGGACGCGGTGCACCCCTAGGACCGGCAGCCCCCGCCGGGCCCCGGTCCGGCCGCTGAACCGACGAGCATCGCGACGACAACAGGCCGCTAAAGGTCTAAACCAATTTTTCCCAAGAGCCCTTGTCAGAGCGCACCATGGCCTGATGAGCTAGGAGCGGGACAAACGGGCACCCTGGGAATGGGAGATGTCGTGAGCAACGAGAGCCTGGCCAACCTCCTGAAGGAGGAGCGCCGCTTCGCCCCGCCTGCCGCACTGGCAGCCGAGGCCAACGTCACCGCGGAGGCGTACGAGCGGGCGAAGGCTGATCGGCTGGGCTTCTGGGCCGAGCAGGCCCGGCGGTTGACCTGGGCCGTCGAGCCGAGCGAGACCCTGGACTGGTCCAATCCCCCGTTCGCCAAGTGGTTCGCCGACGGCAAGCTCAACGTGGCGTACAACTGCGTCGACCGCCACGTGGAGAACGGCCTGGGCGACCGGGTCGCCCTGCACTTCGAAGGTGAGCCCGGCGACTCCCGTTCCCTCACCTACGCGGAGCTCCAGAGCGAGGTCTGCCGTGCCGCCAACGCCCTCATCGAGCTGGGCGTCCAGACCGGTGACCGGGTGGCCATCTACATGCCGATGATCCCGGAGACGGTCATCGCCATGCTGGCCTGCGCCCGGCTCGGCGCCCCGCACTCGGTGGTCTTCGGCGGCTTCTCCGCCGACGCCCTCGCCACCCGCGTCAAGGACGCCGACGCCCGGGTCGTGATCACCGCGGACGGCGGCTACCGGCGGGGCAAGCCGTCCGCGCTCAAGCCCGCCGTGGACGAGGCGCTGACCCGCCCCGGCACGGAGAACGTCCGCAGTGTGCTGGTGGTCCGCCGCACCGGCCAGCCGCTCGAGGAGGCCGGCAGCACCTGGACCGAGGGCCGTGACGTGTGGTGGCACGAGCTGGTCGACCGCCAGTCGGACCAGCACACCCCCGAGGCGTTCGACGCCGAGCACCCGCTGTTCATCCTCTACACCTCCGGCACCACCGGGAAGCCCAAGGGCATCCTGCACACCACCGGCGGCTACCTCACCCAGGCCTCGTACACCCACCACGCCGTCTTCGACCTCAAGCCGGAGTCGGACGTCTACTGGTGCACCGCCGACGTCGGCTGGGTCACCGGCCACTCGTACATCGTCTACGGCCCGCTGAGCAATGGCGCCACCGAGGTGCTCTACGAGGGCACGCCGGACACCCCGCACCAGGGCCGCTGGTGGGAGATCGTGCAGAAGTACGGCGTCACCGTCCTCTACACCGCCCCCACGGCCATCCGCGCCTGCATGAAGTGGGGCGACGACATCCCGGCCAAGTTCGACCTGAGCAGCCTGCGGGTGCTGGGTTCGGTCGGCGAGCCGATCAACCCGGAGGCCTGGGTCTGGTACCGCGAGCACATCGGTGGCAACACCACTCCGGTGGTCGACACCTGGTGGCAGACCGAGACCGGCGCCATCATGGTCAGCCCGCTGCCGGGGGTCACCGAGACCAAGCCCGGCTCGGCCCAGGTCCCGCTCCCCGGCATCGCCGCCACCGTGGTGGACGACGAGGCCAACGAGGTGCCCAACGGTTCCGGCGGCTATCTGGTCCTCACCGAGCCCTGGCCGTCGATGCTGCGCACCATCTGGGGAGACGACCAGCGGTACCTGGACACCTACTGGTCGCGCTTCGAAGGCCGCTACTTCGCGGGCGACGGCGCCAAGAAGGACGAGGACGGCGACATCTGGCTGCTCGGCCGGGTGGATGACGTGATGCTGGTCTCCGGCCACAACATCTCGACCACCGAGGTCGAGTCCGCGCTGGTCTCGCACCCCAAGGTGGCCGAGGCCGCGGTGGTCGGCGCGGCCGACCCGCAGACCACCCAGGCGATCTGCGCGTTCGTCATCCTGCGCGGCGGTGCGGCGGAGGACGACGGGCTGGTCGAGGAGCTGCGGGCGCATGTGGCCAAGCAGCTCGGCCCGATCGCCAAGCCCAAGCGGATCCTGCCGGTGGCGGAGCTGCCCAAGACCCGTTCGGGCAAGATCATGCGCCGGCTACTGCGCGACATCGCGGAGAACCGGGCTCTGGGCGATGTCACCACGCTGACCGACTCCTCGGTGATGGACCTCATCCAGAGCAAGCTGCCCAGCGCTCCCAGCGAGGACTGAGCCTTCGCAGCCGATCCCCCGGATTCCTCAGATCCCCGAGACTCCCGAGATCGGCGAAATCCCCAGCTCAGAGCGGTAGAACCGGGAAGGGCGCCCCACGCTTCAGGGGCGCCCTTCCGCCATTCCGGTTAAAGTGATTATCTGTCGCGTAAAAATCGCGACAAGAAGCCAGGGCGCGCCGGGAAGTCTGGTCGGCACACAGCACACGTGTATCCGTCCACCTCCAGGAGGTCAGCCCGTGGCCGCGCCCATACGCCGCACGTTCCTCAACCGTCTGTCGCTGCCGGAGCGCAATTTCGTCGCCGACGCCCTCCGCACCGAGACGGTCGGCGGAGTGCTGCTGCTGGTCGCCGCCATCGCGGCACTGATCCTCGCCAACACCCCGCTCAGCGGCTTCTACCACGACATCAAGGACGCGTCCTTCGGCCCGGAGTCGCTGCACCTGCACCTGTCGGTGGCGGCCTGGGCCCAGGACGGGCTGTTGACGATCTTCTTCTTCGTGGCCGGCATCGAGCTCAAACGGGAGCTGGTCTCCGGCGAGCTGCGCGATCCCCGGGCAGCCGCCCTGCCGGTGGTGGCCGCGGTCTGCGGCATGGCCGCTCCCGCCCTGGTCGATGTGGTCGTCAACGCCAGCAGCGGCGGCAGTCTGTCCGGCTGGGCGGTGCCCACCGCCACCGACATCGCCTTCGCGCTGGCCGTACTGGCGGTCATCGGCACCGCGCTGCCCTCCGCGCTGCGCGCCTTTCTGCTGACGCTCGCCGTGGTGGACGACCTGCTGGCGATCCTGATCATCGCGATCTTCTTCACCCAGGAGATCGACTTCCTGGCCCTGGGCCTGTCGGTGGCGGGCCTGGCCGTCTTCTGGCTGCTGCACCACAAGGGCGTGCGCGGCTGGTACGTCTTTGTGCCCCTGGGAGTGGTGATCTGGGCCCTGATGCACGCCAGCGGGGTGCACGCCACGGTGGCCGGGGTGGCCATGGGCCTGATGCTGCGCTGCACCGTGCGCGAGGGTGAGGAGCACTCCCCGGCCGAGACCATCGAGCACCGGGTGCGCCCCCTGTCCGCGGGGCTCGCGGTGCCGCTGTTCGCCCTCTTCGCGGCGGGGGTCTCGGTTTCCGGTCCGGCGATACACGACGTCTTCACCAAGCCGGAGACGCTGGGCGTGGTGCTGGGGTTGGTGGTCGGCAAGACGCTGGGCATCTTCGGCGGCTCCTGGCTGGCCGTCCGGTTCACCAAGGCGGAGCTGAACAAGGACCTGCAGTGGGCGGACGTGCTGGCCGTGGCCGCACTGGCGGGCATCGGCTTCACCGTCTCGCTGCTCATCGGCGAGCTGGCCTTCCCGAACGACCCGGCGCTGACCGACGAGGTGAAGGCCGCGGTGCTGACCGGTTCCGTACTGGCCGCGCTGGTCGCCGGCGTGCTGCTGAAGCTGCGGAACAACAGGTACCAGAAGCTCTGCGCCGAGGAGGACCGGGACGAGGATCTGGACGGCATCCCCGACGTCTACGAACAGGACGACCCCGCCTACCACCTGCGGATGGCCGCCATCTTGGAGGCGAAGGCCGCGGAGCACCGACGCCTCGCCGAAGTGGCCGCCGCGAAGGACTCCGGTGACGATGATCCGGCATGATCTGAGAGGCTTTACGTCCACAGCCAAACAGAGGGAGACGGCGATGAGCGCAGCGGAAGACGGCGGGGACCGCAGCCTCGGCCAGCTGGTGGCCTCGGCGACCACCGAGCTGTCCGCGCTGGTGCACGACGAGATCGCGCTGGCGAAGGCGGAGATCCGGCAGGACGTCAAGCGGGGCGTGTTCGGCAGCGCGGCGGCCATCATCGCCGGAGTGCTGGTGCTGTTCTCCCTGCCGGTCCTCAGCTTCGCGCTCGCCTACGGCTTCCGTGCCTGGACGGATCTGGGCCTGGTCTGGTGCTTCCTGATCGTGGGCGGCCTCTACTGGCTCCTCGCGGTGCTCCTGATCGGCCTGGCCTACGCCAAGTTCAAGAAGGTCAAGCCGCCGAAGCGGAGCATCAGCTCGGCCAAGCAGTCCGCCGCCGTGCTGTCGAACGTACGGCCGCACCCGCGTGCCGCCGTCGACGGGGACCTGGTGTCCGCCGATGTGACACGCTCGTCTGTATGACGGTCCCCGACAGCGCCGGCGCGGCCGTACGGCTCGACGGTCCCTGGACGCACCGGGATGTCGCGGCCAACGGAGCCCGCTTCCACATCGCCGAACTGGGCGAAGGTCCGCTGGTCCTGCTGCTGCACGGCTTTCCGCAGTTCTGGTGGACCTGGCGGCACCAGTTGCCCGTGCTGGCCGAGGCCGGGTTCCGGGCGGTGGCGATGGATCTGCGCGGGGTGGGCGGCAGCGACCGTACGCCGCGCGGCTACGACCCGGCCAATCTGGCGCTGGACATCACCGGGGTGATCCGTTCGCTGGGCGAGCCCGATGCCGCTCTGGTCGGCCATGACCTCGGCGGCTATCTGGCCTGGACGGCGGCGGTGATGCGGCCGAAGCTGGTCCGCCGACTGGTGGTGGCCTCCTCGCCGCACCCCCGGCGCTGGCGCGCGGCGATGCTCAGGGATGTCCGCCAGTCCACCGCGAGCAGTCATGTGTGGGGCTTCCAGCGGCCCTGGATCCCCGAGCGGCAGCTGGTCGCCGATGACGCGGCGCTGGTGGGACGGCTCATCCGGGACTGGTGGGGCCCGGTGGCACCGGACGCCGAGGTGCTGGACGCCTACCGCCGGGCGATGTCGATCCCGTCCACCGCCCACTGCTCGATCGAGCCCTACCGCTGGATGGTGCGGTCCCTGGCCCGCCCGGACGGTTTCCAGTTCAACCGCCGCATGAAGCTCCCGGTGCGGGTGCCGACGCTGCATCTGCACGGTTCGCTCGACCCGGTCGCCCGGGTCCGCTCCGCGGCGGGCTCCGGGCAGTACGTGGAGGCCCCGTACCGCTGGCGGCTCTTCGACGGGCTCGGGCACTTCCCGCACGAGGAGGATCCGGTGGCCTTCTCGACCGAGCTGATCAACTGGCTGCGGGACCCGGAACCGGACCGCTGACGACTCTCCCGTCCCCCGGACGGCCCAGCGTCCCCCGCGTTCGTCCTACCACCGGGTAAGTGCCCGGCGCATAGGCCAACCGATCTACCGGTAGGCGATTACCGACCTTGGGGCGAGGGCAGAGTCCGGGGTATGGGCTGGACGCACGACTACGGTGACGCACCACGCGACCGCGGCTCCGACACCGATGCCACCACCACGCTGAGGGTGTCCGAGCGGCGCAGTCCCGCATACCGGCAGACCGGTGCACAGGATCCGTGCATCGGCATTCCAAGAATCCTGCGGCGCCGCGCCCGCTATGTGTCGGCGCGGCTGCGCCATCCACGCGGCTGACCCGGCGCGTACGGCCGCCGGTCGCCGGCACCGCTGGTGACGCGGTACGCCCCCGGCCGCGGCCCGGATCCGGGGGTTCGGCGGTTCACAGGGCGCATCCCTGGGTGTCCACCCGCTCCTTGGTGGTCCTGCCCCGCTCGATGTCCACGCGCACCTCGTCGGCGGTGAGCGCGTACCCGGTGTGCGCGTTGTCCAGTGACTTGGCGAAGACCACGCCGTAGACCTGTCCGTGGGGGGTCAGCAGCGGGCCGCCGGAGTTGCCCGCGCGCACCTTCGCGTACAGGGAGTAGACATCGCGGTCGACCGTGCCCCGGTGGTAGATGTCCGGGCCGTTGGCGTCGATCCGGTCGCGGACCCGGGCCGAGCGCACGTCGAAGCCGCCGTTCTCCGGGAAGCCCGCGACGATGGCGTCATCGCCGGTGCGCGCGTCGCCCTCGGCGAACTTCAGCACGGGGGCGCGCAGGGTGGGCACGTCCAGGACGGCGATATCGCGCTTCCAGTCGTACAGCACCACCTTCGCGTCGTGGCTCTTCCCCTTCCCGCCGATCTGCACGGTGGGCTCGTCCACCCCGCCGACCACATGGGCGTTGGTCATCACCCGGTGCGGGGCGAACACGAAGCCGGTGCCCTCCAGGCTCTTTCCGCAGCTGGGAGCGGTGCCGACCACCTTGACGATGCTCTTCTGGGCGGCGGTCGCCACCGGGCTGCGCGCCAGCCGCGGGTCGGGGGCCGGCACATGGGTGATGTGCTCGTCGGCGAAGGGCAGGAAGACCTGCGGCAGGCCGTTCCTCGCCAGGGTGGAGGAGAAGTCGTTGAACCAGTGGTCGGCCTCGTCCGGGAGCACGTCGGACACGCCGTTCAGCACCCGGGAGCCGTCCACCTCCTTGCCCAGCGCCGGCAGGGAGGTGTTGGCGTTGGCGACGCCCAGCCCGATCAGCCAGGCGACCAGCAGCATGGCCAGTACGTTGACCAGGGCGCCGCCGGTGGCGTCCAGCACCCGGGCCGGGGACCAGGTGATGTGGGTGCGCAGCTTGCTGCCCAGGTGGGTGGTGGCCGCCTGGCCCACCGAGGCGGCCAGGATCACCAGGACCACCGCCGCTATCGCGCCGAACGTCCCCGGTGAACGCCCACCGGCCACGGCGTCCCAGATCACCGGCAGGGTGTAGACGGCGATGAGGCAGCCGCCGAGGAATCCGATCACCGAGAGGACACCGACCACGAAGCCCTGGCGGTATCCCACGATGGCGAACCACACGGCCGCCAGGACCAGCAGGATGTCCAGCACGTTCACCGAAACTTGCCTCGCAAAGGTCGCCGGGCGGAACACAGCACGGGGTCAACCTCTCACGAGCGCCAGTCGAGCGGCACCTGCGTCTGCCGGTTCCAGGGCCGCTCCCACCCGGCGTGGTACAGGATGCGGTCGATCACTCCAGCGGTGAAACCCCAGACCACCGCGTCTGCCACCAGGAAGGCCGGGCCCCGGTACCCACTGGGGTGAACGGCGGTCCCGCGATTGGCCGGATCCGTGAGTTCGGCCACCGGGACGGTGAAGACCCGGGCCGTCTCCCCCAGGTCGACCGCGGCCACCGGGCTGGGCTTGTGCCACCAGCCCAGCACCGGGGTCACCACGAAGTCGCTGACCGGGATGTAGAGCCGGGGCAGCACCCCGAAGACCTGCACCCCGGCGGGGTCCAGCCCGGTCTCCTCCTCCGCCTCGCGCAGCGCGGCACGCACCGGCCCCACGCTCTCCGGATCACCGTCCTGCGGGTCCAGGGAGCCGCCGGGGAACGAGGGCTGGCCGGCGTGCGAGCGCAGGCTGCCGGACCGCTCCATGAGCAGCAGCTCCGGTCCGCGCTCCCCCTCGCCGAACAGCACCAGGACGGCCGAGAGGCGGCCGCCGGCGGACGGCGGCAGAAAACTGCTCAGCTGCCGGGGCTCAAGGGTCTCCGCGGCCCGCGCCACCGGCATCAGCCACTCCGGCAGCCCCCGCGCACTGATCTCGATGCCATCCCCGCAGGTGCTGGTCACTCGCCCGCCCCCAGCGGTGCGGCGGGCTCGCCCGGATAGTCGGACGGGGGCCGCAGCCGCTGCCCCGGCCGGCCGCCCATCTCGTACTTCAGCAGCTTCCTGGCCTTCTCCGGATCGGTCTCGCCCTCGCCGTACGAGGGGCAGAGCGGGGCGATCGGGCAGGCACCGCAGGCGGGCCTGCGCGCATGGCAGACGCGCCGGCCGTGGAAGATGATCCGGTGCGAGAGCATCGTCCACTCGCTCTTCGGGAAGAGTGCGGCGATCTCCGCCTCGACCTTCTCCGGGTCCTCCTGCGCGGTCCACTTCCAGCGCCGCACCAGCCGCCCGAAGTGGGTGTCCACAGTCAGGCCTGGGACTCCGAAGGCGTTGCCCAACACCACGTTGGCCGTCTTGCGGCCCACTCCGGGCAGGGTCACCAGGTCCGCCAGCCGGCCCGGCACCTCGCCGCCGAAACGGTCCCGGATCGCCGCGGAGAGGCCCAGCAGCGACTTCGCCTTGGCGCGGAAGAAGCCGGTGGGCCGGATCAGCCGCTCCAACTCCTCGGGGTCGGCGGCGGCCATGTCCTCCGGAGTGGGGTAGGCCGCGAAGAGTGCCGGGGTGGTCTGGTTGACCCGCAGGTCGGTGGTCTGCGCCGAGAGGACGGTGGCCACCAGCAGCTGGAACGGGTTCTCGAAGTCCAGCTCGGGGTGGGCGTACGGGTAGACCTCGGCCAGCTCGCGGTTGATCCGGCGAGCCCTGCGGACCAGCGCCAGGCGGGACTCGGGCTTACCGGCCCCCGCCGACTTCCCCGCGTTCTTCGCCGTAGCTTTCACGACATCCTTCGCGGCACTCGCACCATTGACCGAATTGTCCGCTTTCACCGGCTTCTCCGCGGGGCTCGACGCCCGTTCGCCCACAGCGGAATTCCCCGACGCGCTCACCCGTCCGGCCCCCTTGCCCTGTGCTCTCACCGGCGTATTGGACACCCGGCCAGCCTAAGCCCAGCCACCGACATCCGCCCCGGACGCACGAAATCGGCCGCCCGATCGGACCCCTGCCGCACGGTCCCCAGCACTGATACGTCAAACTTGTGATTGATCGCACTGTTTTACCGTCGGGCATGATGGACCTCGGTCCCCTGTGCATGTCGACAAGGAGAGTCTCGTGGACGACGTTCTGCGGCGCGCCCCGCTTTTCGCGGCGCTCGATGACGAGCAGGCCGCTGAGCTGCGCGCCTCCATGGGAGAGGTCACCCTCGCACGTGGCGACGCCCTCTTCCACGAGGGGGACCCTGGTGACCGCCTCTACGTGGTCACCGAGGGCAAGGTGAAGCTGCACCGCACCTCTCCCGACGGCCGGGAGAACATGCTCGCGGTACTCGGTGCCGGCGAGCTGATCGGCGAGCTGTCCCTCTTCGACCCCGGCCCGCGCACCGCGACCGCGACCGCGCTGACCGAGGTCAAGCTGCTGGGCCTCGGCCACGGCGACCTCCAGCCCTGGCTCAACGCCCGCCCCGAGGTGGCCACCGCCCTGCTGCGCGCGGTCGCCCGCCGGCTCCGCAAGACCAACGACCAGATGTCCGACCTGGTCTTCTCCGACGTCCCCGGCCGGGTGGCCCGCGCCCTGCTGGACCTGTCGCGCCGCTTCGGCGTGCAGTCGGAGGAGGGCATCCACGTGGTGCACGACCTCACCCAGGAGGAGCTGGCCCAGCTGGTCGGCGCCTCCCGCGAGACCGTCAACAAGGCGCTGGCCGACTTCGCCGGCCGCGGCTGGCTGCGCCTGGAGGCGCGGGCCGTGATCCTGCTGGACGTCGAGCGGCTGGCCAAGCGCTCCCGCTGACCGAGAGTGACCGGCCCCGCGGCGTTGTTCGCACGCCCGGGGCCGGACGACTGCCGGTCGGCCGCCCTCGGCGACCGGACCGCCGTACCCGCCCGAGCGGGCCGTACGGACGCGACACCCGGGGATCCCGCCCCGCCCCCCCGCCGCGCGCCTCGGGCGGGTACGGC
>NZ_SRID01000110.1 GCF_004684805.1 Streptomyces palmae
GCTTGGCGGCCGGCGTCCGGCCGGTCGGCGGGGCGGCCGACCTGGGGCCGGGGATCGTCAGGCGTTGGCCCGGGTAGATCAGGTCCGGGTTCCCGCCGATCACCGCCCGGTTCACGGCGTACAGGGCCTGCCAGCCGCCCTTCACCCGGTGCGCGGCCGCGATCTTGGACAGTGAGTCCCCGCTGACCACCGTGTAGGTGGTGGCCTGTTGTCCCGGCTTGGCCTCGGCCGGGACGGTGTCGCGCTGGGCGACCAGGCTCAGAACGGCACGGTTGCCGGCGGCGGCCTGCAGGCGCTGCAGGTCCAGCGGGCCCGGTGCGCGGCTCGCGGCCGCGGTGCCGGTGGCCGCGGAGGCCGGCACGGTGCGGCCCGGGCCGGGTGGCGCGGCGAGGCGTCCGGCGTCCATGGCCGCGCGGTCCGCCGCACGGGCGGAGTTCACCGCCTCGGTCGGCTGGTCCTTCCGGGACTTCATGGCCCTCACTCGCCAGGCGTGTTCGCCGGGCCCGGCGTCCGGGCGCACCTGCTCGACCTGGCCGTACATGCCGACATGCCCGTCAGGATGCGGCGGACCGGCGCCGGGGTCCGCATCCGGACGCGCCGGTTCGGGGGCAGCCGCCGCTGCCTCTTGGGGCAGTTCGCCGCGTCCCCGAAGGCGGCCGCAGGGTGTGGTCCGCCGGGGAGGCCGCGGGCAACGCGGTGGCTTCCGTCTGGCGGCCGGCCGCTGTCAGGGGTGGGCCTGTGCCCGTTCTAGGCTCAGCGCATGAAGATCCTTGTGCGGCCGGCGGCTGAGGCGGACCTGCCGGCGTTGCTGGCGCTCTACGGCGAGTTGAACCCGGACGACGCGCCCTTGCCGGGGGCGTCCGCGGATGCCGTCTGGGCGGCCATATCAAGCCAGCAGGGTCGGACGATCCTGGTGGCCGATGTGGACGGCACCGTGGCCGGGACGGCGGATTGCGTCGTCCTGCCGAACCTCACGCGCGGTGGCCGGGCCATCCTGTTCGTGGAGAACGTCGTGGTGGCCGCTTCCTTCCAGCGGCGCGGGGTCGGCCGCCATCTGATGGAGTCGGCCGTTCGACTGGGTGGGTCGGCCGGCTGCTACAAGGTCCAACTGCTGGCGGCGGACGACGAGTTCGTCCACACCTTCTACGCAGCCTGCGGTTTCCAAGCCCGGGCGGAGGGCTTCCGCCGCTACATCCCTCAGGGGAGCCTCCGGTAGGGCGGTATGCGCCGAGGCGGTGACATGGCCTGTGCGGGCGTGAGCGCGGGCCTCCCGGCGAGGCGCGTCGAGTGGCGGCGCCTCGGCCTGACGGCTTGCGGTCCCCCGCCGGGGCAACCGCAACCACGGCGGCCGCGGAACCGTTCCCGACCGCTGCTCAAGGTCGTTCGCGCGGCGGAGGGCCCCTGCGCCGGTCCGAGGGACCGCCCTGTGCGAGGGCATTGTTGACATGGTCTCACCACGGCGTCACAGTGCTGGGCGGGTTAGGAAAGGTTCCTAACAAAGAGGAGCGCCATGCGTAAGCGACTCGCACTCGTCCTCGCCGGAGCCGGTCTGTTCGCCGTCTCCCTCGCCACCGGCGCTGACGCCACCCCCCAAGGCCCCGCTCCCGTCGCCGACTCCACCCGGGAGGGCACCGTACCGGCCGCGGACCTGCTGGCCAAGGTGAGCAGCTGCAACCAGATCTCCAACGGCAAGTACCGCACCGACGAGGAGACCTCGGCGAACATCGCGGTCTGCGGGGCGAACGGCGCGGTGTTCTGGAAGGCCGACATGGACATCGACTGCGATGGCCAGCCCACCGCCCACTGCAACAGCGACACCGACCCGTGGTTCCAGGACGACACCGCCTTCCACCAGTCGGACGGCAAGCCGCTGATCTCCGACCAGCTCCCCTATGTCGTGGTCCCGAGCCCCAGCTCCATCTGGGACTACCGCACGGCCGGCATCAAGGGCGGCGGTGTGGTGGCCGTCATCTACAACGGCAAGGTGGAGTACGCGGTGGTGGGCGACACCGGCCCGACGAAGATCATCGGTGAGGCGTCCTACGCCACCGCCGCCGCCCTGGGCATCGACCCGGACCCGGAGACCGGCGGCACCGACTCCGGTGTCACCTACATCCTCTTCAAGAACTCCTCGGTCACCCCCATCGAGAGCCACTCCCAGGCCGTCTCCGTCGGCGACCAACTGGCCCGGCAGTTCCTCCAGAACAACTGAGGCCGGACAACCGAGGCCGGACAGCGGAGGCCCGGAAACCCGAGGCCGGCGTCCGGGGCGCGAGGGGCGGCGCTCCGGACGGTCCGCGGCCCACGCGCTCCCGTTCGGGCGCCTGGAGGCGGGTCAGTGCTCCTCCACCGCACTCCGGTCGAGGAAGGCCAGTCGGGCCCGCTTCTCCGGGAGGTCGATCTCGGGACCGAGTACGAAGCCGGCTTTGACCAGGCGCTCGATCGCCCTGGTGTTGCGGGCGTCGGGCTCGGCCAGCACCCGTCGGCGGGCCGGGTCGGCGAGTACGAAGCGGATCAGGACGCCCAGGAGTGCGCCGGTGAAGCCCCGCTCCGGGGCGGCGGCGGGTCCGACCAGCAGATGCACGCCGATGTCGCCGGGGAGCACCTCGTAGTACTCGCCCACCGGATCGGCGGCCGGTTCGTAGGTCTGGAAGAGCGCGGCCGGCTCGCCGTTCCGGTGCACCAGGTAGGCGTGGTGGGTGTCGAGGGAGTCCAGGTACGCGTAGATGTCCCGGACCTGCTCCCGGCTGTGTTCGCGCATGCCCCAGAACCGGGCGCGGTCCTGGGTGACCCAGCCGTGGATCAGGTCCAGGTCGGCCTCCGGGTGCACCGGCGCGATGCGCAGGGTGCCGATCCCGGGGACGGTCCGCTCATGGACGGCGGCCCGGCGGCCGGCGGCGGTCTCAGCGGTCATGGCTCTCCTTGGTCAGTCGCTGCCAGTCGGTGGTCACCGGGACGAGTCCGCCGCGCACCCACAGCGGCAACTGGTCGCGGTGGTGCGGGTGTCCGGGCGCTCCGGCGGCGCCCAGCGGAACGATCCAGAGGCTGTCCTCGCGGCGGGCGAGGTCCCAGACGTAGCGGGCGGCGGGTCCGCGCGCGGCCTCATGGGTGACTCCGGGGACGCTGGAGGTGGACAGCACGCAGTCGTGGTCCCCGGAGAGCCCGGGCCGGCACTCCGGCGCCGGGGCCGGCAGTGCCTGCCAGGGGGCCAGCCGGTGCAGTGCGCCCCACGTGGGCGTTTCCTCCGCCGCGGCCGCCACTTCCTCGACCGCCTCCCGCAGCAGTGCGGCGCGGTCGATGCCCGGCAGCCGATCGGTCGTCAGCAGCCCTTCCAGTGCGAAGCCGACCTTGGGCACCAGGGCGAGCCAGGGCCGGAACACCTCCGGGTACGGCGCCGGCTCGCGCAGGCCGGCCAGCTCCGGGTGGGCCGCCAGGCGGCGGACCAGTGCCGCGCGTACCGCCGCGTAGCGGGCGGCGTCGGTGCTCGCGGCGTCCATCCGGCGGTCCCAGCGCAGCAGTCGGCCGCGCAGTTCGGCGGCGCCCGGGCCGAGTCCGTCCAGCTCGGCCAGCAGGTCAAGCAGCGGGGCCGCGGAGGCCAGCTTGGTGTCGGTGTGGACGGCGGCCATCTCGGGGGCGGACCAATGGGTGGACTCGCCCAGCAGTTCGCGGATCCGGTCGGCGCGGTGGGGCGGGGCGAACTCGATGCCGAGCGGGGCGGCCAGGCCGCGCTCGTTGGCCATCACGGCGATGTCGGCCACCGCCCGTCGCGGCAGCGGCTCGTGGCGGCCCTGCCAGGCGTGGGCCGGATCCCAGGCGGGTACCGTGCGCAGCCGGTTGTCCGGGTGGCGCAGTGGCACCCGGCCCGCGACCCGGTGCAGCAGCCCGCCTCGGGTGTCGGCGGCCAGGACCACGTTGACCGGCTCGACCCACTGGTCGAACGCCCGGTCCACGTCGGCGACGGTGGTCGCCCGCAACAGGGCCGGCAGGGCGCCGAAACCGAGGTCCTGGTCCGCCCTCGGGAGGTGGCGGAGGCTGATGGCCTCCGGGTCGCCGGGGCCGCCGGCCACCACCGGGCCGCGCTCGGTCTCGATCGCCTCGATGGTCACCGGTTCCCCGCCGGCGACCTCGATGGTCTCGGTCCGCACCTCGGCGGGGCGCCAGCCGTCCGGGCCCAGCGCCTGGATCCCGGTGCCGTGGCGGCGGAGGCGTTCGCGGTACAGGTCCTGGTAGTCGGCCATCGCGTTGGTGATGGCCCAGGCCACCTCTCCGGTGTGCGCGAAGTGCGCGATCCCCGGTACGCCGGGCACGGCCAGGCCCACCACGTCGTACTCCGGGCATGCCAGCCGTATCTGCTGGTATATCCCGGGGGCCTCGATGAAGCGGTGCGGGTCGCCGGCGATCAGCGGGGCTCCGGTGGCGGTGCGCTCCCCGGTGACCAGCCAGCCGTTGCTCCCCGAGGTGGCCGGGCCGTCCACGGCGAACAGTTCGGTGGATTCGGGGCCGAGCCGGCGGGCCACCTGCTCACGCCAGAGCTTGGTGGGGAAGCCGGCGAAGAGGATGTGGGTGGAGAGCCAGATCGCCAGCGGTACCCAGGGCTGCCAGGTCCCGGGCTCCAGCCCGGTGGCGGCGAACTCCGGTGTCCGCCGGGCGCCGTCCACCAGGCCCGCGTCGACGCCGTCCGTGTAGGCGTCGAGCCAGTCGCGGGTCGCCGGATCGAGGGCCGCGTGGCAGCGGGCGGCGGTGTCCGCGAGGCGGGCGCGGCGGGCGAAGACGTCCCATGCGAGGGCTTCGGGCCCCAGGTAGGAGGCGGTGGTGCCCTGGGCCCGGTGCCGTTCGTTCTCGATCTGCCAGGCCCGGTCGGTCGCCGCGTTGCGCCCCTGGGCGAAGGCCAGTTCCCGTGGACCGCCGGCACGCAGATGAGGGATGCCCCAGGCGTCCCGGTATACCTCGATACCCATCGCGATCCGCTCCTCTTAGGTTAGCCTCACCTAATCTAAGCAAAGAGTCCGAGGGCCGTGCGCACCGGGCCACCAGGGCCGTTCCGCCGGTCGGCCGCAGCCCCGCGTCTCGGGCCCGCCCGGGGACGCGGGCGCGGGGCCGCCGGGCCGCGGGATCGTGGGGCGCGGGATCGTGGGGCGCGGGGTCAGCCGGCGTGGACGTGGGGGCGGCGGTTGCGGTCGGGCTCGGCCTCACGGAGTACCTCTCGGGTGACGGGGGCGACCTCGCCCTGGCCGAAGAGGAAGAAGCGGAGGAAGTTCCTGAGCGGGTTGCCCTCGGTCCACTCGAAGTACATGTGCGGCCGCTGGCCCGTCACATCGCGCACATGCAGCAGCAGCGCGGCCAGCGCGTTGGGGATGGTCGGGCTCTCCAGGGTCAGCACCCGGTAGCGGCCGTGCAGCACCTCGCCGCACACCCACAGCTCCGACTCGAACTCGGACGGGTCGGAGACGTGGACTTCCACGAAGACGAAGTCCTCCCCGGCCGGCAGCTCGTGGTCGGCCCGGATCTGCTGGAGCTTGTCCCGGTACTCCGCGGCGTCGCGGCGGTCCGGCTCGTTGGCGATGAGCTGGATGCGGCGGTGGCCGATGTCCCGTACGAACCGGGCGGCCATGTCGTCCAGGTGTACGTCGGTCACCCGCAGCTCGAAGGAGCGGGCGATCCGCGACAGCAGCGAGACCAGGATGATCCCGGTGATGAAGCAGGCACCGATCTTCACACCGTCGGGCCGCTCGGCCACGTTCACCGCGGTGGTGTAGAGGAAGATCGCCGCGATCACCCCGAAGCCCACCATGGCGTGGCGCTGCCGCGCGCGGCGGGCCGCGATGGTCACCGCGATCGCCGCGGAGGTGATCAGGACCAGCACGCCGGTGGCGTACGCGCCGCCCTGCGCGTCCACACTCGCGTCGAAGAGCCAGGTCACCAGGAAGGCGACCAGGATGAAGACCAGCACCATGGGGCGTACCGCGCGCGCCCAGTGCGGGGCCATGCCGTAGCGGGGCAGATAGCGGGGCATCAGGTTGAGCAGTCCGGCCATGGCCGAGGCGCCGGCGAACCAGAGGATGGCGATGGTGGAGAGGTCGTAGACGCTGCCGAAGGCGGAGCCCAGGTAGCGGTGGGCCAGGAAGGCAAGTGCGCGGCCGTTGGCCGGGCCGCCCGCCTTGAACGCGTCCTCGGGGATCAGCAGGGTGGTCACCACGCTGCTGGTGATCAGGAAGACGCTCATGATCAGCGCGGCGGTGCGGAGCAGCTTGCGGGCGCCGCGGATGCGGCCGGTGGGCCGCTCCTCGGTGTCCCCGGGATCCCCCTGGATGTGCGGCATCACCGCGACGCCGGTCTCGAAGCCGGACAGGCCGAGGGCGAGCTTGGGGAAGACGATCAGGGCGATCCCGATCATGACGAAGATGTTGCCGTGCTCGGCGGTGAGGCCGTGGGTCCAGTCGGTCACCACCTTCGGGGCGGTGACCACATGCCACAGGCTCACCGAGATCACCACGGCGTTCAGCGCCAGATACACGGCCACCAGCACCACGGCGACGCCGATGGCCTCGCTGAACCCCTTGAGGAACACCGCGCCCAGTAAGGCGATCAGCACCAGGGTGATGAGCACCTGGCGGCCGTGCAGGGCGTCGGTGAAGTGCGGGTTCTCCACCAGGTGCGCGGTGGCGTCGGCCGCCGAGAGCGTGATGGTGATCAGGAAGTCGGTCGCCGCGAAGCCCAGCAGGGTCAGCACGAACAGCTTGCCCTTCCAGAACGACAGCAGCCGCTCCAGCATGGCGATCGACCCCTGGCCGTGCGGGGACTCATGGGCCACCCGCCGGTAGACCGGCAGCGCGCCGAACAGGGTCAGCGCCACCAGTACGACGGTGGCCAGCGGGGACAGCAACCCGGCCGCCAGCGCCGCGATGCCCGGCTGGTAGCCGAGGGTGGAGAAGTAGTCCAGGCCGGTCAGGCACATCACCCGCCACCAGCGCTGGCCGCGCTCGGGCTGCTCGGCCGCCTGCCGCCTGGTGTGGTCCGCCCCTTGCAGGAGCCACTCGCGCAGGCGGTGCCACACGGACCGCCCGGAGCCGGCCCCGTTGTGGGCAGAACTGGCCACCTGATCACTCCCGCGTGCGGCGCGACGGTTCAGCCGTGGGTACGGCGACCTCTCCAACCTACGCAAACCAGGTGATAGTCACACATGGGGCGCCGTCGGATGAGGGCTTCCGCTGTCGCGGGGTGGGCGGTGGGTGGGCCGTCCGGTGGCCGAGGGCGCGGGGTCGGCCCGGCCGCGAGCCCGGCACCGGGGTTGCGGCCGTCCGGGTACGGCGCCGGGGCCGCCGTACCGGAGGATCCCCCCGGTACGGCGACGGGGAGCCGCCGGGCCGGAGGGTCTCCTCGGTCCGGCGGCTCCCCATCGGGGCCGCGCCCCGCTGCCAGTGCCGGGCCACGCCGGCCCGTCGGGGCTGCGCCGCACGATCAGCGCCGCGCCCCCGCCTACCCGTCAGGACCACGCCGCACCATCAGCGCCGCGCCCGCGCCTCCCCGCCGGGACCGCACCACACCCTCAGCGCCGCGTCCGCGCCTCCCCGCCGGGACCGCATCACACCGTCAGCGCCGCGTCCCCGCCTGGCGGCTCAGTTCCCGGAGACCGATGTTGAGCTTGAGGACGTTCACCCGCGGCTCGCCGATGAAGCCCAGGATCCGTCCGTCGATATGGTCCTCGACCAGCTGGGCCACCCGCTTGACGTCCAGGTGGTTGCGCTCGGCGACCCGGTGCACCTGCAACCGGGCGTACTCCGGCGAGATGTGCGGGTCCAGGCCCGAGCCCGAGGAGGTCACCGCGTCGGCCGGCACGTCCTGCGGGCGCACCCGGTAGCCGGCGGTGGAGTTGTCCTCGACCACGGCGGCCTTGGCCTCCTTCACCCACCGGAGCAGTTCCTCGCTGTCGGCGGACCGGTTGGTGGCGCCGGAGAGGATCAGCTGGTACTGCGTGTTGACGCTGTTGGTGCCCAGCCCGTTGGAGGGCCGCGGCTGGAACCAGCGCAGATCCGGCTCGGGGGTCTGCTGCCCCTTCTTCAGCGGCAGGTCGTACCGCTGGCCGATCAGCTCGGAGCCGACGGACCTGCCGTCCACCCGTATCTCGGAGCCGTTGGCCTTGTCGTGGAACAGGGCCTGGGCCGCGCCGGTGACGGCCAGCGGGTACAGCACCCCGGTCAGCACCGTCAGCGCGAGCAGGGCGCGCAGTCCGGCTCCCAGGAGCCGTGCGCCGTTCGTCAGGGAGTTGTTCATGGCGATCACCCGATCCCCGGGATCGTGGACAGAAGCAGGTCGATGAGCTTGATCCCGATGAACGGGGCGATCAGCCCGCCCAGCCCGTAGACGCCCAGGTTCCGCCGGAGCATCGTGTCCGCGCTGGTCGGCCGGTACCGCACGCCCTTCAGGGCGAGTGGCACCAGGGCGATGATGATCAGCGCGTTGAACACCACCGCGGACAGGATCGCCGACTGCGGCGAGGCCAGGCCCATGATGTTCAGCTTGTCCAGGCTCGGGTAGGCCACCGCGAACATGGCGGGGATGATCGCGAAGTACTTGGCGACGTCGTTGGCGATGGAGAACGTGGTCAGCGCGCCGCGGGTGATCAGCAACTGCTTGCCGATCTCCACGATCTCGATGAGCTTGGTGGGGTCGGAGTCCAGGTCCACCATGTTCCCGGCCTCCTTGGCGGCCGAGGTGCCGGTGTTCATCGCCACCCCGACGTCCGCCTGGGCCAGCGCCGGGGCGTCATTGGTGCCGTCACCGGTCATCGCGACCAGCTTGCCGCCGGCCTGCTCCCGCTTGATCAGCGCCATCTTGTCCTCGGGCGTCGCCTCCGCCAGGAAGTCGTCCACCCCCGCCTCGTCGGCTATCGCCTTGGCGGTCAGCGGGTTGTCGCCCGTGATCATGACGGTCTTGATGCCCATCCGGCGCAGCTCCTCGAACCGCTCCCGCATGCCCTCCTTGACCACGTCCTTGAGGTGGATGACCCCCAGCACCCGCGGACCGTCCGCGTCCTCCACCGCGACCAGCAGCGGGGTGCCGCCCGCCTGGGCGATCGCGTCGGTCAGCTGTCGCGCGTCCTCGGCGACCGTGCCGCCGCGCTCCTGGACCCAGGCGATCACCGATCCGGTGGCGCCCTTGCGGACCTTGCGGCCCTCGATGTCCACTCCCGACATCCGGGTCTGGGCGGTGAAGGCGATCCACTCGGCACCCGCCGGCGCACCCGCCTGCCCCTCGGACAGCCCGTACCCGTACTCCTCGTTCGCCAGCGCCACCACCGAGCGGCCCTCGGGGGTCTCGTCGGCCAGCGAGGACAGCCGGGCGGCCTCGGCCACCTCGGCCGCCGTGACGCCCTTGACGGGCACGAACTCGGCGGCCTGGCGGTTGCCCAGGGTGATGGTGCCCGTCTTGTCCAGCAGCAGTGTGGAGACATCGCCCGCCGCCTCCACCGCCCGGCCGGACATCGCCAGCACATTGCGCTGCACCAGCCGGTCCATGCCCGCGATGCCGATCGCGGAGAGCAGTGCGCCGATGGTGGTCGGGATCAGGCAGACGACCAGGGCGGTCAGCACGATCAGCGACTGCTCGGCGCCGGCGTACACGGCGAAGGGCTGGAGGGTGACCACGGCCAGCAGGAAGACGATGGTGAGCGAGGCGAGCAGGATGTTCAGCGCGATTTCGTTGGGCGTCTTCTGCCGGGCGGCGCCCTCCACCAGGTTGATCATCCGGTCGATGAAGGTCTCACCGGGCTTGGTGGTGATCTTGATGACGATACGGTCCGAGAGCACCCGGGTCCCGCCGGTCACCGCGGACCGGTCGCCGCCGGACTCCCGGATCACCGGGGCCGACTCGCCGGTGATGGCCGACTCGTCCACCGAGGCGACGCCCTCGGCCACATCGCCGTCGCCGGGGATGACATCGCCCGCCTCGCAGACCACCAGGTCGCCGACGCGCAGCTCGGTGCCGGGCACCCGCTCCTCGCCGCCGTCGGGGGTCAGCCGCCGGGCGACGGTGTCGGTCTTGGCCTTGCGCAGGGTGTCGGCCTGCGCCTTGCCGCGGCCCTCGGCGACCGCCTCGGCGAGGTTGGCGAAGACCACGGTCAGCCAGAGCCAGACCGCGATCGTCCAGCCGAACCAGTCGCCCGGGTCCTTGACGGCCAGCACGGTGGTGACCACCGAGCCGACCTCGACCACGAACATCACCGGGGCCTTGACCATCACCCGCGGATCGAGCTTGCGGAAGGCGTCCGGCAGGGACCGGAGGAGTTGCCTCGGGTCGAACAGTCCGCCGCCCACACGGCCCTGCGCCGTGCTGTGCCCGGTGGGCGCGTCCTGGTGCGGAGCCTGCGTCGGAGTGGCCGTAGGCATGCCAGGCTCCTCGTGTTCCTTGTGCGTGAGGTCGGTTTTCATGCCGCCAGCCCCTCGGCCATCGGGCCCAGGGCCAGGGCGGGGAAGTAGGTCAGCCCAGTGATGATCATGATGGTGCCGACCAGCAGCCCGGTGAACAGCGGTTTCTCGGTGCGTAGGGTGCCCGCGGTGCTGGGCACCGGCCGCTGCTCGGCCAGCGAGCCGGCCAGGGCCAGGACGAACACCATCGGCAGGAAGCGGCCCAGCAGCATGACCAGTCCGATGGTGGTGTTGAACCACTGGGTGTCGGCGTTCAGGCCGGCGAACGCCGAGCCGTTGTTGTTCGCGCCGGAGGTGTAGGCGTAGAGGATCTCGGAGAAGCCGTGCGCGCCGGAGTTGGTCATCGAGTCGCCCGGGGTGGGCAGGGCCATCGCCGCGGCGGTGAAGCACAGCACCAGTGCCGGGGTGATCAGGATGTAGCAGGCGGCCAGCTTGATCTCGCGGGTGCCGATCTTCTTGCCCAGGTACTCGGGGGTGCGGCCCACCATCAGGCCCGCGATGAACACCGCGATGATCGCCATGATCAGCATGCCGTAGAGGCCGGAGCCCACCCCGCCGGGCGCGATCTCGCCCAGCATCATGCCGAGCATGGTGATCCCGCCGCCGAACCCGGTGTACGAGGAGTGGAACGAGTCCACCGCGCCGGTCGAGGTCAGGGTGGTGGTGACCGCGAAGATCGAGGAGGCGCCGATCCCGAACCGGGTCTCCTTGCCCTCCATCGCGCCGCCGGCCGCTTCCAGCGCCGGGCCGTGGTGGGCGAATTCCGTCCACATCATCAGCACGGTGAAGGTGACCCAGATGGTCGCCATCGTCGCCAGGATGGCGTAGCCCTGCCGCAGGTTGCCGACCATCCGGCCGAAGGTGCGGGTCAGTGCGGTGGGGATCAGCAGAATCAGGAAGATCTCGAACAGGTTGCTGACCCCGTTGGGGTTCTCGAAGGGGTGGGCGGAGTTGGCGTTGAAGTAGCCGCCGCCGTTGGTGCCCAGCTCCTTGATCACCTCCTGGGAGGCCACCGCGCCGCCGTTCCAGTCCTGCGTGCCGCCCGTGAACCGGCCGACCTCGTGGATGCCGGCGAAGTTCTGGATCGCGCCGCAGGCCACCAGCACCATCGCGCCGACCACGGCGATCGGCAGCAGCACGCGGACGGTGCCGCGGACCAGGTCGGCCCAGAAGTTGCCCAGCTCACCGGTGCGGGACCGGGCGAAACCGCGCACCAGGGCGACCGCCACGGCCATGCCGACCGCGGCCGAGACGAAGTTCTGCACCGCCAGGCCGGCGGTCTGCACCGCATGGCCCATGGCCTGCTCGCCGTAGTACGACTGCCAGTTGGTGTTGGCCACGAAGGACGCGGCGGTGTTGAACGCCTGGTCCGGATCGATCGCCCGGAATCCGAGCGAACCGGGCAGGCCGTGCTGGAGGCGCTGCAGCCCGTACAGGAACAGCAGGCTCGCCGCGGAGAAGGCCAGGATCCCGCGCAGGTACGCGGGCCAGCGCATCTGCACATCGGGATGGGCGCCGATCGCCTTGTACATCCACCGCTCGAGGCGCAGATGCCGCTCGGAGGAGTACACCCGGGCCATGTAGTCGCCCAGTGGGCGGTAGGAGAGCGCCAGCGCGGCGATCAGCGCCAGCAGCTGGAGCGCACCAGCGAGTTCGGGGCTCATCGTCGTACTCAGAACCTCTCCGGATAGATGAGGGCGAGGACGAGATAGCCCAGCAGGGCGACGGCCACGATCAGGCCGACGATGTTCTCGGTGGTCACAGCTTCGCCACCCCCTTGGCGATCAGTGCCACCAGCGCGAACACGCCGATCATGGTGACGACGAAGGCCACATCGGCCATCGTGAGCTCCTGAAAGAGGATTGGATCGGAAAATCGGACCAGATGAGGAAATCGCCTCATGGCGCGTTTTCGACCGTCCTTGACGGCCTCCTTACGGCGGCCGCCACGCCTTTGACGCTTCTCTTACGCCTGACCGCCCCACCCGGGGGATCCTCCGAGGCGGCAGGCGCCTCCCGGGGCGGCTGCGGATCCCGTCCCGCCCAGGGCAGGGCGCGTCCCTCCGGACGGTCTCGGCGTGCGGGTTGGCGTGGGGGCGGTCAGGCTGGGGGAGGAATGGTCCACCGAGGGAGCAGGAGCTGCCATGCCCTCCGCCACGGCACCGCCGGACACCGGGAGCGCCGGCTGCGTGCTGGACCGGGACGGCATGGGGGCGCTGGTCCGGGAGTTGCGCGCCCGGGGCCGGACGGTGATCGGCCCCACCGTGCGGGACGGCGCCATCGTGCTGGCCGAGCTGGAGTCCGCCGAGGAGTTGCCCTACGGCTGGGGCGTGGAGCTGGAGGGCGGCCACTACCGTCTGCGGCGGCGGGCCGACGCCGCGGCCTTCGCGCACAGCGCCGGACCGCAGTCCTGGAAGAACTTCCTGCACCCCGAGCGGGTGCGGCAGTGGACCGCCGACCGCGGCCCGGACGGCGAGCTGACGGTCCGTGCCGAGCCCCCCGCCGCCGCCTCCTTCGCCTTCCTGGGCGTACGGCCCTGCGATCTGCGGGCCATCCAGATCCAGGACCGGGTGATGATCGGCGGCCCGCACCGGGACGACGCCTACCGGGAGCGCCGCACCGGCGCCTTCCTGGTCGTGGTCGAGTGCACCGAGCCGGGCGCCACCTGCTTCTGCGTCTCCATGGGCACCGGCCCCGCCGCGCAGCCCGGCTACGACCTGGCGCTGACCGAGGTACTGGACGAGACCGGCCACCGCTTCTGGGCCCGCGCCGGCACCGCGCGGGGCGCGGAGGTCCTGGACAGCCTGCCGCGCCGGCCCGCCGACGAGGCCACCCAGGACCGGGCACGTCGGGGCGTGGCGGAGGCGGCCGGGCGGATGGGGCGCACCATGCCGCCGGTGGACCTGCGGGACCTGCTGGCGGACACCCTGGAGGCGCGGCGCTGGGACGATGTCGCCGCACGCTGTCTGACCTGCGGCAACTGCACCATGGCCTGCCCGACGTGCTTCTGCACCACCTCCGAGGACATCACGGACCTGACCGGCGACCACGCCGAGCGCTGGCGCCGCTGGGAGTCCTGCTACGACCTGGACTTCACCCATCTGCCCGGTGGTTCGGTCCGCACCTCCGCGCGCAGCCGCTACCGCCAGTGGCTCACCCACAAACTGGGCACCTGGTGGGACCAGTTCGACAGTTCCGGCTGTGTGGGTTGCGGCCGGTGCATCGTGTGGTGCCCGGTCGCCATCGACATCACCGAAGAGGCGCACGCGCTGCACCAGGAGTCCCTGGCCGACCGGGCCGGGGCCGCGGACGGTGCGCCGTGACCCGCGCCGGGGTGCTGGCCGCCCTGCCCGAGGGTCCCCGCGAGCGGCTGATGGCGGTCGGCCGCGAGACCTCGTTCGAGGCGGGCACGCGGATCTTCGAGGAGGGCGGCCGGGCGGACCGGTTCTGGGTGATCCACACGGGGAACGTCAACCTCGACGTCCATGTGCCCGGACGCCACCCCGCGGTCATCGAGACCCTGGGCCCGGGCCGCATGCTGGGCTGGTCCTGGCTGTGCCCGCCGCACGAGTGGCACCTGGGTGCCGAGGCGACCAGCCTGGTGCGCGCCTGGGAGTTCGAGGCGGCCGAGGTCCTCGACCTGTGCCAGGACGATCCGGAGCTCGACCACGCGCTGCTCAGCTATGTGGTGGGGGTCATCGGCAGCCGTCTGCGCGCGGCCCGTACCCGGCTGCTGGATCTGTACGGTCCGTACGGCAGCGGGTCGGCCGGGTGACCGCCGTACCCCTCCCCTACCGGGTGCTGGACAACCGGCCGGAGACCGCCGACACCCACACCATCGTGCTGCGGCCGGTAGGCACCGCGCTGCCGCCCTTCTCCCCCGGCCAGTTCGCCATGGTGTACGCCTTCGGGGTCGGCGAGATCCCGGTGTCGGTCGCCGGAACGCACCACGGTGACCTCACCCATACGATCCGCGGCGTGGGGGCGGTGTCGCGGGCGCTGTGCGCCGCCCGCCCGGGTACCCGGGTGGGTGTGCGGGGCCCCTTCGGCACCGGCTGGGACCTCGAGGCCGCGGTCGGGCGGGACCTGCTCGTGGTGGCGGGCGGACTCGGGCTTGCCCCGCTGCGCCCGCTGGTGCGGGCGGCGGCCTCGCAGCCGCGCGACCACGGCCGGCTAAACGTCCTGATCGGTGCCCGCACCCCCGGGGACCTGCTGTACCGCGAGGAGTGGCAGGACTGGGGGCGGCCGTACTGCCAGGTGACGGTGGACCAGCCGGCACCGGGGTGGCGCGGCCGGGTCGGGGTGGTGACCGCGCTGCTGGACCAGGCGGCGTTCGCCCCGCACCGGACCACGGCCTTCGTCTGCGGCCCCGAGGTCATGATCCGTGCCACCGCCCGCGCGCTGCTGCACCGCGGTGTGCCCGCCCGGCACATCCGCGTCTCCCTGGAGCGCAATATGCACTGCGCCACCGGCCACTGCGGCCACTGCCAGCTGGGCCCGCTGCTGCTGTGCCGGGACGGGCCCGTGGTCGGCTACGACCGCGCCGAACCCCTCCTCGCCGTACGGGAGCTGTGAGATGCCCGAGGCCCACCGCCCCCGGCTCGGCGTCTTCAAGTTCGCCTCCTGCGACGGCTGCCAGCTCACCCTGCTGGACTGCGAGGACGAGCTGCTGCCGCTGGCCGGCGAGGTGGAGATCGCCCACTTCCTGGAGGCCTCCGGCGACGTCCGGCCGGGCCCGTACGACCTGTCGCTGGTCGAGGGCTCGGTCTCCACGCCGGAGCACCTCGAACGCGTCCGGCGGATCCGCGCCGACTCCCGCCACCTGGTGACCATCGGCGCCTGTGCCACGGCAGGCGGCGTCCAGGCCCTGCGCAACGCCGCCGACGCCGCCGAGTTCCGGGCGGTGGTCTACGCGGCGCCCGAGTACATCGACAGCCTCGCCACCTCCACTCCCATCTCGGCCCATGTCCCCGTCGACTTCGAGCTGCGCGGCTGCCCCATCGACCGCGGGCAGCTCCTGGAGGTCATCACCGCCTTCCTCGCCGGCCGCCGGCCCGACATCCCGAACCACAGCGTCTGCTTCGCCTGCAAACGGCGCGGAACGGTCTGCCTGCCGGTGGCGCACGGCACTCCCTGCCTGGGCCCGGTGACCCATGCCGGGTGCGGGGCGCTGTGTCCGGCCTACGGGCGGGGCTGCTACGGCTGCTTCGGGCCGTCCGCCTCGACCAACATGCCGGCCATGATCCCGCTGCTGCGTACCGAGGGCATGGCGGACGAGGACGTGCGGAGGTTGCTGCACACCTTCAACGTGCGTGACTTCGCCGCCATCGAACCGGCCGGGGAACCCGCGGCCGGAGAGGGCGGATGACCCGTCCGTGGCGCTCCCGGCGGCGGATGCGGCGCGGCGTGCCTCCGGACGGGGGATCCGCGGTGCCGTGCGCCGAGCGGAGTCGGCCGGTGGCGGAGATCATCGGATGGGGGCGCCCAGGAAGGGAAGTGCAGCGTGGCGGCCTTGGCCCGTATCGCCGTGATCGGGGTCGGCAACGAGTTCCGGCGGGACGACGGCGTGGGTCCCGCGGTCATCGCCGGCCTGGAGCGGCGCGCCGCACACCGGCCGCTGCCGGCCGAGACCAGGCTGTCGTCGAGCGAGGGCGACCCGGGCCGTCTGATCGGCCTGTGGGACGGGGCCGAACTCGCCGTGGTGGTGGACGCCGCCCATGTGCCCGGGGGGCGGCCCGGACGGGTGCACCGGCTGGAGTCGGGCGGGCCGGAGGTCTGGCGACCGAGTGGCGCCGCGAGCACCCACGGGTTCGGCCTCGGTGAGGCGGTGGAGCTGTCACGGGCGCTGGGCAGAACGCCCCGGCACCTGGTCGTGTACGCGGTGGAGTGCGCCGACACCGCACTGGGGCGGGGGCTCACCCCGGCCGTCTCCGCGGCGGTGGACCCGCTGGTGGAGCGCATCGCGCAGGAGCTGGCGCGGCATCGGGGCGCGGCAGAGCACGCCAGGCATCCCGACCCGGTGAGCGGGCACACCGGGTATCCCGGGCCGGTGGCCGAGCACGCCAGGCGTCCGGGCCCGGTCGGCGAGCGGCCCGCCCCGCACGCGCCCGAGCCGGGACACCGCGGTGGCCGGCCGCTCCCCGCGGCGGTGGAGACGGCCGGGGAGCGCCGGTGACCCCGCCCGCCGCACGGGTGCTGCGGGTCGGCGCCCTGGCCCGTGTCGAGGGTGAGGGAGCGCTGGACCTGCGGATCGACGGCGACACGGTCACCGCGGCCCGGTTGAAGATCTTCGAACCGCCGCGCTTCTTCGAGGCCTTCCTGCGCGGTCGCCGGCACACCGAACCGCCCGACCTCACCTCCCGGGTCTGCGGCATCTGCCCGGTCGCCTACCAGATGAGCGCCTGCCGGGCCGTCGAGGACGCCTGCCAGGTCGTGGTCGACGGCCCGCTGGCGGCCCTGCGCCGTCTGCTGTACTGCGGCGAGTGGATCGAGAGCCAGACCCTGCACATCTATCTGCTGCACGCTCCCGACTTCCTCGGCTGCGACGACGCCGTCCAGCTCGCCCGCGATCACCGTGCGGAGGTCGAGCGGGGCCTGCGGCTCAAACAGGCGGGGAACGCCGTCATGGAGCTGCTCGGCGGGCGGGCCATCCATCCGGTCAACGTCCGCGTCGGCGGTTTCCACCGCACCCCCACCCGTGCCGAACTGCGCCCGCTGGCCGAGCGGTTGCGGCGGGCCCGACAGGACGCGCTGGAGACCGTCGGCTGGGTGGCGGGGTTCACCTTCCCCGACGCGGAGTGCGAGGCGGACCTGTTCGCGCTCGCCGAACCCGACCGGTACGCCATCGACGGCGGCACTCCGACAGTGCTGCGCCACGGGCCCGGGGAGCGGCCCCGCTCCTTTCCGCTGCGGGAGTTCACCCGCCGGGTGGTGGAGGAGCAGGTGCCGTACTCCACCGCGCTGCAGGCCCGGCTGGACGGCCGCCGGCACCTCACCGGTTCCCTGGCCCGGTACGCCATCAGCGGCCATCTGCTGCCGCCCGCCGTCCGGGAGGCCGCCCGCGCGGCGGGGCTCGAGGGCGTGTGCCGCAACCCCTTCCGCAGCATCGTCGTCCGTGCCGTCGAGGTGCTGTACGCGGTCGAGGAGGCTCTGCGGCTGATCGACGAGTACGAGCCGCCGCCGCGCCCGGCCGTGGACGTACCGCCGCGCGCCGGCACCGGCCACGGGGCGACCGAGGCCCCGCGCGGCACTCTGTACCACCGCTATGTCCTCGATTCCGCGGGACTGGTCACCGACGCCCGCCTCATCCCGCCCACCTCCCAGAACCAGGGCGCCATCGAGGAGGACCTGCGGCGGATCGTCCAGGGCGAGCTGGCCCGCGGCCGGGCCACCGACGCGGAGCTGACCCGGCTGTGCGAGCGGGCCGTCCGCAACCACGACCCGTGCGTCTCCTGCTCCGCCCACTTCCTGGACCTGACCGTCGAACGGGGATGAGGCCGGCGCCACCCTCCGCCCGACCCCGGTGGCGCGGACGGTCGTCCCCCGCTC
>NZ_SRID01000111.1 GCF_004684805.1 Streptomyces palmae
GCGGGGGACTCTTCCGCGACCGGGCGCGCTGGGGCGGGCCCCGGCTCAGCCACCTCGACCGGCACGGCGCCGGTCACCGCGACGACGGGGGGCGCTTCCGCGACCGGGCGCGCTGGGGTGGGGCCCGGTTCGGCGGGCCCGGAGGACGTACGCATGGACGCAGGGTGCCGGTCCGGTGGCCGGCCCACTACTCTTTCGGCCCCAGCCGAATGCACGCCGTCCGGCACCGGGCGCACCACCCACGCCATCCGCCCGAGCCCCTGGACGAACCGGTCCCGACGGCCCACCCGGTCGCCAGGCCGTCCGGCCGGCCGACCCCCCGATGGAACCGGTCCCGGTGGCCCGCCCGGTCGGCCGGATCCGCTCGCCCCGGGAGGAGGAACCCCTTGCCACTGGTGATGCACTTCGGCACCGAGGATCTGCTGCGGCTGCGGTTCGCCGTCTCCCCGCTGTGCCAGACCCACGAGGCGGTGCGCACCCTCCGGCGGCCGGCCCGGCACGGCTACCACCTGCCGTGGCTGCGGCGGATCCGGGGCGCGCTGGCCGGGCTGGACCTGTCCGAGCTGTCCCTGCTCATGCCCTCACCCGGCTACACCCCCGACTTCCTGGGGCCGCCGCCGGACGAGCCCTGCCCCTCGTTCCAGGACGAGCTGGCGCGGATGCGGGCCACCGATCCGGCAGCCGCCCGGGCCGAGATGGCGAACTCGCTGGCCTGCACCCCGGGGGCGACCGAGTCCCCGATCGGGCGGCGGATGCTGGCCGATCCCGCGTGGGCGGTGCGGCGGTTGGCCGAGGCCACCGAGCAGGCATGGCAGGCGCTGGTCGCCCCGGACTGGCCCCGGCTGCGGGCGCTGCTGGAGGCGGATGTCGCCCTGCGCTCCCGGCAGCTGGCGGAAGGGGGGCTGGAACGCCTCTTCGCGGACTTGCGGCCCGAGCTGAGCTGGGCCGACGGCGCCCTCACGGTACGTACCCGGGGCGCCGAGCCACCGCTGCAGCGCTTGGACGGGCGGGGGCTGCTGCTGATGCCCAGCGTGTTCGTCTGGCCGGACGTGGTGAGCGGCTTCGCGGCGCCCTGGCAGCCCACGGTGATCTATCCGGCGCGCGGGGTCGGCGGGCTGTGGCAGCGCCCCTCGCCGCGCGCCGCCGAGGCGCTGGTGCGGCTGCTGGGCCCCAACCGGGCGGCCATCCTGGGCGGGCTGACCGACCCCTCGTCCACCACCGCGCTGGCCGAGCGGCACCGGCTCGCGCCCTCCTCGGTCTCCGCGCACCTGGCCGTACTCCGCGACGCCGGCCTGGTCAGCGCCCGTCGCCAGGGCCGCCTCGTCCTCTACGAACGCACCCCGCTCGGCATCGCCCTGGCGGAGGGCGAGGTGCCGGCGGGGTGACCGTCGAAACGAAAAGGGAGAGCAGGGGAACGAGGGGAACAAGGGGAGCGGGCGGCGCCCGGGTGTCCGAGGCGTGCCCGCCGAGCCCCGTCGGCCGGTCATCCGGCCAGGTACCGCTCCACCGTCTCCACCTTGGCGGTGAGGCCGTCGGTGACACCGGGGCGGACATCGGCCTTGAGGACCAGAGAGACGCGCGGGGCGCGCGCCTCGACCGCTGCCACGGCGCGCTTGACCACGTCCATCACCTCGTCCCACTCGCCTTCGATGGAGGTGAACATGGCATCGGTGCGGTGGGGCAGGCCGGACTCGCGGACGACCCGCACCGCGTCCGCCACGTACTCCCCCACGTCCTCGCCGACCCCCAGCGGGGTTACCGAGAAGGCGACGATCATGCGTTCACGACTCCCTCGCGCCGGGCGCGGGCGGCGATCACGCTGGCCTCCGCCTCCCGCTTGAGCTTGCGCTCGGCGAAGAAACCGCCGAAGGGCGGGATGGCGAGCGCGAGGTAGATCGCGGCGGTCCGGTTGGACCAGCCGGCACGCTTCCTGGCGTCCAACCAGAAGATCACATAGAAGATGAAGAGAATGCCGTGCACCGTGCCCATCACCGGCACCCCGTTGAAGTCGGTGGTGCGCTTGAGCACCGAGCAGACAAGGAGCAGCGGGAAGGAAACGGCCTCGGGCACGGAGACCAGGCGGAGCCGGCGCAGCGCGGTGGCGGTCTTGAAGTCCATGGGCGGGGCACCTCGGGGGGCGTAGGGGGGCCGAACATCACGCAGAGCTTGTGCTTGGCTTCACAAGCTCTGCCCGCTCATTGTCGCAGGACTCCCGGCGATCCGGGCCGGGGGGCTAACGTCTGGGATGTGGCTCACTTTCGGCTCCAGGGGAGCAAGGTTCTCGCGGTCGATCTGGCCGGCGAGGCGGTCAAGGCCAAAAAGGGGTCCATGGTCGCCTACGACGGCGAGATGACCTTCAAGAAGAAGACCGGCGGCGGCGAGGGGCTGCGCGGGCTGGTGACCCGGCGGATCACCGGCGAGCACATGGCGGTGATGGAGGTGCGGGGGCAGGGCACCTGCTACTTCGCCGACCGGGCGCGGGAGGTCAACCTGGTGGCGCTCGACGGCGAGAAGCTGTTCGTGGAGGCGAGCAATCTGCTCTGCGCGGACGAGGCGCTGCGCACCGGGACCACCTTCACCGGGCTGCGCGGCTCGGCGCAGGGCAACGGCCTGTTCACCACCACCGTGGAGGGCACCGGCCAGGCGGCGATCCTCTCCGAGGGCACGGCGGTGGTGCTGCGGGTCGGCCCGCAGACCCCGCTCCAGGTGGACCCCGGCGCGTATGTGGCGCACAGCGGGAACCTCACCCAGCACTTCCAGTCGGGGGTGAACTTCCGCAGCTTCATAGGTGAGGGCTCGGGCGAGGCGTTCCAGATCAGGTTCGAGGGCGAGGGGCTGGTGTACGTCCAGCCCTACGAGCGGGACACCATCGGCGGCGAGCTGTGAACGGGCCGGTGGAGGGCGGTTCCGAGGGGAGGGGGACGGGCTGATGGCGTTCACGGTGCTCAACTCGCGGATGGTGCGGGCCCAGCTGGCGCCGGGGCAGACACTGTTCAGCCAGCGCGGGGCGATGCTGGCCTACACCGGGGAGGTGCGGTTCACGCCCAGCATCACCGGTGGGCAGGGCGGGGTGCTGGGCATGATCGGCCGCCGGGTCACCGGGGAGGCCACCCCGCTGATGACGGTGGAGGTGCCGCCGGGGTCCGGGGGCACGGTGATGTTCGGCTGCGGCGGCCACCATGTGCAGGTGATCGACCTGTGGGGCGAGACGCTGCACGTCGAGGCAGACCGGCTGCTGGCCTTCGACGGCACGCTGCGGCAGGGCACGGTGTTCCTGGGCGCCCAGGGCGGGGTGATGGGGGTGGTGCGCGGCCAGGCCACCGGGCAGGGGCTGTTCACCACCACGCTGCAGGGGCACGGCTCGGCCGTGGTGATGGCGCACGGCGGGGTGCTGGAGCTGCCGATCACCCCCGACCGACCGGTGCACGTGGATCCGCAGGCCTATGTGGCGCACCGCGGCGAGGTGCGCAACCGGCTGTCCACCGCGATCGGTTGGCGGGAGCTGGTGGGCCGGGGGTCGGGTGAGGCCTTCCAGCTGGAGCTGTCCGGCACCGGCACGGTGTACGTCCAGGCGTCGGAGGAGAAGCTGTGAACGGCCCGGTGATCCATGACGCGTACTCGCTGCCGGTCAACGACAACGTCAATCCGTACGTCTTCAGCGTGGATCTCGACGGCCAGTGGTTCCTCCAGAAGGGGAAGATGATCGCCTACTACGGGCAGATCGCCTTCCAGGGGGTGGGGCTGGGCCATCTGGAGCGGCTGGTCGCCCGGAGCTTCCACTCCCCGCTGCACGCCGCGGACTGGGTGGTGGCCGAGGGGCGGGGCCGGATGCTGCTGGCGGACCGGGCGTTCGACGTGAACTCCTACGACCTGGACGACGGCAACCTCACCATCCGCTCGGGGAACCTGCTGGCCTTCCAGCCCTCGCTGTCGCTGAAGCAGTCGATCGTGCCGGGCTTCCTCACCCTGATCGGCACCGGGACCTTCGTGGCCGCGTCCAACGGGCCGGTGGTCTTCATGGAGCCGCCGATCCGGGTGGATCCGCAGGCGCTGGTGGGCTGGGCGGACTGCCCGTCCCCCTGCCACCACTACGACCACCACTACATGCGCGGCTTCCTGGGTGGCGTCCGGGCGCACACCGGGTTCGGCGGAACATCCGGCGAGGAGCACCAGTTCGAGTTCACGGGGGCCGGGACGGTGCTGCTGCAGTCCTCTGAAATGCTGCTGGAGGAGCGGCCGGTGGGGGTCAAGGGGGATACCGGTTCGTGAGCAAGAGGGTGCGGAGTGTAACGTCGAACGGGTGACCTCACGCCCGACGCACGATCCGACCCACCCATTGGTTCATGATTCAACTTATTTAGGTAGAATAGATTCCATGGAGACCGAGAACGGCACACGCTGGCTCAGCGACGAGGAACAGCGCGCCTGGCGGACGCATCTGGACGTCAGCCGGCTGCTGACCCATCAACTCGAACGGGACCTCCAGCCGTTCGGCCTGACCATGAACGACTACGAGATCCTGGTCAATCTCTCCGAGTCGCAGGACCGCCGGATGCGGATGAGCGACCTCGCCGCCGCCACCCTCCAGTCCAAGAGCCGGCTCTCCCACCAGATCACCCGGATGGAGAACGGCGGGCTGGTCCGCCGGGAGAACTGCGAGTCCGACCGGCGCGGGTTGTACGCCGTCCTCACCGACCACGGCTGGGAGACCATGCGCAAGGTCGCCCCGCACCATGTGCAGGCCGTCCGCCGGCACTTCATCGACCTGCTCTCGGCGACCGACCTGGCGGCCCTGCACGCCTCCCTCACCCCGGTCGCCCAGCACCTGCGCGAGCACCGCGGCCAGGCGTAGGCGGGCGGCGCACCAGGACGGCGGCGGGCGCCGAACGGGCTGGAGGCCCTTCCGGCGCCCGCGGCACACCGGGGCCCGGTCTCGGGGCCGTACGCCATGCGCCGCCGCGGGGCCCGAGCGTACGCCGCACCCGGTCGGCACCGGCCGAGCCCCGCGGATGGGTCCCAGTGCTAGTTGGCGGTGATGCTCGCCACCAGTTCGTCCGCCGCCGCGTACGGATCCAGCTCGCCGGCGGTGATGCGCTCCGCCAGGGCGTCCAGGCGGCGGTCGCCGTGCAGGTCGCCGATGCGCTCGCGCAGGGCGGTGACCGCGATGGTCTCCACCTCCACCGCGGCCCGGCGGCGGCGGCGCTCGCCCAGCACGCCGCGCTCCTCCATCCAGGCCCGGTGCTTCTCCAGGGCCGCCACGAGCTCCTCCACGCCCTCGGCGCGGGCCGCCACGGTCTTCACGATCGGGGGGCGCCAGTCGCCGGGGCCGCGGGCCTCGCCCAGCCCCAGCATGTGGTTGAGCTCGCGGACCGTGGCGTCCGCCCCGTCCCGGTCGGCCTTGTTCACCACGTACACGTCGCCGATCTCCAGGATCCCCGCCTTGGCGGCCTGGATCCCGTCGCCCATCCCGGGGGCGAGCAGCACCACCGAGGTGTCCGCCTGGGCGGCGATCTCCACCTCGGACTGGCCCACGCCCACCGTCTCCACCAGGACCACGTCGCAGCCTGCCGCGTCGAGCACCCGGATGGCCTGCGGGGCGGCCCAGGCCAGGCCGCCGAGGTGGCCGCGGGTGGCCATGGAGCGGATGTAGACGCCCGGGTCGGAGGCGTGCTCGCTCATCCGCACCCGGTCGCCCAGCAGCGCGCCGCCGGAGAACGGTGAGGAGGGGTCCACCGCCAGCACCCCGACCCGCTTGCCGGCCTTGCGGTACGCGGCGACCAGGGCCGAGGTGGAGGTGGACTTGCCGACCCCGGGGGAGCCGGTCAGGCCCACCACATAGGCGTTGCCGGTCAGCGGGGCCAGCGCGGCCATCACTTCGCGCAGCTGCGGTGACGCCCCCTCCACCAGGGAGATCAGCCGGGCCACGGCCCGCGGCCGGCCCTGCCGCGCCTGCTCCACCAGCTCGGGGACGTCAACCATCAGCACTCGCCTTTCTCGGACCGTCGGCCGGCCTCCCGGACCGTACGGATCAAGCCAGGTCGCGCGGCGGGGCGGACGGTGCCCGGCCGCGCGACAGGGGTCGGTCTCAGCGGTCTTGCGTGCCGCGTGGCGGCACGGGTGCTACTTGCCGTTCGACGGCACCCGGATGATCAGCGCGTCGCCCTGGCCGCCGCCACCGCACAGCGCGGCCGCGCCCACGCCGCCACCGCGCCGCTTGAGCTCCAGCGCCAGGTGGAGCACGAGGCGGGCGCCGGACATGCCGATCGGGTGGCCCAGGGCGATCGCGCCACCGTTGACGTTCACCTTTTCGGTGGACACGCCGAGATCCTTCATGGACTGCGCGGCCACCGCCGCGAACGCCTCGTTGATCTCGATGAGGTCCAGGTCCTCGACCGTCAGGCCCTCCTTGCCGAGGGCGTGCAGGATGGCGTTGGACGGCTGGGACTGGAGCGAGTTGTCCGGGCCGGCCACATTGCCGTGGGCGCCGATCTCGGCGATCCACTCCAGGCCCAGCTCCTGCGCCTTCGCCTTGCTCATGACCACCACGGCGGCGGCGCCGTCGGAGATCTGCGAGGCGGTGCCGGCGGTGATGGTGCCCTCCTTGCCGAACGCCGGGCGCAGCGTGGACAGCGTCTCGACGGTGGTGTCCGGGCGGATGCCCTCGTCCTTGGCGAAGATCACCGGCTCGCCCTTGCGCTGCGGGATCTCCACCGGTGTGATCTCGGCCTCGAAGATGCCGTTCTTCTGGGCGGCGGCGGCCCGCTGGTGGGACAGCGCGCCGATCTCGTCCTGCTCGGCGCGGGTGATCCCCAGGCGGGCGTTGTGCTTCTCGGTGGACTCGCCCATGGCGATGCCCTCGAAGGGGTCGGTCAGGCCGTCGTTGGCCATGGTGTCCAGCATCTGAACCGCGCCGTACTTGAAGCCCTCCCGGGACTTCGGCAGCGCGTGCGGGGCGTTGGTCATGGACTCCTGGCCGCCCGCGACGATCACGTCGAACTCGCCGGCCCGGATCAGCTGGTCGGCCAGCGCGATGGCGTCCAGGCCGGAGAGGCAGACCTTGTTGACGGTCAGCGCCGGCACGCTCATCGGGATGCCGGCCTTGACGGCCGCCTGCCGGGCCGGGATCTGGCCGGCGCCCGCGGTGAGCACCTGCCCCATGATCACGTACTGCACCTGGTCGCCGCCGATACCCGCCCGGTCCAGCGCGGCCTTGATGGCCACGCCGCCGAGCTCGACGCCGGAGAAGGAGCGCAGGCTGCCCAGCAGCCGCCCCATGGGCGTCCGCGCGCCCGCCACGATCACGGAGGTGGAACCAGACGTTCCAGTCATGGTGCTGCCCCTTCGAGAGAAGGAAGGTGGTTAACGAGGGTTACGAGCAATGTACTGAGGGGCGCCCGCCAGGTCACCGGGCCGTTGGTGTGATCGCGCGCACGTTGCGTAACCACGGCACCCGGCGGTGCACTGGGTACATGCTGACGCGAATCGACCACATCGGGATCGCCTGCTTCGACCTCGACAAGACCGTCGAGTTCTACCGTGCCACGTACGGCTTCGAGGTGTTCCACAGCGAGATCAACGAGGAGCAGGGCGTCCGCGAGGCCATGCTCCGCATCAATGGTACGGACGACGGCGGCGCCTCGTACCTCCAGCTCCTGGAGCCCACCCGGGAGGACTCGGCGGTCGGCAAGTGGCTGGCCAAGAACGGCGAGGGGGTGCACCACATCGCCTTCGGCACCGCCGACGTGGACGGCGACTCCGAGGCCATCCGCGACAAGGGCGTGCGGGTGCTCTACGACGCACCGCGGCGGGGCTCGATGGACTCCCGGATCACCTTCCTGCACCCCAAGGACTGCCACGGTGTGCTCACCGAACTCGTGACCTCCGCCGCCCCTGACGTGGCGGACCACTGACCGTCCCGCTTCCCCGGCCGGTAGAGTGCAGGCTCGGCCGGGGTACGGGAAGGACACTGCACGGGGTCCGGCCCGAGCTTTGCCGATGATCTGACACCATTTCTTCGTCAAGGGCCAGCCCCAGCACGACCAACGCAGGACGGGGCCCGGCTGCCAACGCGATCAGGGGACGGATGGGACCGCGCTGTGCGGGGCTACGACCGCTACGAGCCTGACGACCACCTCGCGAAGTTCGAGGCCGAGATGGAGCGGCTGAAGACCGAGCGGGAGAAGGCCGTCCAGCACGCAGACGACCTCGGCTACCAGGTCGAGGTGCTGCGCGCCAAGCTGCACGAGGCGCGCCGCACCATCGCCAGTCGTCCCGCGTACGACACCGCGGACATCGGCTACCAGGCCGAGCAGTTGCTGCGGAACGCCCAGATCCAGGCCGAGCAGCTGCGCGCCGACGCCGAGCGCGAGTTGCGCGAGACCCGTGCCCAGACCCAGCGGCTGCTCCAGGAGCACGCCGAGCAGCAGGCCCGGATGGAGGCCGAGCTGCACGCCGAGGCGGTGGCCCGGCGCCAGCGGCTGGACGAGGAGCTCGCCGAGCGCCGCGCCACCGTCGAGTCGCATGTCAACGAGAACGTCGCCTGGGCCGAGCAGTTGCGGGCCCGTACCGAGTCCCAGGCCCGCCGGCTCATGGACGAGTCGCGCGCCGAGGCCGAGCAGTCGCTGGCCGCCGCCCGGGCCGAGGCCCAGCGGCTGGCCGAGCAGACCCGGCAGCGCCTGGCCGCCGAGGCGGAGGCGGCCCGCACCGAGGCCGAGGCCCTGCTGCGGCGTGCCCGTACCGATGCCGAACGGCTGCTCACCGCCGCCTCCACGCAGGCCCAGGAGGCCACCGACCGCGCCGAGGCGCTGCGTACCAGCACGGCCGCCGAGGCGGACACCGCGCGCCGCCAGTCCTCCGAGCTGTCCCGGGCCGCCGAGACCCGGATGCAGGAGGCCGAGGAGGCGCTGCGGCAGGCCCGCGCCGAGGCCGAGCAGGTGCTCGCCGAGGCCAAGCAGCAGGCCGAGAAGCGGCTTTCGGCCGCCGAGACCGACAACGAGCAGCGCACCCGTACCGCCAAGGCCGAGATCGCCCGGCTGGTCGCGGAGGCCACCAAGGAGGCCGAGACGCTGCGCGCCGAGGCCGAGCGGGCGCGCGACGACGCCCGCGCGGAGGCCGAGCGGCTGATCGCGGAGGCGCGGGAGACCGCGCGGGCCAAGGCCGTTGAGGACTCCGCGGCCCAGCTCGCCAAGGCGGCCCGCAGCGCCGAGGAGGTGCTCTCCAAGGCGTCCGAGGAAGCCCAGTCCACCACCCGGGCCGCGGCCGAGGAGGCCGAGCGGATCCGGCGGGAGGCCGAGGAGGAGGCCGACCGGCTGCGCGCCGAGGCGCACGAGACCGCCGAGCAGCTCAAGGGCGCGGCCCAGGACGACACCGAGGAATACCGCGCCAAGACCGTCGAGTTGCAGGAGGAGGCGCGGCGGCTGCGCGGCGAGGCCGAGCAGTTGCGCGCCGAGGCGGTCACCGAGGGCGAGAAGATCCGCGGTGAGGCCCGCAAGGAGGCGGTGCAGCAGATCGAGGAGGCGGCCAAGACCGCCGAGGAGCTGCTGGCCAAGGCCAAGGCGGACGCCGAGGAGACCCGTTCGGACGCCAGCGCGGAGAGCGAGCGGGTCCGGGCCGAGGCCGTCGAGCGGGCCACCGCCGTGCGCGTCCAGTCCGAGGAGGCGCTGGAGCGGGCCCGGGCCGAGGCCGAGGAGCTGGTGGGCGCCGCCGAGGAGCGCGCCGAGCGGCTGCGGACCGAGGCGGCCGAGGCCGCCGCGCGGCTGCGCGAGGAGAGCGAGGCGGCCCTCGCCGAGCGGCGTACCGCGGCCGAGGCGGAGCTGACCCGCCGGCACGAGGAGGCCCAGGCACGGGTGTCCGCGGCCGAGGAGGCGCTGACCGAGGCGCGGGCCGAGGCCGAGAAGCTGCGCCGGGAGGCCGCGGAGGAGGCCGAGCGGCTGCGCACCGAGGCCGCCGAGCGGCTGCGCGCCCTTCAGGAGCAGGCCGAGGCGGAGGCCGAGCGGCTGCGCACCGAGGCCGCGGCGGACGCCTCCCGCGCCCGTGCCGAGGGCGAGGCGGTGGCGGTGCGGCTGCGCACCGAGGCCGCGGCGGAGGCCGAGCGGCTGCGGACGGAGGCCCAGGAGACCGCCGACCGGGTGCGCACCGAGGCGAACGCGGCGGCCGAGCGGCTGGCCGCGGAGGCCGCCGAGGCGCTGGCCGCCGCCCAGGACGAGGCCGCCCGGCGCCGCCGGGAGGCCGAGGAGCTGCTCGGCTCGGCCCGCACCGAGGCCGAGCAGGAGCGCCGGCGGGCCCACGAGCAGAGCGAGGAGCTGCTGGCCTCGGCCCGCAAGCGGGTGGCCGAGGCGCAGCAGGAGGCGCAGCGACTGGCCGAGGAGGCCGAGCAGCGGGCCGCCGAGCTGGTCGCGGCCGCGGAGCAGACCGCCCAGCAGGTACGGGACTCGGTGGCGGGTCTCCACGAGCAGGCCGAGGCGGAGATCGCGGGGCTGCGCTCGAACGCCGAGCACGCCGCGGAGCGCGTCCGGACCGAGGCGCGGGAGGAGGCGGAGCGGGTCCGCGCCCAGGCCCTCGCGGAGCAGGAGCAGGCCGCCGCCGAGGCCGCCCGGCTGCGGGCCCGGGCGCAGGAGGAGGCCGAGGCCGCCCGGACGCTGGCCGAGCGCACCGTGGCGGAGGCCGCCGCGGAGGCCGAGCGGATGGCCAACGAGGCCCGGGAGGACGCCAACAAGCGCCGCACCGACGCCGCCGAGCAGGCCGACCGGCTCGTCGCCGAGGCCGCCAAGGAGGCCGAGCGGCTGCGGACGGAGGCCCAGGAGACCGCCGACCGGGTGCGCACCGAGGCGAACGCGGCGGCCGAGCGGCTGGCCGCGGAGGCCGCCGAGGCGCTGGCCGCCGCCCAGGAGGAGGCCGCCCGGCTCACCGCGGAGGCGGAGCGGCTGGTCGCCGACGCCAACGCGCGGGCGCAGGCGCTGCGCACCGAGGCCACCGACGCCCGGGCCGCGGCCGAGCAGGACGCCGCCCGTACCCGCGCCGAGGCGCGCGGCGATGCCAACAACATCCGCTCCGAGGCGGCCCAGCAGGCCGACCGGCTGGTGACCGAGGCGAGCAACGAGGCCGAGCGGATGGCCAACGAGGCCCGGGAGGACGCCAACAAGCGCCGCACCGACGCCGCCGAGCAGGCCGACCGGCTCGTCGCCGAGGCCACCAAGGAGGCCGAGCGGCTGCTGGCGGAGGCGAGCACCGAGGCGGAGCGGCTGCGGGCCGAGGCCACCGAGTCGCTGGAATCAGCCCAGCAGCACGCCGCCCGTACCCGCGCCGAGACCGAGAAGGCCGCGGCCGACGCGGCGGCCGAGGTGGAGCGGGTCCGCAACGAGGCGCAGGCCGAGGCGGAGCGCACGGTGGACACCGCGCGCAAGGACGCCAACAAGCGCCGCGCGGACGCCGCCGAGCAGGCCGACCGGCTGGTGGCCAAGGCCGGCAGCGAGGCCGCGAAGCTCACCAAGGAGGCGCAGGAGGCGGCGCTGCGCAGCGCGACCGCCGCCGAGGAGCAGGCCGACACCATGGTCGGCGCGGCCCGCAAGGAGGCCGAGCGGATCGTCAAGGAGGCGAAGGCGCAGGCCGGGCAGTTGGTGGAGAAGGCGCGTACCGACGCCGACACCATGCTGGGCGAGGCGCGCGGGGACGCCACCGCGATCCGGGAGCGCGCCGAGGAGCTGCGCGGCCGGGTGGAGACCGAGGTCGAGGAGCTGCACGAGCGGGCCCGGAAGGAGGCCGCCGAGCAGATGAAGTCCGCCGGTGAGCGGGTGGACAAGCTGGTGGCGGCGGCCTCCGCACAGCTGCTGAAGGCCGAGGAGAAGGCCAAGAAGCTGCTTTCGGACGCCAACGGCGAGGCGAGCAAGGTGCGGATCGCCGCCGTGAAGAAGGCCGAGGGGCTGCTGAAGGAGGCCGAGCAGAAGAAGGCGGACGCCCACCGCGACGCGGAGGCACGCCGCTCGGAGGCGCGCGAGGAGGCCGACCGCATCGTCGCGGAGGGCAAGCGCGAGCTGGAGCTGCTGGTGCGCCGTCAGGAGGACATCAACGCGGAGATCGCCCGGGTGCAGGACGTGCTGGAGGCGCTCGGCTCCCTGGAGGCGTCGCCCGCGAGCAACGGGGCCGGCAAGAACGGGGCGAAGGCAGGTGCCGGCGCCGGTGGGTCCCGCTCGGGTGGCAAGTCGTCAGGATCCTGACCGCGCGGGCGGGGTGACGGGGGTTTCCGGGCCGTGGCGGGCCCCCGATCGGGGGGGTCGGCCGCGGCACCGAGCGGTCCATGTCCGGATCGCCCGGTTCCCTCCACCGGGTGACAAGTGGCGGGTGAACACTCCACTCAAAAGGCTGGACATTCTCCAGATCAAACCGTCATTGACTCGATGACACGCCACCCAACCCCCTAAAATTCCCTCTATCACCTCACCGGTCTCTTTCGACAGGAACCCCATGAGCGACACTTCCTCCCCCTTCGGCTTCGAGCTCGTGCGGCGTGGATACGACCGCGGTCAGGTGGACGACCGCATTACCAAACTCGTCGCCGACCGTGACAGTGCTCTGGCTCGCATCACCTCGCTGGAGAAGCGCATCGAGGAGCTGCACCTCGAAACGCAGAACGCCCAGGCCCAGGTCACCGACGCCGAGCCGTCCTACGCGGGGCTCGGCGCGCGCGTCGAGAAGATCCTCCGGCTCGCCGAGGAGGAGGCCAAGGACCTGCGTGAGGAGGCCCGTCGGGCCGCCGAGCAGCACCGGGAGCTCGCCGAGGCCGCCGCCCAGCAGGTGCGCAACGACGCCGAGTCGTACGCCGCCGAGCGCAAGCAGAAGGCGGAGGACGAGGGGGTCCGGGTCGTCGAGAAGGCCAAGAGCGAGGCGTCCACCCTGCGGTCGGAGGCGCAGAAGGACGCGCAGTCCAAGCGTGAGGAAGCGGACGCGCTGTTCGAGGAGACCCGCGCCAAGGCCGCCCAGGCCGCGGCCGACTTCGAGACCAACCTGGCCAAGCGCCGTGAGCAGTCCGAGCGGGACCTGGCCTCGCGTCAGGCCAAGGCGGAGAAGCGGCTCGCGGAGATCGAGCACCGCGCCGAGCAGCTGCGCCTGGAGGCCGAGAAGCTGCGCACCGACGCGGAGCGCCGGGCCCGCCAGACGGTGGAGACCGCGCAGCGCCAGGCCGAGGACATCGTGGCGGACGCCAACGCCAAGGCGGACCGGGTGCGCAGCGAGTCCGAGCGCGAGCTGGCGGCGCTCACCAACCGCCGCGACAGCATCAACGCCCAGCTGACCAACGTCCGCGAGATGCTGGCCACGCTGACCGGGGCGGCCGTGGCCGCCACGGGCGCGCCGAGCGAGGACGACTCCGCCACCCGCGGGGTGCCGGCCCAGCAGACCCGCTGAACGCCGCCCCGGGCCATGACGCCCGGGCCGCGCCACCTGGTTGCGACACGAGCGCCGGGCCCGCCTTCTGGCGGTGCCCGGCGCTTTCGCGTGCCCCCTCCGGTCAGGCGGGGACCGCGGCGCGGCAGCGCTCCGGTGGCGGGGGGCATCGGGCCGTCCTAGCGTGGCGGCATGATCGAGCTCGAGGGGTTGACCAAGTACTACGGCGAGAAACTGGCCGTGGACAACCTCACGTTCACCGTCCGGCCCGGCGTGGTGACCGGCTTCCTGGGGCCGAACGGCTCCGGCAAGTCCACCACCATGCGGATGGTGCTCGACCTCGACAACCCGTCCGCCGGAAGCGTCCGCATCGACGGCCGGCACTACCGCGAGCTGGTCGATCCACTGCGCTCGGTGGGAGCGCTGCTGGACGCCTCGGCGGTGCACGGCGGCCGTTCCGCCTACAACCATCTGCTGTGCCTGGCGCAGAGCAACGGCATCCCGCGGGCCCGGGTCGCCGAGGTGCTGGACATGGTGGGGCTCTCCTCGGTGGCCCGCAAGCGCTCCAAGGGCTTCTCGCTCGGCATGGGCCAGCGCCTGGGCATCGCCGCCGCGCTGCTCGGCGACCCGCGGATCCTGATGTTCGACGAGCCGGTCAACGGGTTGGACCCGGAGGGCATCCACTGGATCCGCAATCTGATGAGGGATCTGGCGGCCCAGGGGCGCACGGTCTTCGTCTCCAGCCATCTGATGGCCGAGATGGCGCTGACCGCCGAGCATCTGGTCGTCATCGGCCAGGGGCGGCTGCTGGCGGACACCTCGATGGCCGAGTTCATCGCACGGAACTCGCGGTCCTTCGTGCGGCTGCGCTCCCCCGAGCCGGAGCGGCTGCGCGACGTCCTCCACGCGGCCGGGCACCCGGCCGCGGTGGGCCCGGACGGCGGCATCGAGGTGGAGGGGGTCCAGGCCGCGCGGCTGGGCGAGCTGGCCGCCGAGCACCGGATCACGCTGCACGAGCTGAGCCCGCAGCGGGCCTCGCTGGAGGAGGCGTTCATGCGGCTCACCGCGGAGGCGGTGGAGTACCACGCACACGGCCAGCGGCGCCCCGGTGCGGCGGCCGGGGCGGCCCAGGCGGCCCCGGGCGCGGGCAGCGAAGGCGGCCCGGTCCCCGAGGGGACGGCGGGCGGCGGCTGGGGGCAGGACTGGCGGAAGAAGGGCGGCTGACATGCCGGTGGTGGCGCAGGTGCTGCGTTCGGAGTGGACCAAGATCAGGTCGGTGCGTTCCACGGTCTGGACGCTGGGTATCGCGGTGGTGGTCACGGTGGCCCTGGGCGCGCTGGTCAGCGCCCTGGTCGAGCGGGACTACCACGGCCTGTCGCCGCACGACCAGCTCACCTTCGACCCGACCTTCACCAGCTTCGCCGGCACCGGCCTGGGGCAGCTGGCGATGATCGTCTTCGGGGTGCTGGTGGTGTCCAACGAGTACAGCACCGGCATGATCCGCACCTCGCTGGCCGCGGTGCCGCAGCGCGGCCTCTTCCTGTTCGGCAAGCTCACCGTGGCCACCCTGCTGGCCCTGGTGGTCTCCATGGCGACCAGCTTCATCACCTTCTTCGTCGGGCAGGCGCTGCTCGGCGCGCACGGCGCCCACCTGGGCGACCCCGGGGTGCTGCGCGCGGTGGTCGGCGGCGGCCTGTACATGACGCTGATCACGGTCTTCGCGATGGGGGTGGCCGCCATGCTGCGCAGCCCGCTGCTCTCGCTGGGCGTCCTGATGCCGTTCTTCTTCCTGGTCTCCAACATCCTGGTGAACGTCCCCGCCACCAGAAAGGCCGGCGACTACCTGCCGGACCAGGCGGGCCAGAAGATCATGCAGGTGGTCACCGTGGACAACACGGCACCGTACGGGCCCTGGGGCGGCTTCGCCATCATGGCGCTGTGGGTGGTGGCGGCGGTGGCCGCCGGCTATCTGCTGCTGCGGCGACGCGATGCGTGAGGGCTCCGCAGGGGGTACGGGTGCGGGGGCGAGCGCGGGTCGGCCGCGCCGTTCCCCGCGCGCCCGGCGGCCCGGGTCGGGTGCCCCGGCCCCGCCAGGGGCTACCCGGCACGGCACCGCGCCGCGCTGCCGCCTGGTCCGCGTACGCCCGGTTGCCAGGGGCGATGCTCAGCCGCGCGGGTGCGTGATCGCGGGGCGGTGCTCGGCCGTGCGTGGTGCCCGGTCGGGGGATGCCCGGTCGTGCGAGTGCCTGGTTACGGGCGATCCTCGGCCGTGCGGGTGCCCGGATTCAGGGCGGTCCTCGACCGTGCGGGTGCGTGATCTTGGGGCGGTGCTCGGCCGCACGGAATGCGCGTTTCCGGGGGACGCCCGGTCGTACGGGTGCCTGGCGCGGCCGGTGGGTGGTCGGCGATCGCCGGGGCGGCGGAGCAGTCTTAGCCTGGCGGTATGGAGGACCGCACACTGGGTGCGCTGGGCTTCGGCGCGGCGCCCCGGGAGGAGCCGCTGTGCTACCCGGGGCGACCGGTCACCACGCCGATGCTGCTCTGCGGGGACGTGCTGTGGCCGCTGGAGGTGCGGCCCGGGCCACCGGGCGGCTGGGCGGTCACCGGGCCGGGCGGCCCCGAGCCGCTGGACGCCCTGCTGGCCCGGCTGGGCCAACGGGGCAGCGCCCACCGGTGCCCGGTCCTCGCGGTGGGCTCCAACGCCTCCCCCGCCCAGCTGCGGCACAAGCTGGCGCGGCGGGGCATCGGGGTCGCGGTGCCCCTGGTGCCGGTGCGGGTGCGCGGGATCTCCGTGGGGGTCTCGGCCCACATCGGGCCGGCCGGGTACGTGCCGACCGCGCCCTTCCCGGATCCGGGGGCCGAGCGCGAGCTGGTGGTCTGCTGGTTCGACGAGGAGCAGCTGCGGGTGGTGGACGCCGGGGAGTTCGGCTACCGCCGGCCGCTGCTGTCCGGGTCCGCCGTCCCGCTCCTCCTGCCCTCCGGCGAGCGGTTGCCCGGCGCGTACCTCTATGAGTCCGGGCACGGCGTACTGGCCGGTCCGGACGGCCTGCCGCGGCCGGGCGGCGGGGACCAGGCCGCACTGCTGACCGCGCTGCTCGCCGGCTCCGCCCGGCTGCGCGCGCTGCTCGGCCCCGACCCGCGGAGCTGGGTGCGGCGGGTCCGCGCCCAGGAGGCGGTAGGGGTCGAGGGGACCCGGATCCTCGCGGCGGAGGGTTGGCGGCTGCGACTGCCCGGGCTGGGCACGTTCCAGGGCCGTTGAGGCGGCCGACTCGCCGTCAGGTCACGATCCGCTCACCATCGCCGATAACCGCAACCGTGTTCGCAGTGGATATCCTCCTAATCCGCGCAGGGGCATCAGCCCTGGCCAACTCGCGAAGGGCGGATAATGATCGAGGCAGTCGGCCTGACGAAGCGCTACCGCGCCAAGACGGCCGTGTACAACCTCTCGTTCCAGGTGCGGCCGGGTGCCGTCACCGGCTTCCTGGGGCCCAACGGCTCCGGGAAATCGACCACGATGCGCATGATCCTGGGCCTCGACGAACCGACTGCCGGCCATGTCACGGTGTGCGGTCATCCCTTCCGGCAGCTGCCCAACGCCCCGCGCCAGGTGGGTGCGCTGCTCGACGCCAAGGCGGTGCACGGCGGTCGCAGCGCGCGCCAGCACCTGCTGTCGCTGGCTCAGTTGTCCGGGATCCCGGAGCGCCGGGTGGACGAGGTGCTGGGCGTGGTCGGCCTGCAGATGGTCGCCAAGAAGCGGTCCAAGGGCTTCTCGCTCGGCATGGGCCAGCGTCTGGGCATCGCGGCCGCGCTGCTCGGCGACCCGCAGGTGCTGCTCTTCGACGAGCCGGTCAACGGCCTGGACCCGGAGGGCATCCTGTGGGTCCGCAACCTGATGAAGCAGCTGGCGGCCGAGGGCCGTACGGTCTTCGTCTCCAGCCACCTGATGAGCGAGATGGCGCTCACCGCCGACCATCTGATCGTGATCGGCCGCGGCCAGCTGCTCGCCGACATGAGCGTGCGGGACTTCATCTCGGCCAACTCCGCCGACTTCGCCCGGGTGCGGGTGCCGGACGGCTCGGCCGAACTGCGCGAGAAGCTGGGCGCGGCGCTCGGCGCGGCGGGCGGCCAGGTGCTGCCCGAGGCGGACGGCGCGCTGCGGGTCACCGGCCTGCCGCTGCCGCGCATCAGCGATCTGGCGCACGAGGCGGATGTGCGGCTGTGGGAGCTGTCGCCGCACCAGGCCTCGCTGGAAGAGGCGTACATGCGGATGACCTCCGGCGCGGTGGACTACCGTTCCACGGTCGACCAGCGGACCGGTCTCCAGGAGCAGCAGCCGTACGGTGCCCCGGGGGCGATGCCCGGGATGCCGGGCCAGCCGGGGATGCCCGGGATGCCGGCGCAGGGGCCGATGCCGGCCTTCACCCCGCCGCCCCCGCCGCAGCCGGGAGCCGGTGGTCATCCGCCGGCCGCCCCCTTCCCCGGCGGGCAGCCCGGCGTGCCGCAGGGCCCGTACGCCGTACCCGGCCAGCCGGCGCAGCCTCCCGCGCAGCCCAC
>NZ_SRID01000112.1 GCF_004684805.1 Streptomyces palmae
CTCTACCCCCCGGCAAGCCCCTGACCCACCATCACCCAGTTCCCCGCGCCCCCAAGGGGCGCGGGGAACCCGCACAACCACAGGCGCCCCCACAGGGGCGCGGGGAACCGCGCGACCAGCCACCGCACACCCGCAGCTGCTCACCCCACCTCAGCCCGGCGCTCAGCGTGCCCACCCCGCCACGAGGAACCCCCGCCCCAAAGGGGCGCGAGGAACTGCGCGACCAGCCACAATCCACCCGCGGCCGCCAACACCGCGCCACCACAACGGTCAACCCGCGCGACCAGCCACGAACGACCCGCGGCCACTCACCCACCTCAGCCCACCGCTCACCGCCCCCGCATCGCCCGATACGTCGCCACCAACCCCGCCGTCGACGCGTCAAGCCCCGCCACCTCCACGCCCTCCGTCAGCGCCGGCTCCACCCGCTTGGCCAGCACCTTGCCCAACTCGACGCCCCACTGGTCGAAGGAGTCGATGTCCCACACCGCGCCCTGGACGAACACCTTGTGCTCGTAGAGCGCGATCAGCTGCCCCAGCACGGACGGGCTGAGTTCCTTGGCCAGGATGGTGGTGGTGGGGTGGTTGCCGCGGAAGGTCCGGTGCGGCACCAGCTCGGCGGACACACCCTCCGCCGAGACCTCCTCCGGCGTCTTGCCGAAGGCCAACGCCTGCCCCTGGGCGAAGAGGTTGGCCATCAGCAGGTCGTGCTGGCCCGCCAGGTCCGGCGGCAGGTCCTCCACCGGCTTGGCGAAGCCGATCAGATCCGCCGGGACGACCTTGGTGCCCTGGTGCAGCAGCTGGTAGTAGGCGTGCTGCCCGTTGGTGCCCGGGGTGCCCCAGACCACCGGGCCGGTCTGCCAGCGCACCGGCTCCCCCTGGCGGTCCACCGACTTGCCGTTGGACTCCATGTCCAGCTGCTGGAGGTAGGCGGTGAACTTCGACAGGTAGTGGCTGTACGGCAGGACCGCGTGCGACTGGGCGTCGTGGAAGTTGTTGTACCAGATCCCCAGCAGCCCCAGCAGCAGCGGAGCGTTCTCCTCCGGCGGGGCGGTGCGGAAGTGCTCGTCCATCTCGTGGAAGCCGGCGAGCATCTCCCGGAAGTGGTCCGAACCGATGGCGAGCATCAGGGAGAGCCCGATGGCCGAGTCATAGGAGTAGCGGCCGCCGACCCAGTCCCAGAACTCGAACATGTTCTGGGGGTCGATACCGAACTCGGCCACCTTCTCGGCGTTGGTGGACAGCGCCACGAAGTGCTGGGCCACCGCCTCGCCGCCCGCCCCCAGTCCGCTCAGCAGCCAGTTCCGGGCCGAGGTGGCGTTGGTGATGGTCTCGATGGTGGTGAAGGTCTTGGACGCGACGATGAACAGCGTCTCGGCCGGGTCCAGTCCGCGCAGCGCCTCGTGCAGGTCGGCCCCGTCCACATTGGAGACGAAGCGGAAGTCCAGCTCACGCGTGGTGTAGGCGCGGAGGGCCTCATAGGCCATCGCCGGACCGAGATCGGAGCCGCCGATGCCGATGTTGACCACGGTCCTGATGCGCTTGCCGGTGTGCCCGGTCCAGTCGCCGCAGCGCACCCGGTCGACGAAGGTCCCCATCTTGGTGAGCACCGCGTGCACTTCCGGGATGACGTCCTCGCCGTCCACCGGCATCACCGCCGAGTGGGGGGCGCGCAGCGCGGTGTGCAGCACCGCCCGGTCCTCGGTGATGTTGATCCGCTGGCCGCGGAACATGGCGTCCCGCAGTTCGGCGACCCCGGTCGCGGCGGCCAGTTCGCGCAGCAGCCGCAGGGTCTCGTCCGTCACCAGGTGCTTGGAGTAGTCCAGGTGGAGGTCACCGACGTCGAGGGTGTACCGCTCGGCGCGCCCGGGGTCGGCGGCGAACAGCTCGCGCAGATGTACGTCGTGGAGTTCCTGACGGTGAGTGGACAGCGCCTGCCACTCGGGCAACTGGTCGAGCCTGCTGCGGCCTTCTGCGTTCATCTCGGACATCAGCCCACTTCTTCTCGTGCCTGCGACCCCGCCTCCACCACCTTAAAGCCGTGTGGGGACGGCAATGGCAACGGCCCGCCCGGTTACCCGGACGGGCCGTTGCCCTGATGGTCGCGGTGGGATCCGTCAGATCTCGCCGCGGAGCTTGGCGAGCGCCTCGGCGAGGATCGCCTCGCCGTCGGCGTCGCTGCGCCGCTCCCGAACGTACGCCAGGTGCGTCTTGTAGGGCTCGGTACGCGGCGCGTCCGGCGGGTTCTCCCGGTCCTTGCCGGCCGGGAGGCCGCAGCGGGGGCAGTCCCAAGTGTCCGGGATCTGCGCGTCGCTGGCGAAGCTCGGCTGAGTCTCGTGCTCGTTAGCGCACCAGAAGGAGATGCGCAGACGCGGCGCCGACTCGCCTCGCTCCGCCTCTCCCATCGGCCCCGCTCCGACCCGACTCCCTCGGATCGCGTTGCCACTTGCCACGGTCGTAACTCCCTGCGTGATGGTGCCGCGAAGCGTTGACAGCAGCTCCGCCGCGGGCGCCCCAGTCTATGTAAGGCCCAACGCGCGTCCGTCCGCGGGAGGTACTACTCCGTTCGGAGGACGCCGCCCCATGATAGGCCGCGCCGACGACGGTGCGTCAGTTGTCGAGCTTCATCAGCAGCCCGAGCACCACGATGCAGACGAACCAGAGCAGACCGACCACGACGGTGATCCGGTCGAGGTTGCGCTCCGCGACCGAGGAGCCGCCCACGGAGGACTGCATGCCGCCACCGAACATGTCGGACAGGCCTCCGCCCTTCCCCTTGTGCATGAGCACCAGCATCATCAACAGAACGCTGAAGACGATGAGGGCGATCGAGAACCCCATGACCACGGCTGGACCAACTCTCTCGGGTGCAGGTACTGACGGAACTGGGTGAGGCTGAGCAAAACTGAAGGATAACGCCGGGGCCGGGTGGCACGCGTACGCGCCCCTCCCGGCCCCGACAGAGTACGACGGTCGGTGCCCGTCGTCATAGCCGCTGATCGTCGCGGTGACGACGGGTTCCTACTGGTCGCGGAAGCGCACGATCCTGACGAACTCGTCCGCGTCCAGTGCGGCGCCGCCCACCAGCGCGCCGTCCACGTCCGGCTGCGCCATGATCGCCGCGACGTTCCCGGCCTTCACCGAGCCGCCGTACTGGATGCGGATCTTGTCGGCCACCTCCTGGCCGTACAGCTCGGCGAGCCGCCCGCGGATGGCGCCGCACACCTCCTGGGCGTCCTCCGGGGTGGCCACCTCGCCGGTGCCGATCGCCCAGACCGGCTCGTAGGCGATCACGACGGACTCGGCCTGCTCGGCCGGGATGTCCTTCAGACCGCCGTCGACCTGGGCCAGGGTGTGCGCCACCTGGTTGCCGGCCTTGCGGACCTCCAGGCCCTCCCCGACGCAGAGGATCGGGGTGAGGCCGTGCCGGTAGGCCGCCTTGACCTTGGCGTTGCACACCTCGTCGGTCTCGGCGTGGTACTGCCGCCGCTCGGAGTGCCCGACGGTGACGTAGGCGCACTTGAGCTTGGCCAGCATGGCGCCGGAGACCTCGCCGGTGTACGCACCGGAGTCGTGCGCCGACAGGTCCTGGGCGCCGTACTTGATCTTCAGCTTGTCGCCCTCGACCAGCGTCTGCACCGAGCGCAGGTCGGTGAACGGCGGCAGGACCGCGACCTCGACGGCCTCGTGGTCCTTGCCGGTGAGCGCGAAGGCGAGCTTCTGGACGTGCGCGATGGCCTCGAGGTGGTTGAGGTTCATCTTCCAGTTGCCCGCCATCAGCGGGGTACGGTCACTCACGGTGTTCAGTCCTCCAGTGCGGCGAGGCCGGGGAGGGTCTTGCCCTCGAGGTATTCAAGGCTGGCGCCGCCGCCGGTCGAGATGTGACCGAAAGCGGACTCGTCGAAGCCCAGGGTGCGCACCGCCGCGGCCGAGTCGCCGCCGCCCACGACGGTGAAGGCCGGGCTGTCCAGCAGGCCCTGCGCCACGGCTCGGGTGCCGCCCGCGTAGTCCGGGTGCTCGAAGACGCCCATCGGGCCGTTCCAGAAGACGGTGCCGGCGTCGGCGAGCTTCGCCGCGTACAGCTCCCGCGTCTTCGGGCCGATGTCCAGCCCCTCCTCGTCGGCCGGGATGGCGTCCGCGGCGACGGTCCTGGGGTTGGCCGGGGCCTTGGTCTTCAGGTCCGGGAACTCGGACGAGACCAGCACGTCGACCGGGAGCACGAACTCCACGCCGCGCTGCTCGGCCCGTGCCAGGTACTCCAGGCAGGCCGGGATCTGGTCTTCCTGGAGCAGCGAGATGCCCACCTCGTGGCCCTTGGCCTTGAGGAAGGTGTACGCCATGCCGCCGCCGACCAGGATGCGGTCGGCCTTCTCCAGGAGGTGGTCGATCACCCCCAGCTTGTCGGAGACCTTGGCGCCGCCGAGCACCACCACATAGGGGCGCCGGACGTCCTCGGTGAGCTTCTTGAGGACGCCGACCTCGGTGGCGATCAGGTCGCCGGCGGCGTGCGGCAGCCGGGCCGGCAGGTCGTACACCGAGGCGTGCTTGCGGTGCACCGCACCGAAGCCGTCCCCGACGTAGAGGTCGGCGAGCTCGGCCAGCCGGTCGGCGAAGGCGCCGCGCTCGGCGTCGTCCTTACTGGTCTCGCCGGCGTTGAAGCGGAGGTTCTCCAGCAGCGTGACCTCGCCGTCGCCCAGAGCGGCGACGGTGGCCTTCGCGCTGTCCCCCACGGTGTCGGTCGCGAAGCCGACCGGCTTGCCGAGGATCTCACCCAGCCGGATGGCGACCGGGGCGAGGGTGTACTGCGGGTCCGGGGCGCCCTTGGGCCGGCCCAGATGCGAGGCGACGATCACCTTGGCACCGGCCGCGGCCAGCTTGGCGATGGTCGGCGCGACGGCGCGGATCCGGCCGTCGTCGGTGATGACCGTCTCTGCGTCGGACGCAGTGCCTTCGAGCGGGACATTGAGGTCCGCGCGCACGAACACTCGGCGCCCGGCGACGTCAAGGTCGTCGATCGTTCTCATATGTATGGGTTCCTTAGGGTCAGGACAGGCGACGGGGCCCGCGCAACGCACAGCGCGGGCCCCGTCACTCACCTCTGTTTGCCGCTCAGCGCCAGTTCAGACGCGGTGCCCGACGACCGGGATCAGAGCTGGCCGCCGACGAAGACCGTCAGGTCCACCAGGCGGTTGGAGTAGCCCCACTCGTTGTCGTACCAACCGACGATCTTAACCTGCTTGCCCTGCGCCATGGTGAGCGAGGCGTCGAAGGTGCAGGAAGCCGGCCAGTTGACGATGTCGGACGAGACGATCGGGTCCTCGGTGTACTCCACGATGCCCTTCAGCTGGCCCTCGGCGGCCTTCTGGAAGGCGGTGTTGATCTCGTCCCGGGTGACCTCGCGGTCCAGCTCCAGGACCAGGTCGGTGACCGAGCCGGTGGGCACCGGCACGCGCATGGCGATGCCGTCCAACTTGCCCTTGAGCTGCGGGAGCACCAGGGCGGTGGCCTTGGCGGCCCCGGTCGAGGTCGGGATGATGTTCTGCGCGGCGGCGCGAGCGCGGCGCAGGTCGCGGTGCGGGAAGTCCAGGATGCGCTGGTCGTTGGTGTACGCGTGAACGGTCGTCATCAGGCCCTTGGCGATGCCGAAGCTCTCGTCCATGACCTTGGCCATCGGCGCCACGCAGTTGGTGGTGCAGGAGGCGTTGGAGATGACGTGGTGGTTGGCCGCGTCGTACGTGCCCTGGTTGACGCCCATGACGATGGTGATGTCCTCGCCCTTGGCGGGCGCGGAGATCAGCACCTTCTTGGCGCCCGCGGTCAGGTGCTTGGCGGCGTCCTCGCGCTTGGTGAAGATGCCGGTGGACTCGACGACGATGTCGGCGCCCAACTCGGCCCACGGGAGCTGGGCCGGATCGCGCTCGGCGAGGGTCTTGAAGGTCTGGCGGCCCACCGTGATGGTGTCCTCGGTGTGGCTGACCTCGTGCTTGAGACGGCCCAGGATGGTGTCGTACTTCAGCAGGTGGACCAGGGTGGCGTTGTCGGTCAGGTCGTTGACACCGACGATCTCGATGTCCGCACCCTGCTCCAGAAGCGCGCGGAAATAGTTCCGTCCGATACGGCCGAAGCCGTTGATGCCTACGCGGATCGTCACGAACCGATCTCCTCGTCAGGTGCGCCGGTCTGGACGCCGGCGAGCTGTATGGGTTGTCCCCGACCGCCTCCGACCCTACCCCTTGGACCGGACCTTCGTGACATTGGCCGCGTTGACACCAGGCGCCTTGACGCTCCTTCCGGCCGCGTGGCGAACACCGGCACCGGCGGCCCGAAGCCGGTGCCGGGAGGGCGGTCAGCCGACCATGCCCTCGGCCATCTCCTCCGTCAGATTGGACTCGGTGCCCGGGATCCCCAGGTCCTGCGCCCGCTTGTCCGCCATCGCCAGCAGCCGGCGGATGCGCCCCGCCACCGCGTCCTTGGTCAGCGGCGGGTCGGCCAGTGCGCCCAGCTCCTCCAGGGACGCCTGCTTGTGCTCCATGCGCAGCCGGCCGGCGGCGGCCAGGTGCTCGGGCACCTCCTCGCCGAGGATCTCCAGCGCCCGCTGCACCCGCGCGCCGGCGGCCACCGCGGCGCGCGCGGACCGGCGCAGGTTGGCGTCGTCGAAGTTGGCCAGCCGGTTGGCGGTGGCGCGCACCTCGCGGCGCATCCGCCGCTCCTCCCACGCCAGCACCGACTCGTGGGCTCCCAGACGCGTCAACAGCGCGCCGATCGCATCACCGTCCCGGACGACCACCCGGTCAACCCCGCGCACCTCGCGCGCCTTGGCCGCGATCTGCAGCCGGCGGGCGGCACCGACCAGGGCGAGCGCCGCCTCCGGCCCCGGGCAGGTGACCTCGAGGGAGGAGGAGCGGCCCGGCTCGGTGAGCGAACCGTGGGCCAGGAAGGCTCCGCGCCAGGCGGCCTCGGCGTCGCAGGTGGCGCCGGAGACCACCTGCGGCGGCAGACCGCGGATGGGTCGGCCGCGCCCGTCCACCAGCCCGGTCTGACGGGCCAGCTGGTCACCGCCGGCGACCACCCGGACCACGTAGCGGCTGCCCCGGCGCAGCCCGCCGGGGGCCATCACCACCAGGTCGGAGCTGTGGCCGAAGATCTCCAGGATGTCCTTGCGCAGCCGCCGGGCGGCGATGCCGGTGTCCAGCTCGGCCTCGATCACGATGCGGCCGCTGACCAGGTGCAGCCCGCCCGCGAACCTCAGGATCGCCGACACCTCCGCCTTCCGGCAGCAGGTCCGGGTGACGGGAAGCCGGGAGATTTCGTCCTTCACCGCTGGCGTCATCGCCATGGGCCGATCCTTCCATGCATCCGAAAAATACGGTCGTACGCGGCTGCCAGCAGCTCCGGGTCGTGCCGGGGAGCCCCGCCGGGCGCCGCCACGGGGGCCAGCTCGACCGCGGCCCCCAGCCGCTTGCCGGCCTCGGACAGACTGCTCCGGTCGGGCACGGCGGCGGCGTCGGCCAGCACCACGTCGAAGGCGAGTTTAGGGGCGTGTCGGGCCAAAACCTCCAAATGACGCTGCGGGGAGAAGCCTTCGGTTTCGCCGGGCTGCGGCGCCAGGTTGAGCGAGAGCACCCGCCGGGCCTTGGTCTCGATCAGCGCGTCCAGCAGCTCGGGCACGAGCAGGTGGGGTATGACCGAGGTGAACCAGGAGCCGGGGCCCACCACCACCCAGTCGGCGTCCAGCACCGCGGCGACCGCCTCCGGCACCGCCGGCGGGTCCTCCGGGACCAGGCGCACCGACTGCACCTCGCCCGGGGTGAGCGCCACGGTGGCCTGACCGCGCACGGTGCCGACCTCCTCGGGCCGCTGCGGGTCATGACCCCGCACCAGGGCGTGGAGCTCCAGCGGGACCGCCGACATGGGCAGCACCCGGCCGTGCGCGCCGAGCAGCCGGCCGACCCACTCCAGGGCCTTCACCGGGTCGCCCAGCTGTTCCCAGAGCGCCACGATCAGCAGATTGCCGACGGCGTGGCCGTGCAGGTCGCCCTCGCTGGCGAAGCGGTGCTGGATCACCCGGGCCCAGGTCTGGCCCCAGTCGTCGTCGCCGCACAGCGCGGCCAGCGCCTTGCGCAGGTCGCCGGGGGGCAGCACCCCCAGCTCGTCGCGGAGCCGGCCACTGGAGCCGCCGTCGTCGGCGACGGTGACGACGGCGGTCACGTCTCCGGTGATCCGGCGCAGCGCGGCCAGCGAGGCGGACAGCCCCATGCCGCCGCCGAGCGCGACGACCTTGGGCTGCGCACCGCGGCCGCCGCGGCCTCCGACGAGTCTGCGCAGCCGTCGGGTGCGGATGGGCGAATGGCTCACTCGCGCCCCATGTCCCGGTGCACCACCACGGTCTCCACGCCCTCCGCGGCCAGCCGCGGGGCGAGCCGCTCGGCCATGGCGACGCTGCGGTGCTTGCCGCCGGTGCAGCCGACCGCGATGGTCACATAGCGCTTGCCCTCCCGGCGGTAGCCGGCCGCGATCAGGTGGAGCAGCTCGGCGTACTGGTCCAGGAACTCCTTGGCACCGGGCTGGTTGAAGACGTAGTCGGAGACCTCCTCGTTGAGCCCGGTGAAGGGGCGCAGCTCGGGGACCCAGTGCGGGTTGGGAAGGAAGCGGCAGTCCACCACCAGGTCGGCGTCGACCGGCAGGCCGTACTTGTAGCCGAAGGACATCACGGTGGCCCGCAGCTCCGGCTCCTCCTCCCCGGCGAACTGGGCGTCCATCTTGGCGCGCAGCTCGTGGACGTTGAGGCTGGAGGTGTCGATCACCAGGTCGGCGTCGCCGCGCAGCTCGCGCAGCAGGTCGCGCTCGGCGGCGATGCCGTCCACGATCCGGCCGTCGCCCTGGAGCGGGTGCGGACGGCGCACCGACTCGAAGCGCCGGACCAGTGCCTCGTCGGACGCCTCCAGGAACAGCACCCGGCGCTTGACGTTCTTCCCCGCCAGGTCGGCCAGGGACTCCCGGAGGTTGTCGAAGAAGCGCCGGCCGCGGACGTCCACGACCACCGCGATCCGGGCCACATTGCCCTGGGAGCGGGCGCCCAGGTCCACCATGGTGGGGATCAGGGCGGGCGGCAGGTTGTCCACCACGAACCAGCCGAGGTCCTCCAGGCATTTGGCGGCGGTGCTGCGCCCCGCCCCGGACATCCCGGAGATGATCACCAGCTCGGGAATGGCCGCGGTCTCGGGGGCCTCTCCCGTCGTGCCCGTACTCACCTGTGCTCCGTCTCCCTGGCTCTCATGCGCGTTCATCTCTCTGTCCCCCGTGTCGACGTCGACGCCGCGGCAGCGGCCTCTTCCTCCATGATCTCTCCTGTGGCGGTGTTCACCGCGGGAGCGGCCGGAGCCGTCCGGGCAAGGGCCGCGGCAACGGTCTCGGCCGTCTTGCGGCCTATGCCGGGGACCTCGCAGATCTCTTCGATGGTGGCGGCCCGCAGCCGCTTCAGCGAGCCGAAGTGCTTCAGCAGCGCCTGGCGGCGGGTGCCGCCGAGCCCCGGCACGGTGTCCAGCGGGCCGGCCTTGAAGGACTTGGCGCGCTTGCTGCGCTGGTAGGTGATGGCGAACCGGTGGGCCTCGTCGCGGACCCGCTGGAGCAGGTAGAGGCCCTCGCTGGAGCGCGGCAGGACCACCGGGTCGGTCTCACCCGGCAGCCAGACCTCCTCCAGCCGCTTGGCCAGTCCGCACACCGCCACGTCGTCGACGCCCAGCTCGTCCAGCGCCCGCTTGGCGGCGGCGACCTGCGGCGCCCCGCCGTCCACCACCACCAGCTGGGGCGGATAGGCGAACCGCTTGGGCCGCCCGTCCTCGTCCCGGCCGGCCTGCTCCCCATCTGCGGCGGGCACCCGGTCTGCGCCGCCGCCGGGCTCGGCCGGCGGCTGGGGCGGGGTGTCCTCGGCACCGGTGGACGCGTCCTCGACGGCCTCCTCCTGCCACTCCCCGGTCTTCTGCTTCTCCTGGAGATAGCGGCGGAAGCGCCGGCTGACGACCTCGTGCATGGAGCGCACGTCGTCCTGGCCCTGGCCGTGCCAGACCTGGGTGTCCCCGACCCGGCCCTTGATCTGGAAGCGGCGGTACTCGCTCTTGCGGGCCAGGCCGTCCTCGAAGACCACCATGGAGGCCACCACGTCATCGCCCTGGAGGTGCGAGATGTCGAAGCACTCGATGCGCAGCGGGGCGGAGTCCAGGTCGAGCGCCTCGGCGATCTCCTCCAGCGCGCGGGAGCGGGTGGTCAGGTCGGAGGCGCGCTTGGTCTTGTGCAGCGCCAGCGCCTGCTGGGCGTTCCGCTGCACCGTGGCCATCAGGTCCTTCTTGTCGCCGCGCTGCGGTATGCGCAGGTCCACCCGGGCGCCCCGGCGGTCGGTGAGCCACTGCGCCAGTGGTTCGACCGGGTCCGGGAGGGCCGGTACCAGGACCTCCTTGGGCACGCCGCCGCTTCCGGCGGACTGGGCGGCGTCGCCCTCCTCGTCGCCGTACAACTGCTGGAGGGCGTGCTCGACCAGGCCCGCGGTGTCCACCGCCTCGACCTTGTCGGTGACCCAGCCGCGCTGGCCGCGCACCCGGCCGCCGCGCACATGGAAGATCTGGACGGCCGCTTCCAGCTCGTCCTCGGCCACCGCGATCAGATCGGCGTCGGTGGCGTCGGCGAGGACCACCGCGTTCTTCTCCATGGCCCGCCTGAGCGCCCCGATGTCATCGCGCAGCCGGGCGGCCCGCTCGTACTCCATCTCCTCGGCCGCCTCGTGCATCCGCTGCTCCAGCCGACGCAGATAGGCGCCGGTCCGGCCGGCCATGAAGTCGCAGAACTCCTCGGCGAGTTCGCGGTGCTCCTCGGCGCTGATCCGGCCCACGCAGGGGGCGGAGCACTTGCCGATGTAGCCGAGCAGGCAGGGCCTGCCGATCTGCGCCGAGCGCTTGAACACCCCGGCCGAGCAGGTGCGCACCGGGAAGACCCGCAGCATCAGGTCGACGGTCTCGCGGATGGCCCAGGCGTGGCCGTAGGGGCCGAAGTACCGGACGCCCTTCTTCTTGGGGCCGCGCATCACCTGGACGCGGGGGAACTCCTCGTTCAGCGTCACGGCGAGCGAGGGATAGCTCTTGTCGTCGCGGTACTTGACGTTGAACCGGGGGTCGAACTCCTTGATCCAGGAGTACTCCAGCTGCAGCGCCTCGACCTCGGTGGAGACCACGGTCCACTCCACGGACGCGGCGGTGGTCACCATCGTGGCGGTGCGCGGGTGGAGGTTGGCCACGTCCTGGAAGTACGAGGAGAGCCGCTGGCGCAGGCTCTTCGCCTTCCCGACGTAGATCACCCGCTGGTGCTCGTCGCGGAACTTGTAGACCCCCGGCGAGTCGGGGATCTGTCCCGGCTTGGGTCGGTAGCTGCTCGGGTCGGCCATGGTCACCACCCTACTGGCGGACGGTGACAGTACGGCCCGGAAAAGGCCCCGACCCCCGGGTCCGCGGCTCGGGGGAGGTTGCGGTGAGTGACGCACGGGGCACCGCTCGCCGCGGGTGACAGGCGGGGCGTGCGGGGCGCGGTCGTTCGCGGGGGCCGCCGCGGTGACGGGCCGGCGGCAGTCGCGCGCGAAGGTGGTCGCGGGTGACGGGCGGGGCGCCCGGGGAGGCGCCCGCCTGTCCGCCGCGTGGTCAGGCCTCCGGGCCGACCACCAGCTTGCCGCCCTTGGTGCGCACCGGTACCGCGGGCAGCGCCTGGGTCGCCGGGCCCTGCCGCACCTCGCCGGTGCGGACGTCGAACGCACTGCCGTGGCAGGAGCAGGTCGCCTCGTCGTCCCGCAGCCCGTTCAGCACGCACTGCCGGTGGGTGCACACGGCGCTGAACGCCTTGTACTCGTCCTTCGCCACCCGGGTCACCAGCACCCGGTCCTCGCGGTAGACCTTGGTGCCGCCGACCGGGATCTCCTCGGCCGAGCCGAGGTCCACGGGGGCGGTCGGCACGGCCGAGGCCTGTCCGCCATCCGGGGAGCAGGCGGCCACGCCCAGTCCGGCGACCGAGGCCAGGGCGGCCCCGCGCAGCACGGTTCGGCGGGCGGGCGGCTGACTGCTCATGGGGGGCTCCGGGCATCGCGGGCTGAGCGGCCCGCCGGACACACCGGCCGACGGACCGCGAGGTACGGCAGAACGGTACCCGGCCGCCGCGCCGGCCCGGCACCGGCCCACCGGACTCGGCGGGTGGTCCGCACCGGAAGAGGCGGCCGCCGCCGGGCATCCGGGATCCACGGGGTTCGCGAGATCTGCGGCCCCGCGGGCCACGCGGCATTCGGCGCGAGTAGTAAGCGCTTGCACTCCGGCTGTGATGAGATACCTTCCGGCGTCGAAGAGGATCACCGGGGGCCGGAGGGGGTGCCGGATGGCGACCATGGCCGATGTGGCCCGGCGCGCCGGGGTGTCCGTGGCCACCGTGTCGCACGTACTGAACAAGACCAGGCCGGTTCGGCCGGGCACCCGCCGGTCCGTGCTGGCCGCGATCGAGGAGCTGGGCTACACCCGCAACACCCTCGCCCGCTCCCTGGTCACCGCCTGTACCCGCTCGATCGGCCTGGCGATCTCCGCAAGCGCTCACCCCGTTTTCGCGGAGCTGCTCCAGGGGGCGGAGCGCTGCGCCCTGGAACACGGCTACAGCCTGATGATCGCCGACCCGCGGGACGACCCGGCCCATGAGCGCACGGTGGTCGGGCTGCTGCACGAGCGGCGGGTCGACGGAGTCCTGGTCGCGCCCTCCGCCAAACCGGCGGCCCTGCTCGACTACCTCTCCCGCAGCCGGATCCCGGCCGTGCTGCTGGACCGTGCGGTGGGTGACGGCCACGACCGGGTACGCGCCGACGGCTCCGCGGCGGTGGCCGACCTGGTGGGCCACCTGGCGGAGCTCGGACACGTACGGATCGGCCTGATCGCCGGCCCCGCCGCGGTGAGCGGGACCGCGGAGCGGGTGGTGGGCTACCGCACCGGACTGCGCCGCCAGGGCCTGGCCTACGCCCCGGAACTCCTCGCCCAGGGGCACTGCGCCGCCGAGGGCGCGGCGAGCGCCGTACACCGGCTGCTGGAGTCGCCCCGGCCGCCCACCGCGCTGGTCACCGCGGACCGCACCATGACCGTCGGCGCCCTGCGGGGACTGCGGGAGGCGGGCTGCCGAGTGCCCGAGGACGTGGCGCTGGTCTGCTTCGACGACTTCCCCTGGGCGGATGTGTTCAGCCCCCGGCTGACCGCGGTCGCCCGGCCGGGCCAGGAGATCGGCGCACGGGCGGTACGCCTGCTGCTCGACCGGCTGGCGCATCCCGACCGGCCGGCCCGTGACATCCGGCTGCCCTGCGCCTTCGTCCACCGCGCCTCCTGCGGCTGCCTGCCGTGACGGACGGGGCCACGCGGGCTGCGCACCCGGGGCAGGGGCGTCCGGCCCCTGCCGCACGGGCGGCACCGCGCGGCAGGGGCCGGACGCCCCGCCCCCCGTACGGCCGCGGCGGACGCCGGAACGCACCGTCCGCCCGGCAGCCGGGACCCACCCGCCGAGCGGCGGAACGCCATCCATCGGACCGAGCAGCCAAGGACCCGCCTCATGATCGTCGTCGCCGGTGAAGCCCTGATCGACCTTGTGCCCTCCCCCGCCGCGGCGGGCCCGCTGCCCGCCCAGGACGCGGCGGACGCGGGGCTGCCTCCGCTGCTGCCCCGGCGCGGTGGCGGCCCGTACAACACCGCGCTGGCCCTGGGCCGGCTCGGCTCGCCCGTGGCGTTCTGCTCCCGGGTCTCGACCGACGGGTTCGGGGACGCGCTGCTGGCCGGGCTGCGCGCCGACGGAGTGGACACCTCGCTGGTGCGGCGCGGCCCGGAACCGACCACCCTGGCGGTGGCCGGTATCGGCGCGGACGGCTCGGCGGGCTACCACTTCTACGCCGAGGGGACCGCGGACCGGCTGTTCGAGCTGCCCGGCGCACTCCCCAAGACGGCGCGGGCGCTGTCGCTCGGCACCTGCTCGCTGGTCCTGGAACCGGGCGCCGGCGCCTATGAGGCACTCCTCCTGCGGGAGGCCGGGCGGGGCCTGTTCACCGCGCTGGACCCCAATGTGCGGGCCGGACTCATCCCGGACGCGGACGCCTACCGGGCCCGCTTCCGCTCCTGGCTGCCCCATGTGAGCCTGCTGAAGCTGTCCGAGGACGACGCCCGGTGGCTGGTCGGCGACGAGGGCGCGGATCTCGACACGGCTCTTCACGCCTGGCTGGCCGCGGGGCCGGCCGCGGTGGTGCTCACCCGGGGCCCGGCCGGGCTGCGGGTGCTGACCCGCTCCGGCCTGGCGCTGACCGTACCGGCCGAGCCGGTCGGGGCGGTGGCGGACACCATCGGCGCGGGAGACACCGTCAACGCGGCACTGCTGCACCGGTTGGCCGGGCACCGGGCGCTGACCCCGGCGGGTGCCGCCGGGCTGGACGCCGAGGGCTGGCGGGACGTCCTGCGGTTCGCCGCCCGCGCCGCCGCCCTGACCTGCTCCCGTCCGGGCGCCCAACCGCCCTACGCCACGGAGGTCGGGCGCTGAGCCGACCCGAGACCGGTGAGGCGCCGGCTCCGGGGCGCCTCAGGGCGGCTCTGGGCCATCGGCGCCCCGGCAGGGGCCGGTGGTCACCCGCCCTGGCCAGGGGACCGGCGATGGGTCCCCTGGCCAGGATCGGTTGTCCGGCTCAGGCCTGGCGGGCCCGGGCCGTCTTGCGCGCGGTGGTGGCCTTCGCCGCCTTCGCCGCCTTCGCCACGGGGACGGAGTCGACCTGCTCGGCCGTGCTCTTCCCGGCCGCCTTCTTCGCGGCGGCCTTCGTCGTGGTCGCCTTCTTCGCGGCGCCCGTCCTCGCCGTGGCCGTGCGGCGGCCGGCGGTGCTGGTGGCCGCCACGGTCTTCGCCGTCTTCCGACCGCTCGACCGCTTGCGGGCCGCCGGCACCGTGGCGTCGCTCACCCGGTCCCCCAGCAGCTCCCGCAGGAACTTGCCGGTGTGGCTGGCGGGCACCGCGGCCACCTGCTCCGGAGTGCCCTCGGCGATGACCAGGCCACCGCCGCTGCCGCCCTCCGGACCCATGTCCACGACCCAGTCCGCCGTCTTGATCACATCGAGGTTGTGCTCGATGACGATCACCGTGTTGCCCTTGTCGACCAGACCGGACAGCACCTTGATCAGCTTGCTGATGTCCTCGAAGTGGAGGCCGGTGGTCGGCTCGTCCAGGACGTAGACCGTGCGCCCGGTCGACCGCTTCTGGAGCTCGCTGGCGAGCTTGACCCGCTGGGCCTCACCACCGGAGAGGGTGGGCGCGGACTGGCCGAGCCGCACATAGCCGAGACCCACCTCGGTGAGGGTGCGCAGGTGCCGGGCGATGGTCGGCACCGCCTCGAAGAACTCGAGCGCCTCCTCGATCGGCATGTCCAGCACCTCGGCGATGGACTTGCCCTTGTAGTGCACCTCCAGGGTCTCCCGGTTGTAGCGCGCACCGTGGCAGACCTCGCACGGTACGTACACGTCCGGCAGGAAGTTCATCTCGATCTTGATGGTGCCGTCGCCCGCGCAGTTCTCGCACCGGCCGCCCTTGACGTTGAAGGAGAAGCGACCCGGCAGATAGCCGCGGACCTTCGCCTCCATGGTCTCCGCGAAGAGCTTCCGCACATGGTCGAAGACGCCGGTGTAGGTGGCCGGGTTGGACCGGGGGGTGCGGCCGATCGGGGACTGGTCGACATGGACGACCTTGTCCACCAGGTCGTCGCCGTCCACCCGGGTGTGGCGGCCCGGCACCGACCGGGCGCCGTTCAGCTCGCGGGCGAGGTGGGTGTAGAGGATGTCGTTGACCAGCGTGGACTTCCCCGAGCCGGAGACCCCGGTGACGGCGGTGAGCACACCGAGCGGGAAGGACACGTCGATGTCCTGGAGGTTGTTCTCCCGGGCACCGTGCACGGTCAGCTGCCGCTCGGTGTCCACCGGGCGGCGCGCCGCGGGCAGTGCGATCGACCTCTTGCCGGCCAGGTACTGCCCGGTCATCGACTCGTCGTTGGTCAGCAGCTCGGCCAGCGGGCCGCTGTGCACCACCTTGCCGCCGTGCTCGCCGGCGCCGGGGCCGATGTCCACCACCCAGTCCGAGGTCTTGATGGTGTCCTCGTCGTGCTCCACCACGATCAGCGTGTTGCCCAGGTCGCGCAGGCGCACCAGGGTCTCGATGAGCCGGTGGTTGTCCCGCTGGTGGAGGCCGATGGAGGGCTCGTCCAGCACGTACAGCACGCCGACCAGACCCGAGCCGATCTGGGTGGCGAGCCGGATTCGCTGGGCCTCGCCGCCGGACAGGGTGCCCGCCGCCCGGTTGAGTGAGAGGTAGTCCAGGCCGACGTCGACGAGGAACCGCAGTCGCTCGTTGACCTCCTTGAGCACCCGCTCGGCGATCTTCTTCTCGCGGGCGTTGAGCACCATTCCGCGCAGGAACTCGGCGCACTCGCTGATGGACATCGCGGAGACGTCCGCGATGGAACGGCCCTGCACGGTGACCGCGAGCACGATCGGCTTGAGCCGGGTGCCCTCGCAGGTGGGGCAGGGCACCTCGCGCATATAGCCTTCGAAGCGCTCCCGGCTGGAGTCGCTCTCCGCCTCCGAGTGACGGCGCTTGACGAACGGCACCGCGCCCTCGAAGGCGGTGGTGTAGGCCCGCTCGCGGCCGTACCGGTTGCGGTAGCGGACCTCGATCTGGGTCTTGTGGCCGTTCAGCAGGGCCTTCTTGGCGCGCTGCGGGAGCCCGGCCCAGGGGATGTCGGTGCGGAAGCCCAGTGCGTCGGCGAGGGCGCCGACCAGGCGGCCGAAGTAGTCCTTGGTGTGCCCGTGCGACCAGGGGTGGATGGCCCCCTCGTCCAGGGTCCGCTCCTCGTCCGGAATGATCAGCTCCGGGTCGACCTCCATCCGGGTGCCGATGCCGGTGCAGTCCGGGCAGGCGCCGAAGGGCGAGTTGAAGGAGAAGGAGCGCGGCTCCAGCTCCTCGAAGGAGAGGTCGTCGTAGGGGCAGTAGAGGTGCTCGGAGAACATCCGCTCACGCTGCGGATCGTCCTCGTCCAGGTCCACGAAGTCCAGGATCACCATGCCGCCGGAGAGCCCGAGCGCGGTCTCCACCGAGTCGGTGAGCCGGCGCTTGGCGCTGTCCTTGACGGTGAGGCGGTCCACGACCACCTCGATGGTGTGCTTCTCCTGCTTCTTCAGCTTGGGCGGCTCGGTGAGCTGGATCGTCTGCCCGTCCACCCGGGCCCGGCTGTAGCCCTTGGTCTGGAGGTCGGAGAAGAGGTCGACGAACTCGCCCTTGCGCTCCCGCACCAGCGGGGAGAGCACCTGGAAGCGGCTGCCCTCGGGCAGCTCCAGGACCTTGTCCACGATGGCCTGCGGCGACTGGCGGGCGATCGGGCGCCCGCACTCGGGGCAGTGCGGCTTGCCGATCCGGGCGAACAGCAGCCGGAGGTAGTCGTAGACCTCGGTGATCGTGCCCACCGTGGAGCGCGGGTTGCGCGAGGTGGACTTCTGGTCGATGGAGACGGCTGGGGACAGGCCCTCGATGAAGTCGACGTCGGGCTTGTCCATCTGGCCCAGGAACTGCCGAGCGTAGGAGGAGAGCGACTCGACGTAGCGGCGCTGCCCCTCGGCGAAGATCGTGTCGAACGCGAGGGAGGACTTGCCCGACCCCGACAGCCCGGTGAAGACGATGAGGGAGTCGCGGGGGAGGTCGAGCGAGACGTTCTTGAGGTTGTGCTCACGAGCGCCACGAACGATGAGACGGTCGGCCACGCCGGTCGGCACCTTTCTTGAGTGAGTACGGGGTCCGCCGGGCCCCGCGCGTCGCGCCCTGGACGGGCGGGCAGGGAG
>NZ_SRID01000113.1 GCF_004684805.1 Streptomyces palmae
GCCCCGCCCCCGTCCCCTGCGCCTCCGGGGCCACGAACAGCCCGCCGATCTCGGCGCCCAGCAAGCCCAGCAGCCCGACCACGGTGCCGTCCGGCGCCTCGGCCACCCAGTTGTCCGCCTTGACCAGGTACACCTCCCGCACAGCCCGCTCCCGCGCGCCGCCCCCTTCTCCCTCGACAAAGGGGTGCGCTTCCTTGGAGGCCCGCGCCCAGAGGTCGACCACGGCCTCCTCGTCGGCGGGGCGGTACGGGCGGACGACGGGGAAAGCACTCATGCGGCTGACGCTAAGCCCCAGGTGGGAGGGGAGGCAAAGGAGATTCGGGGGACGCCTCCCGGGGCCGGGGAGGCCAGGTCCGTCCGGCACCGGGCCGCGGGGAAGCGGCCCGCATCGGCGCCGCCGGGACCGCCCCGTATTGTTAGCTAAGCCTTAACTAACCTCAGGAAGAGATCGGATGTCAGGACTCGCGCGGCGCCGCGTCGGCTGGATGGCCGCGGGAGCGCTCCTCCTCCTACTGGCCGTGGTCCTCAGCCTCGCCCTGGGCAGCCGTCCGATCGCCCCGCGGGCGGTCCTCGACGCCCTGCTGCACGGCGGGACCAGCGACGACGCCCAGGTCATCCGGGCGCTTCGGGTGCCACGCACCATCGTCGGGGTGATGGTCGGCGTCGCTCTGGGCGTGGCCGGCACGGTCATGCAGGGCATCACCCGCAACCCCATCGCCGAGCCCGGCATCCTGGGCATCAGTCAGGGCGCCTCGGTGGGGGTGGTCTGCGGGATCGCCTTCTTCAGCGTGCACACGCTGAGCGGGTACGTCTGGTTCGCCTTCGCCGGCGCGGGGATCGCGGCGGCCTGCGTCTACGCCATCGCCAGTGGTGGGCGGGGCGGCGCGTCCCCGGTCAAACTCGCCCTGGCCGGCGCCGCGATGAACGCCTTCCTCGCCTCGGTCGTCACCGCCATCGTGACGACCGACGCCGAGACCCTCGACGAGTTCCGTTTCTGGCAGGTCGGTTCACTGGCCGGCCGGGGTTCCGACATCGTCGGGCAGGTCTGGCCGCTGCTGGCGGTCGGCCTGGTCATCGTGGCGGCCATGGCGCGCGGCCTGGACGCGCTCGCCCTCGGCGAGGACGTCGCCAAGGGGCTGGGCCGCAGCGTCCCGCTGCTGCGCGTCACCGGTTGGCTGGGCGCCACCGTCCTCACCGGGGTCGCCGTCGCGGCCGCCGGCCCGATCGCCTTCACCGGCCTGGCCGTCCCCCACATCGCACGGGCGCTGGTGGGCAACGACCACCGCTGGGTGCTGCCCATGGCGGCCCTGCTGGGGCCCGCGATGGTGCTGGGCGCGGATGTGCTCGGCCGCGTGGTCTTCGCTCCCTCGGAGGTGCCGGTGGCGGTGATGACGGCGCTGAGCGGCGTGCCGTTCCTGATCGCGCTGGTGCGCCGGAAGAAGGCGGTGACGGCATGAGCGCCGGACGTACCGTGCTCCCCGCCGGGTACAGCCGGCTGCGCGCGGGTGGCGGAACCTTCCTGCTGCACCGCAGGTCGATCTGCGTCGCCACCGCTCTCTCCGTCCTGCTGGCGGCGGCCGTCGTCGCGTACCTGTGCGTCGGCGAGTCCTTCGTGGCTCCCGCGGAGGTGGTCCGGGTGCTGCTGGGGCGGCCGAGCCCCGACGAGTTCGTGGTCGGCACCCTCCGGATGCCGCGGCTGGTCACCGGCCTGCTCGTCGGCGCCGCCTTCGGTGCGGCCGGCGCGCTCATCCAGACCATGGCCCGCAACCCGCTGGCCAGCCCGGACGTCATCGGTGTGTCGCACGGCGCCGGCGCGGCGACGGTCGCCGCGATGACCTTCGGCATCACCTCCTACACCGCCCTGCCGTACGTGTCCGTCGCCGGCGGCCTCGCCGCGGCCCTGCTCGTCTATGTCTTCGCCTGGCGCAAGGGCCTGGACGCCTCCCGCTTCGTCCTCATCGGCATCGGCATCTCGGTCGCCCTCGGCTCCCTCACCCAGCTGTTCCTCACCAAGGGCGACTACCTCGTCGCCCAGCAGGCCAAGGTCTGGCTCACCGGGACGCTCAACGGCCGCGGTTACGACCAGGCGGCACCGCTCGCCACGGCGCTCCTGCTGCTGACGCCCGCCCTGCTGTGGGCGGCCCGGGCCCAGCGCGGGATGTCCTTCGACGACGACACGGCGACCGCCCTCGGCATCCGCGTCGGCCGGATCCGGCTCGGGCTGGCCACCCTCGGCGTCGTGCTGGCGTCCGTGGCCACCGGCGCCGCCGGCCCGGTGGACTTCGTGGCGCTGCTCGCCCCGCAGATCGCCCGCCGGCTCACCCGCACCGCGCACACCCCGCTGCTGTGCTCGGCGCTGATGGGCGCGCTGATCGTGGTCGTCGCGGACCTGCTGGCCCGCAAGCTCCTCTCCCCGATCGAGCTGCCGGTCGGAGTGCTCACCGCCGCGGTGGGCGCCCCCTATCTGATGTGGCTGATCCGCACCCGTAGCCGTACCGGAGGTACCGCGTGACCGCCAACCGCCTTGCCGCCAAGGGGCTCACCCTGGCGTACGAGGACCGCACGGTCGTCGACGGCCTGGACCTGGAGATCCCGCACGGGAAGGTCACGGTCATCGTCGGCCCCAACGCCTGCGGGAAGTCCACCCTGCTGCGGGCGCTCGGCCGGCTGCTCAAGCCCCGGAGCGGCGCGGTCCTGCTGGACGGCACCGAGCTGTCGCGCATTCCCTCCAGGCAGATCGCCCGGGCCATCGGGCTGCTGCCGCAGACACCGGTGCCGCCGGAGGGGATCACCGTCGCGGACCTGGTCTCGCGCGGGCGGCAGCCGCACCAGAAGTGGTGGCAGCAGTGGTCGGACGCGGACGAGAAGGTCATCGTCGAGGCGATGGAGCGGACCGCGACCGCCGAACTCGCCGAGCGGCTGGTCGACGAGCTCTCCGGCGGCCAACGGCAGCGGGTGTGGATCGCGATGGCCCTCGCCCAGGAGACCGACGTGCTCCTGCTGGACGAGCCGACGACCTATCTGGACATCGCCCACCAGGTGGAGGTGCTGGACCTGGTCCGGCAGCTCAACCTGGAGCGCGGCCGGACGGTCGTCGCCGTGCTGCACGACCTCAACCAGGCGGCGCGCTACGCCGACCACCTCATCGCGATGAAGGCGGGCCGGATCGTGGCCCAGGGCGCGCCCGGTGACGTCGTCACAGCCGATCTGGTCCGGGAGGTCTTCGGGCTCGCGTCCGTCGTCGTACCGGACCCGGTGACCGGCGACCCGCTGGTCGTGCCGGGGGCGCCGTGGCAGCGGCCGGGGCAGCCGTCGGGGGACACCGCCGCCACCGGGGCCGTCGGGGAGACGGCCGACGCACCGACCGAGTAGGGCGCGGCGACGCGGTACCCGACGAGGGGAGCGGCGACGCGCGGCACCCGCCGAGGGGAGCGGCATCGCAGCCGCCAACCGGGCCTGATGCGACGGCACAACCAGAACCACCCACTCCGGGCGCACCGGCAAAACACAAGTAAAGTAAGGTAAGCCTGCCCTAAGCAAACATCAGGGATCACGTCACCGAAGGAGCCCTCGCATGTCGTTCCGGCGCCGCGGCACCGCAGCCGTCGCCCTCTCCCTCGCCGCCGCGCTCTCCCTCGCGGCGTGCGGCTCCTCCGGCAGCGGGTCGGAGGAGACCTCCAAGGCCGGCGGCAAGAAGGCCGTCTCCCAGGGGGGCGAGGACTTCTCCTCCGCGGCGCGGAAGACGGCCGCGATGGGCACCAAGGCCAAGCCTGGCGAGTGGCCGCGCACCATCGACCACGCCATGGGCAAGACCGAGATCAAGGCCCAGCCCAAGCGGGTGGTCGTCCTCGACGTCGGCGAACTCGACAACGTGGTCTCGCTCGGCATCAAGCCGGTCGGCCTGGCCCCCACCGAGGGCTCGCCGGAACTGCCGTCCTACCTCAAGAAGGACGCCGGGAACCCGAAGAACGTCGGCACCATCAACAACCTCAACCTCGAGGCGATCCACGCCCTCAAGCCCGACCTGATCCTCGGCAGCCAGCTGCGCGCCGCCGACAAGTACGACGAGCTGTCGCAGATCGCGCCGACCGTCTTCTCCATCCGCCCCGGCTTCACCTGGAAGGAGAACTACCTCCTCAACGCGGCCGCGCTGGACAAGACGGCGGAGGCGAAGGAGCAGCTCGCCGCGTACGACGAGAAGATCAAGGCGCTGAGCGAGAAGCTCGGCAAGGACAAGCCGACCGTCTCGATGGTCCGCTACCTCCCCGACGGCGTGATCCGCCTCTACGCCAACGCCTCGTTCATCGGCACCATCCTGAAGGACGCCGGGATACCGCGCCCGAAGAACCAGGACATCGACGACCTCGCCGCCGAGATCAGCGCCGAGAACATCGACAAGGCCGACGCGGACTTCATCTTCACCGGCGTCTACGGCAGCCCGAAGGCCACCGACCAGGCCACCGCGCAGGGCAACCCGCTGTGGAAGAACCTCAAGGCCGTCAAGTCCGGCCACGCCTATGACGTCCCGGACGAGACCTGGTACCTGGGCCTGGGCGTGACCGCGGCCAACGAGGTCATCGCCGACCTGGACAAGTACCTCACCACGTAACACCCAAGAGCTGGGCCGGTGCCGCCGCACCGGCCCAGCGGCGTTTCTGCTGCATGCCCCGGCTGCCGCGGGCCCTACCGGAGGGACGGTCGCGCGGAGGCGAGGAACCGCCATAGTCGCTCTATAGTGGGACCATGGCGACTACGACGATTCAGGTGCCCCGTGAAACCCGTGATCATCTGGCCGAGCTCGCCCGGGAGCGTGGCGTGAGCATTGGACAACTGGTCCAAGCGCTCGCCGCGGAACAGCCCACCGCCGCTCAACGAGCCGAGAGGCTCGCGGCCGACCGGGAGGTCGCACGCCGACTGATCGGAGTCGACATCAGTGATGAGGAGTTCGACCAGGCCCCCGATGTGCTGAGCAACATCTACAAGATCGCCGCGGCAAAGGCCCGAGCGGCTCGGGACGCCGCCGCGTGATCATCCTCGACACCAGCGCGGTCAAAGCTCTCGCTGATGGACACAGGGCGCTGAATCTGCTCGCCGGCAACATGGCCAACACCCCTGGCGACCGCCTCAGCATCCCCGCCCTGTGCCTCATGCAAGCAGCCAGCGACGACGAAGACCTGTCGCGCCGCGTTCTGGCCTATTCCGCTGTGACCATCGACGTACTGGACACCATCGCCTCCGTCAGCGTCGGCACCATGATCCGCGACGGCTATGGCGGCCCGGACAACTGCCACGCCTTGTACTGCGCGCTGCCCCGGCCTGAGGCCACGGGCATGTCGATCCTGCTGACCTCCAACGAGGCCGCCTACCCACCCGGTGTGGTCACCGTCGACATCGACACTCCGGGCATGCTCGGCTTTCACTGACGCCGCGTGTCTGCCCACCGATCACCGCGGCAGCCCCGCCTCACCAGTTCCACTGGCTCTGTCCGACGTCGCCTTCGAAGTCGGCCCGGCAGTTCGAGCCGAGTCATTGCGGCCTGCCCGCCGGGCACCCATGCGCGGCGCAGGTGGGCCCATGAGAAGCCGGTGCTCCTCCCGCGTGTATGGCCCGGCAGAACACGCGTCCGACTATGCTGGGTAACGAGACGTGTACGCGCAATGACCACGAGGGGTGGGCAGGTCGGCGGCGCGCCATGCACCATTGTGCGCCAAGGACGCACTGAAGTGAGCAATGAAGCACAGACTGCGCAGCCACATAAGCGAAAGCGTGGCATCCGGGCACGTGTCGTCGCTCTTGTATGTTCTGCCGTACTGATCCTCTGCCACTGGGCGACAATCTTCTTTATCCGCGACGCTTTGGCAGTCAACTCTGACGGGACCCTGAAACCCGGGGAGGCAAGAAGGTTCTCGGCCTTCAGCTCGGCTACGGCCCTGGTGATCTGTGCTGTGTCGTCGGTCCTGACCTTGTGCTTCGTAAAGGACCGTTTTCTGCGCGCTTGGTGGTTTGCGTTCCCGGTGATTTTCATCGTGGCCGCCGTGCTACGGCTGACGGTGTTCCGGCCGGCGTCTTACTGATCGCCGCGCCATGTCGGCGGTCAGAGCGGGTCGAACTCGCCCCGCCGCGCGCTAACGTGGAAGTCGGCCCAGGCCTCCGGCGCGAAGCGGAGTATCGGACCCGCCGGGTCCTTGGAATCCCGTCTCGCCACGACTCCGGGCACGTTGGTGGCGACCTCCACGCACTTCTGACCATTGTTTCCCCCTTCGTCAGCCACGACCTGGTAGCGCTCCACAAGCACCGGGACGCGATCAACGACGAGCCGGTCTTGCTGGTGACGGTCTCCCGAAACGGTGTCCGCTGCCCCGGGCTACCGGTGGCATACGGACCGGGAGACCTGCTCACGGCGTGACACAAAGGCTGAGGATGACTGCTTCCTCGGGAGCCGGCCTGTCCACGGAGTCCCGGCCGGGTCGGCACGGGCTCGGACTCGTCCGGCGTGTCCATGTCCGCCGACACGCTCTTCTGACTATCCTCAGTAACCTGTCGTGTACGCACAGGTGACTACGGGGGTGCGGTAGCCAAGGGCCAGGCAGACGTGGCACGACACCCGTTGCGCAGGCGGGATGTCGCGCGTCGATGCGGCTGGGGAGGTCGCGTCGCCCACGTTCCGTGTGACAGGGCCAATGCGCGGTCCTCCGCCCGCATCGCCAAAGGAGGGGGGAAGGGTGTCCTTCAAGGATGAATGGGAGCAGCTGAAGTCAGAGGCGGGCAAGCGCCGGTCTCAGGAAACCAGGCTGGACCACGTCGACGACACCCCGGGGCACGGTGGCTCGGGAGACCTGGTGGTCCACCGGGACGATCTGGGGCGGGTCGGCCACGAAGCCTTTGTACTCCACGGCCGGCTCAAGAAGGCGGGCGACATCGCCCGTGGAGCCGACGAGGCCTCGACGCTGACGGCGGCGAGCACGCTGACCGCGAACGGCTTCGCGATGGGCGATGCGCTGACCACTACCGCCACGGTCTGGCAGACCCAGCTCGACACCCTGTTGCAGGCGTGCGCTCGCATCTCGAATCACCTGGACTACACGAAGAAGTCGCACGCACACCAGGACGCGAAGATCGCGGCTTCCATGTTCGAGTGGGATGGCAGCCCCTCATCGGCATCCGATATCGGCAAGTACTTCAAGTAGGGACCCATACTTCACGTTGGGGGGGTATGTCATGTCCGGACTGACCTTCGATGACATCTACCACGTCTCCTTCACCAGCCTCGGGAATGCCGCCGACGACTGGAAGGAGATGGTGACGCAGCTCAAGTCCCTGGCAGCGGACGCCACTGGCGGACTGGTGAAGCAGTCAGACGCGGCCCGCTGGGCGGGTGTGAATTCCGACGTCACCAAGCCCTTTGTGCGCAAGACTGCCAAGGAGTTCCGCGACGCGCACACCGAGGCGAAGTCGATCTGGAGCGTCCTCCGGGATGCCCACAAGGACCTCGTGGCGATCCAGAAATCGCTCAAGGAAATCGTGGATGTGGAGGCCAAGGAACAGGGGCTACGCGTTACGGGCCGGGACGACGGCACGGTGGCGTGCGCCTACCTCGGTGGGCCTGGGCAGGAGGCCAACCGTACTCAGAAAGACCTTGACAAGGCACGGCGCTTCGAGGACCGCATCAACCGTCTCATCGCCCACGCCCAGGAGATCGACACCTCCGTGGTACGTGCTCTGACCAAGAGCTACGGTGACGACGACACCCACAACTTCGGTCACGCGAAGTACGAATCCCTCGACGACGCCCAGGCTGAGCAGGCACTCCAGCTCGCCAGAAAGAGCCTTGCGAAGTCCAAGAAGGGCGAGAGGCTCAGCACCAAGGAGCTCACGCAACTCCAGGAGTTGCTCGCGTACAACGCCAAGGACCCGGAATTCGCCACCGACTTCTACAAGGCTCTGGGCCCCAAGAACGCGCTGATCTTCGAGGCTCAGATCGTGAGCGGTGCGTCGGCTGGGGACGACAAGACCCGACTCCGGCTGGCTCACAGCATTCAGGACAGCATGGGTGTGGCGCTCGCGGCCGCAACTCAGCCGCACAAGGAGAACCCGAACACTCCCTTCCGCGAGAGCAAGGACCATCTCGGAGAGGCATGGCTGTCGCAACTCAAACGGGTCGGCCGCGAACGGCTCGACCTGGGCTTAAAGGACAACCAGTTCAAGCCTACGGGTTATCAGGTTCTCGGGACGTTGCTGCGTCATGGTGAGTACGACAAGAGGTTCCTCGTTCCGCTCGGCCAGGACATGGTCACGCTCGATCGCGAAAGCAACGGGTGGTGGCCCGTACCGAACAGCACCGCCAACGGTGATTACCGCCTCAATCTGGACAAGGGGGAGGGAGACGGCTGGGACCCGATGAACGGGCTCATGGAGGCCTTCGGTCACAGCCCGGAAGCATCGACCGCGTTCTTCCGCCGCTCCACCGGCGGGGGTGACAGCGACCTCGACAAGCTCAGCAATTTCGATTACTTCCTGGGCGACAAGGACGGTGACGACCGCCGCATCTGGTTCGCGGACAAGGCTGATGGCCACCAGGCGCCGGACGATGAGAGCACGACACCCGGCAAGGACGCACTCGGGCATGCGCTGGAAGCTGCCGTTTCCGGCCGCGCGTATGACGCCGGTGGTCCGGCAGTGGAGCATACGGATGAGCAGGCGGAGCTCTTCCGCTCAGTGGTGAAGAGACTCGGAACCAACGCCGACCTCATCAAGCCGGACGGTGATCTGGCACCGATCGCCGACAGCCTGGGCAACATGTCGGCGGAGTACATGCGCGACATCAACCGGGCGGTGTCCGGTGGCGATGACAGCCGTTACTTCTGGCATGACGGGGCAATCTCCGATCTGAGTGATCTCACCGGCGAAGGCAGCGAGTTGCATGAGTTCCTGTACGCGACAGCGCAAGATCCCGATGCGTACTCGTCCATCACTCATGCCCAGCAGGCCGTGACCACCGAGGCCATGCAGAAAGCGATACACACCCGCGAGGATCTGGATCTCGACCGTGTTGCCCTGGTGGCCGCCGCCCCGGGATCAGAGGTCTATGGCATCACCACCGAAGCCAGGGCCGACGCCATCGCGGCAGCCGATGACAGTGTAGAGAAGGCCAAGGAATTCAACGAGAGGCTGGATACTGGCGTCGAATGGGCGGGGCTCATCCTAGAGAAAGTCGTGGAGCCGATCGGGAATCGAAACCCGATAGCTGGTGAGGTAATCGGCTGGGCGATTGGGGAGGTTCAGGACGCAGTTCTTGACCATTATCAAGTGGACGAAGAAGAAGCGGCTGAGCAAATCGCAAAAGAACGGACAAAGTACATGGCCGGTCGGCGCGAAGATCTCGCTGATGCCACGAAGGAGGCATTCTACGAGGCCGCCAGAAAAGAGGGCCTTGACATCAACAGCCAAGACGTCAGCACCGCGGCCGACGATATACATAGGGAAGTGCGCCGGGGCTACGATCACGGGAGGAACCAGAAATGACGCCCTCATGGAAGCGTGGCAGGGTATGGGGCGCCGGCCTCGCTCTGCTCCTTGTCGGCGCCGGGGCATGGTGGGTGGTCGACGAGCAGGAGTCGGGCGATGAAGCCATCGAGATCCCCGCGCGGGTTTGCCACGGCCGTATTTCAGCGGAGAGCGTGCCATCCTTGTTCCCCGCGAGCGGCGAGAAGTTCCGGGAATATTTGAAGAATTTTGACGAGGCGAAAGAGAGCGGGTCCTGCCATCTCTGGGCCGGCAAAGAAGTGATATTTGTCGAATACCGAGAGGCACCGTTCAGCGAGTCTCATCGCAAGAAGGTGCAGAGGTTTGACACTCCAGTAACCTTGGGCGACGCATGGGGCTATATGACGGAATCCGGATGGATCGATCTGTATTTGCCATGCACCACCAAATCTGGGGCAGTGGAAAGCAGACTGAAGGTGGGAGCAGTCGCCGTAACTGTGCATGCGTCAGTGGTAGTTGACACAGAACTGAATGAAGCCAACAAGAAACTTCAGGCTCTCGCCGAGTTCGCTGCAGAGGCCGGTCGCGACCTCCACGGCTGGTATGGATGCGAGGGCCCCAAGCTCGCTGACGGACCTGTATCCATCGACTGGTCCAAGCGGCCGTAACTCAGGCCGTATACCGAACGCTACCGGGATCAGTGGAAGCACGGTGTCCGAGTGCGAATCAGAATCCACGTTGTGGCTGCCGTACCGCGGCTGGCGGTTCTCCGGCCGGCGCCCTACTGATCATCGTGCCACACCGGTGGGGTAGCCGCGCCGACGCGGCTTCGGGATGCCGGCGGTCAGCGCGGGTCAAGCAGAAGTACACGACGCGTGCCGGTGTCGACGCCGAGCCTTCGACCCGTGCCGGGCTCACCGCCCGGCACGGGTCGTAGCGCACCCCACGGCACCAGGTCGCCGGGCAGGGGCGGTTCAGCGCTTCTGTGCGGTCACCACCTGCTGGTGAGGACCGCAGGCGCCGGCAGATCGGCCCCGGCGGGAGCGACACTCCCGACCACGGTCAACCTGTCTCCGACCGCATCGACGTAGGCGGGCTGGACCGGGGCGCCGGACACCTGCGGCAGGGTCTGCATCTGCATGTTCCCTGCCGTCGAGTACAGCGCGATCCCCTTCGCCTGGTCATGGTCCAGGCCCACGGCGAGCATGCCGTTCGGCGTCTCCGCGACCGAGGAGAGCGGACCGGCTTCGGCCGGGGTCTTCACCCGCGACCAGGAACTGCCGTTCCAGTGCATCGCCAGCGCGTGACCACTGTCGGTCTCGCTGGTCAGCACCCGGCCCACGGCCCACACGTCGTTGGGACCGGAGACGGTGATGCCGCGGATTTCCCCGTACAGTCCGGCCTTCGGAAGAGTCATCTGCTTCCAGGAACTGCCGTCGTAGTGCAGCACCGTCGGCTGGTCCGCGGAGGAGTGTCCCACGGCCCACACGTCGTTGGCGGACGTGGCGGTCACCGCCGTGAAGTTTGCGACGTCGGCCCCGGCCGGCAGCGCCACGGACGTCCAGGCGGAGCCGTCCCAGTGATCCAGCATCCCGCGCAGTGTTTGGTTTCCAGCCCCATCATCGCTCCAGTACCAGCCCGCGCCCCAGACGTCGGTCGCGGAGACGGCGGCGAGGTGGAGTGTCGCGTTGCCGACGTGCTTCGGGACCGGCGCCTGCGTGGTCTGCCATGTGCTGCCGTCCCAGTGGTGGACGGGCACGTTCCCGCTGTCGGTGCTGCCCTCGGCCACCCAGGCATCCTGGGCGGAGGAGGCCGAGACGGAGCTGTACCAGGAGTTGGTCGAGGTGCCCCCCGGGTGGGGGACCTCCTGCCAGCCCTGGCCGTTGGTGTCGTCGCGGCTCAGCAGCAGTGGCGCGTTGGTGGTGAAACTGGTGCCGACGGCCCAGGTGGTGTGGTCGTCCAGGCGCGCCTCACTGTAGAGGTTGCCCGCGTCCACCGGTGCCGTCTCGGCCGTCCAGGCCGGGCCCGCAGGGGCCGGGGTGGAGGCTTGCGCGGACGCTGTCATCCCCATGCACGCTGCCAGGGCGAGTACCGCGGTGACGGCCACCGTGAGGTGCCGCCCGCGTCCCGCAATCCTGCTCATCATCAGTCTCCGTTCGCCGGCGCGGGGAGCCGGATGCTCCCCGGCGGTCTCACCCCGTACTTGTCGTACGCGCCGGGGGCGTTCGCGCTGCTCCGCGGGCAACGGTGGCGGTGCGGGCGGTCCATGACGGGGTCGGCAGCGCAGGCGTAAGGAACAGCCGGGCGCTCCGTCGTCGTCCGACGGAGCGCCCGGCTGTGTCCGCTGTCTTCTGCTTTCTGAGCCGTGTCCTGGTCCGTGTCCTGGTCCGTTTTCTCATGCGTGTCCTGACGCGTCAGCCGATCTTCGTGGCCGGCCCCACGGACAGGTAGGTCAGACGGTTGACCGGATGGAGCGATTCCTTGGTCTGCACGCTCACGGTCTCCAGGAGCACGCCGGTCCTGGGGTCGACAATCATGCGGTCCTGGCTCGCGACCCCGTTGAACACCAGCTCCGTACCGCTGCGCCCGGTACCGTCCTTGACGGTGCCGACGAGCTTGACGCCCTGCATGCGGGCCAGCGCCTTGTAGAGGGCCGCCCGCAGAGGCGGGCTCGCGGGGGAGGACCCGAGGATGGAGCCCGCCTGGACGAAGGCGCTCTGGCCTGCGTACTCCTTCGAACTGTTCATGAGCGAGAGAAGCGCCACCGGGTCCGTGGGCAGCCGGTCCAGATCGTTCCAGCCCAACTGCTTGGGCCCCAGCCGCCAGGTTCCCGCAAGGGGCTTGTGGTGGGTCCGGCCGTTGGCCACGACGGAGTGGTGACCGGACCGTGAGATGTACTCGGTGAACGTACGGGACGTGCCCTTCGAGTCCGACGCCTTCAGCCGCATCTTCCAGTAGGGCCCGTACGAGATCGGCGTGGTGGCGGCGACTTCGGCGGTGTCGTTGAGGAATGTCGCGGCGGTGACGCCCGTCGTCGTCCGGTGCGGCGCGCTTGTCGCTCCCGCGCCCGTCGATCCCGCCCCCGTACCCGTGTACACCGCGACACCCGCCGCAACCGCGGCTGCCGACAGTAGGGTCGCCGTGATCCGTCGGCCGGACAGGACGCGGATGCGGCGGCGCCGGAACGGGGTCACCGCGGCGCTGCCGGCCTCGTCCTGGGCGGCCGCGCGGACCGCCGCCATCGCCCGGGCGAGGGCCTGTGCGGACGGGGGCTCCACGTGGCCTGCGGCCTGGAGCGCCTCCGCGCCGGGGAAGTCGAGAAGCTCCTGTCGCTCCGTCATGCCCGTTCCTTCTGATTCGTGTGCGGGGGGATGTTCTCGTTCATGCCAGGTCTCCGGTGACCGTCATATGGCGCGGTGCCGGGCGGGGCTGTGCGAGCCGTTCACGCAACCGGCCCCGTGCGCGGTGCAGGCGGGAGCGGGCTGTACCGGCCGGGATGCCGACGACCGCAGCGGCCTCAGTCGGCGTCAGATGCTCCCAGGTGACGAGCAGCAGCAACTCTCGCTCGCCGATCGGCAGATCGGCCAGTGCCCGGCGCAGCGCGGGAGCCAGCGCGGCCGCGTCCAGCCGCTGGTCTACCGCTTGCCACGGGTCGCTGGCCGCGGGCGCCGGCGAGGTCACTTCCCGTCCGGCGCGTCGGAGATACCCGGCCAGCACGTTGCGGGCCACCCCGAAGAGCCAGGCCCGGGCGGAGCCGCGCGAAGTGTCGAAGGTGCGCCGTGTGGCGAACGCCTGCAGCCAGGTCTCGGCCAGCAGGTCGTCGGCTGAGGCGGGCACGCGCCGGGCGAAGTAGCCGTGCAGGGCGGACGAATGCCTCTCCACGAGTGGCGTGAACGCCGCTGCGTCGTCCACCGAACGGATCAGCTGAGCATCGCTGTCGCTGTCGTCGTGATCGGGTACCACGAAGTCTCCCTCTCCGGACCGCCCGATGGCGGCCTCAACCCGTACTTGTCGCAAGCTCCGGCGGCGTTCGCACCATCCGTCCTCGGTCCAGCGGGAGAGCTGCCTGTACCGTGAGATCCGGATGATCTTGCGGGAGCGGGCTGCGGTCAGGTCGTGGGTCCGGCCCGGCAGAGCCGAGGGAGATCCACAGCGCCTGACCCGTGGGGTCGGTGACCACCTGCACGTTCACGCCGTGACGGCGGTGCTTGTGGGAGTAGTCGCCGCGGCTGTGGCCGACTCGTTCCGCATTCGGCGAGGGTGCCGTCCAGCAGGACGTATTCGGGGCCGTTCTCGCGCAGGGCCTTCAGCAGGCCCGGTGCCCGGTCGGCGAGCAGGGCGATGACGTTCGAGGTGCCAGGCGTGTTTGTGGGTAGCACCTCAAGAGGGACGCGCCAGGGGGCGAGCGCTCTACGCGGAGTGCCTCCACGCACGCGCTGCCGCGCGGCAGCGCGACTCCGGTACGTAGTCGCCTGGATGCGGATCACGACGAGTCGGCTTAGCGTGAGTCCCATGTCCGATGGCTTCATCCTCCCTCCCGGTGCGGGGCGGCATATCTCGACCGGTCCGCAGCATGTCACCTTCAAGGTCACCGGGGAGCACTCGCGCGCCGCGTCCAGTTTCGAGGTGCTGGTCCCGCCGGGGTTCGACGTCGGCGCGCACGTCCACGCGCACAGCGAGGAGCTGTTCTACGTCCTGGAGGGGGAAGTGGACGTGCTCGCCTTCGAGCCGCAGGCACGGTACGGGAACGACTGGGCAGAGTGGCAGGCCGCTGACGGGCAGCGGGTGCAGCGGGCCGGGCCCGGCAGTGTGATGTTCGTACCGCCGGGCTGTCCGCACGCCTTCGCCAACCACACGGACAGCCCCGCCCGGATGTTCTTCCAGTCCGCTCCGCCCTCCCGCCACGAGCGCTATTTCGAAGAGCTGTTGGAGATCCTCAACGCGCCCGGCGGCGTGGACAGCGGGGCCGTGGCGGAGCTGCGCCATCGCCATGACATCGAACAGTTGACCCCGCTGCGGTTCGGGCGCTGAGCACAGCCGAGAGACAGCTGCCGCCGGACGGCGGTTTCACCACCGCACCGGCAGCGTCTCCGGACCCCTGATCAGTACGTCCGTCTGCCACTTCACCTGCTCCGCCGGTACCGCCAGCTCCAGCTCCGGCAACCGAGTGACCACCGTGGACAGCAGCACCTCAGCCTCCATACGGGCCAGCAGCGGGCCGACGCAGACATGCGGGCCGAAACCGAAGGCGAGGTGAGGGGGCCCTTCGCGGTCCACGTCCACGCGGTCCGGGTCCGGGTAGACGCGCTCGTCCCAGTTGGCGGCCACGTAACTGTTGTAGACGCAGTCGCCCGCCCGGATCAGGACGCCGCCCACCTCGACGTCCTCGGTGGCGATACGGGGCTGGCCGAGGCCGTGCTTATGGGGGATGAAGCGCAGCAGCTCCTCCACGGCCCGGCCCACCACGTCGGGTTCGGCCCGGAGCCGGGCCGCCAGCTCCGGCCTGGTGAGCAGTACGTAGATCATGTTCGAGATGTTGTTGCGGACCGCGTGCCAGCCGTTGAACTGGATGAGGCTGGTGAGCGCGAGCGTCTCGGCCTCGTCCAGCCGGCCCTCCCCCTCGGCGGTCGCCATCACGCTCAGCAGATCCTCCCGCGGTTCGGCGCGGCGCCGCTCGATCTGTGCGCGGAAGTAGGCCGTGCTGGCCTCCTTGGTCTGCCTGACCCGCTCGGCGGCTGCCTCGTCGCGTACCCGCGTCAGCATCGTCTGCGCCCAGTCGCGCGCCCGAGCCCGGTCCTTCTCAGGTACGCCGAGCAACTCGCTGATCACCTCCAGCGGGAAGGGCGACGTGACGTATTGGATGAAGTCGGCCGGGGCGCCGTCCTCGGCCATGGCGTCCAGCAGCCGGTCCAGGATCTGCTGGGCGTGCGGGCGCAGGCGGTCGACGGCGCGCTGGGTGAACCACCCGGCGACCACCCCGCGCGCCCGGGCCTGCTCGGGCGGGTCCGCGAAGCTGATCGCCCGGTCCAGCGGGACGATGTGCCCGGTCATCTTCGGGATGGGACGGCCCACGATCCCGGCGCGGCTGAAACGGGGGTCGGACGTCACGAACCTGACGTCCTCGTAGCGGGTCACCAGCCACGCCTCGCCCTCGCCGTGCGGCATCCTGATCCGGGCTACGCGCTCCCCCCGCAGCAGTTCGCCGAAGAACGGATCGAAGTCCAGGGCTGGGAGGTCGTCCGCGGCGTAGAAGCGGGTCGCGGGGCACTGGCCGGTCGCCGCACGGCTCTGGTCGTGGCCGGACATCAGTCCGCACCTCCCCCGCCGCTGCCCACGCCGCCGTTGGCCTGCCAGGTGCCGACCGTCATCTCTGCCGTGATCCCCGGGCCGAAGCCCGCGATCATGCCACGCGCGGAATCCGTCATCTCGCCGTGCTCGAAGAGCCGGTCCAGGGCGTCCAGCACCAGTGCGCTGGCGATGTTGCCGTATTCGGTCAGGGTGGACTTGCTGTACCGGAAGACCTCCGGCGGCACCTTCAGGTAGGTGACCAGGTCGTCCAGGAGCCGGGGCCCACCCGCGTGCACGATGTAGAAGTCCAGGGCGGAGGCATCCCAGCCGTGGCTTTCCGCCAGGTCGCTGAGTACCGGGGCGAGTTGCTCCATGGTGCCCGGTACCCGTTTGTCCAGCTGGAAGTGGAAGCCGGTGGCCTTGACCGCGTAACTGATCCAGTCCTCCGTGCCCGGCACCAGATGCGATCCGTTGCGCTCCAGCCTGATCCCGCTGCCACCGTCCCCCCGTACGACCGCGGCCGCGATCCCATCCCCGAACAGCCCGTCCGACAGCAGCTGTCCGACGTCCAGGTCCGTCGGCTGGTAGCACAGGGAACAGAACTCGCAGGCCACGATGAGCGCGTTCTTGTCAGGGTGCGCCGTACAGAAGTCATGGGAGCGGTTGATCGCCGCCCCACCGGCCGCACAACCCAACTGCGCGATGGGCAACTGCCGGGTTTCCGGGTCGAAGTCCATGGTGTTGATCAGCCATGCCGTCATGGACGGCATCATGAATCCGGTGCAGGAGACGTAGACGATGAGGTCGATGTCCTCCGTCCTGAGCCGCGCGTTCGCCAGCGCCTGGCGGACCACCTCCGGTACACGCTGCTTCGCGTGCTCCTCGTACACACGGTTCCTGATTTCAAAACCGTCGTGCTCCAGGGTCTCCGCCATGGGCCGGATGATGTGGCGCTTGCCCACGCCCGTGTGCCTGATGAGCCGCAGCACGAGGGGGAGATGGGGGTGATCGGCGTGAATCCGCCTCGCCAGATCGAGAGTTTCCTCCAGCGTGACCACGTGTTCCGGTACCGCGACTGCCGGTCTGCACAAGATGGCCATCGGAACGCCTTTCAGGTACTGACCAGGGGTCGGTCCTCTGGGCCTACCTTCCGATGGCATCACGGAGCGCAACACCCCGCCCCTGAGATTGCTCCGATCGGGTGAACCGGGGATGGGTCCGGACGCGCCGCGGTCCGCCTGCACGGGCGGCAGGCGGACCGCGGTCCTGAGTGATCGGGCGATCAGCCCCAGGTGATGAGCTTCTTCGGGTTCTCCAGGACGGCCGCGATGTCGGCCAGCACCTTGGAGCCCAACTCGCCGTCGACCAGGCGGTGGTCGAAGGAGAGGGCCAGGGTGGTGACGTGGCGCGGCTTGACCTTGCCCTTGTGGACCCACGGCTGGAGCTTGATCGCGCCGAAGGCGAGGATCGCGGACTCGCCGGGGTTCAGGATGGGCGTGCCGGTGTCGACGCCGAAGACGCCGACGTTGGTGATGGTGACCGTGCCGCCGGACATGTCCGCCGGGCTGGTCTTGCCCTCGCGGGCGGTGGCGACCAGGTCGGAGAGCGCCTGGGAGAGCTCCGGCAGGGTCTTGGCGCCCGCGTCCTTGATGTTCGGGACGATCAGGCCGCGCGGGGTGGCCGCGGCGATGCCCAGGTTGATGTAGTCCTTGTGGACGATCTCCTGGTTGGCCTCGTCCCAGGACGCGTTGACCTCCGGGTTGCGCCGGATGGCCAGCAGCAGGGCCTTGGCGACCAGCAGCAGCGGGTTGACCCGCAGCCCCGCCATGTCCGGGTCCTGCTTGAGGTCCTGGACCAGCTTCATCGTCCGGGTCACGTCCACGGTGACGAACTCCGTGACGTGCGGGGCGGTGAAGGCGCTGTTCACCATCGCCTGGGCGGTGGCCTTGCGGACGCCCTTGACGGGGACGCGGCGCTCGCGGTCGGCGCCGGGGCCGCGGCGGCGTGGATGTCCTCGCGGGTGATGGTGCCGTCCGGGCCGGTCGGGGTGACCGTGGCCAGGTCGATGCCCAGGTCCTTGGCGAGCTTGCGGAC